>SLQW01000132.1 GCA_007131295.1 Pseudomonadales bacterium | reverse complement strand
GTACCGCCATCGATCCGGATGATGGCGCCGGTGGTGAAGCTCGATGCTTCGGACGCCAGGTACAGCGCGGCGCCGACGATCTCCTCCGGCTGCCCGCCGCGCTTGAGTGCGATGGTGGACGCGGCGCGTTTCTCGAACGTCTCCATGTCCCACGCCTTGGCGATATCGGTGAGGAACGGACCCGCCATGATGCAGTTCACCCGCACTTTCGGACCATACTCGAACGCGAAGGAGCGAGTGAGGGCGTTCAGCCCGGACTTGGCAGCGCCATAGGGCTCGGAGTCGGGCGAGGGCTTCACTGCGGCAACGCTCGAGACGTTGATGATGCTGCCGCCGTCACCCTCCGCCATGCGTTGGCCCACCAGGGCCATCAGCCGGAAAGGGCCCTTGAGATTGACGCCCAGAACCTTGTCGAAAAGGGTCTCGGACACCTCGGCGAGAGAGGGATACAGCGGCGACATGCCGGCGTTGTTGACCAGGATGTCGACGCGACCGAAGTGGGAGTAGACCGCGTCGACCATCTCCCCGCACTGGTCCCAGTCGGCGACGTGACAGCCCCAGGGGAAGGCATCGGCGCCGATGGCGCGCACCTCTTCGGCGGTCTGCTCACACTGCTCGAGTTTGCGGCTGATGATCGCCACGCTGGCGCCACGGCGCGCAAAGGCCAGAGCCATTTCCCTTCCGAGGCCGCGGCTGCCGCCGGTGATGAGGGCGACCTTGCCGGTCAGATCGAAACTGTCGGACATGCAGATCTCCAGGTGCAGGTCAGCGTGCGATGCGCGAAATTTTCGAGCCGCTGAGTGAGAGGTCGTACATCAGGCCACGGTCGGCGAGGACAAAGCCGATCACCGGTGCCTGTGCGGTGGTGGTGTCGATGGAGCCGCCGACACCGATGCGGACCAGAGTGACGCTGCCGTCGACACCGATCTCCCAGCCGTCCTTCGCCTGGAAGCCAGCGAGCGCTTCCGGAGTCATGAACAGCAGAAACTGGGCCTTGGCCTGGGCGCCGAGCTGAAAGCCGATGGAAGCCGCTGCGGTGCTGTAGTACTGCACGGGCTCGCCGCCGATGCGCAGTACACCTTCGCCGTACTCACCGCCGATACCGATACCGGCCTTGATTACCCGCGGGAAGATCAGCACGCCTTCGGCACGCTCCACCAGCGCTTTCGCTTCGGCGGTCTGCGCATAGAGGCGTTCCAGCGCCGCGTCGGCGCGGGCGTCGATTACTTCCGCGCTGGCGGCGTTCGCTGCCGGAGCCATGAGCGCGAATGCCAGCAGCGCAAGGCCGGCAACGGTCTTTGCCATCATCGCATGCTTATCCGGTCGGCACTCGGTCCGACAATTATCGCTGCAGATGGCGCCGAGTCCCAGTCCAAGGCGCAGCGATCGCAACCTGGCGCGGGCCTGCCTCAGAGCGCTGCGCTCAGACGGCAGCGGTCAGTTCGGCCACGGCGTCGATGAGGCCTCGGCAGACCAAGGCGCGGAGCTCGGAGGGAAACTCGTTATCGGTCAACATCGCCTGATTGAGTTCGAGTTCCAGGCCCAGGTAGGCGTCGCCGAAACGGTGTCGGCAGATCCGCGTCATGCCGTCATCCCTGCCGCGATACGGATAATTCCGGCGCGTGCGCAGTGCGCTTGCGGCAGTTAGCGCGCGCTGCCAGGAGAGGGCCAGCTCCTGTTCCTGGCCGTGCCCGGGATCATAGAGGAGGCCGATGTCGGTTGCGCGCGTATGGCCGTCGAGCACCGGTGTGAAGGAGTGGCAGGAGATGTGGACGACGCGACGCGCCTGAGCGAGCCCGATCTCGACGGCGCCGATGACGGCGTGCTGATGAGGTTCGTGCCAGGTGGCCAGAATTGCCCTGCGCTCCGGCTCGGGCAGGCGACGAACCGCCTCGCCGTGAACGTGTGGATGGTGTGCGGAGCGGTTCGCATCCGCGAGCAGGCGAGTGACCCGGCCGAGGATCAAAGGTGCCTTCAGGCGTCGCGCGAGGGAGCGTGCCACCGCGGCAGCACCCGGGTCCCAGCCGCGATGGCTTTGCAACAGGGTCGGGTCCGGAAACAGATGCCGCCAGGCCTTCGGCACGTCGCAGGTGGCATGCTCGCAAGACATGACGAAGGCGACGTCAGCGAACACGGAAAGGCCTCCCCGTGCGCAGGCAATCGGCCAGGCTCCGATAGACCTCGGAGAGCGCGTCCCGCACCGGCGGTCGCTCTGACGGCAATGCCAGGGCGCGGCGCAGGCGCCGGGCCAGGGTGCCCTGAGCGAGGATGGTTTCCAGCGCCGCGCGCTCGTCGCCGAAGGCTTGAAACAGGTGCAGGGAATCAGCCATCGCCGCGCTTCAGACGTTCCACACGCGCGAGAAAGGTGCGCATGATCTCGAGATACAGCGCGTCTTTGAGGATGCTGTCTTCGGTGCCGGCATCGATGCTCGGGTTGTCGTTCACTTCGATGACATAGTAGCGGCCTTCCGACTCCTTGATGTCGACGCCGTAGAGGCCTTTGCCGATAGCGTTCGCCGCCTTCAGGGCCATCTGCACCACCTCTTTTGGCGCATCGGCCACGGCCAGCGTGTCCGCGTTGCCCTCGGCCTTCCTGCCGGAAGCGTCGTGCTTGACGATCTGCCAGTGGCGGTTGGCCATCCAGTAGCGGCAGACGTACAGCGGCTTGCCGTCGACGATGCCGACGCGCCAGTCGTAGCGGGTGGGCAGGAATTCCTGGGCGACGATCAGTTCGGAGCGCTCGAGCAGTTCTTTCACCATGCTCACCAGGGCATCGCGAGAATCAACTTTGTGCACGCCACGGGAGAAGGCACTGTCGGGAGCCTTGAGGACGCAGGGCAGGCGCAGTTCGTCGATGACGGAGTCGACGTTGCGACGATGAACGATGACGGTCCGCGGCTGGCGGATCTTCAACCGCTGCAGCAGCTCCGCCAGGAACACCTTGTTGGTGCAGCGGAGGATCGACCCCGGGTCGTCCATGACCACGAGCCCTTCCGCCTGCGCGCGTTGGGCGAAGCGGTAGGTGTAGTGATTGACCGAAGTCGTGGCACGTATGAGCAGCGCGTCGAACTCGGCGATGCGGCTGAAGTCCTCGCGGGTGATCCGCTCGGGTTCGAACCCCACTTTGCGTGCGGCACGCTCGAAGCGCGCAAGTGCGCGGGTGTTGGAAGGCGGATCCGGCTCGTCGGGATCGACGAGTATCGCCAGGTCGTAGCGGGACGTCGATCGGCGCCGGGTCGGTGGCCGCCTGCCTGCGAAGTACTCCGCGGCGACGCCAACCAGGAACTTGTGGTGTTCCGGGGGAACGGCATCGGCGGAGATCGGCTTCAGGCTCACCAGTTCCCAATGCTCGCGGCGGACGAAGCGGGCGCGCAGCAGCGGTGCCTCCGCCAGTTCGTACAGCCGCGCGGCCAGCGTCGCGTGGCGCTTGGCCAGATTGCGACCGAAGTAGATCGAGAGCACAAATTCGTCGGAATGCAGGCTGCCGAGGCTGCGCTGGATCAGTTCCTCGAGGTCCTCCGAGGCCATCCGGACCACGGTCCGGGACCGGGTGTCCTGGATGGTGGCGAGGCTCGGTGACGGCCGGTGACCGCGCGCCTCGGCCAGCAGCGAGACGTAGTAGCCGACGCTCTGATAGGCGTAGGAACGGCAGAGGTTGAAGACCCGTGCCCGCCGCAGTTCCGTCCAGGCCGGCTCGGTGAGGTACTGTCTCGCCCCGATCACTTCGACGCCGTCGATGTCCAGCGGCCAGTCCTTCGGTGTGTCGACGACGAACAGGATTCTCACGTGGGCGTTTTCCTCGGCCGCTCGCGCTTCGGTTCGAGCGTCAACAGATTCGCGTCGTGGGTCAACACACCGAGCATGATGGCGCCGATCACGCGCTCGATGCCCACCAGATAGTGCTGACTCTCAGTCATGGGATTGCGCAGCAGCGGATCTGAGACATCCACCAGGCGCCGCTGCTTGTCGTAGCCAGACAGCGCCACGAAGTGTCCGGAGGGATCGCCGCGAATGTCGTCGTAGTCGTCGTTCGGGCCCCACTCGCGGGCACTTCCGTACAGGTAGGTCGCCGAGAGTCCGGTGATCACGGGAATGCCTTCGGTCAGCGGCCGCCGGATCAGTCGGGGGCGCGGTTCCTGAAACTCGAGCTTCCCGCCGAGTTCGAGGAAGCGTAGGTAGCCGCGGGTGATCGATTCCAGGCGCTCGCCACCCTTGAACGCAAGCTGCTTCTCGAGTCGTTAGCGCAGATCGACGCCCGGTTTGCTGAACCAGGTCGGATCGAACACCTTCAGGTTGTATGTCCAGTTCGTCGCCTCGAAGCAGCGCTCAATCGCGCTGCAGGGTCTCCGCACCGAGGCCGTCTAGCATGGCGCGGATCTCGGCAAGGACGGCGTTGAGGTGCTGCTCGTCGGTGCCACGGATCACGAGGGTGGTGCCGTAGCGGCCGTTCTCGGAGAACGGATAGCTGCCCACGTCGACTTCGGGATTGCGGTCCTGGATCGCTCGCAGGGGGTCGGCGACCAGACTCTCGCCGAGAAAGGCGCCGATGCTGCGCGAGCGTACCGGCAGCGAGCCGCTCAGTTTTGGAGCCAGCAAACTGATCATGGACTGCATCACCGCCGGAATGCCCGCCATCACATAGACGTTGCCGATGCGGAACCCTGGGGCGCCGATTTCGGTGTCGATGAGGTCGGCGCCCTCCGGAACCCGCGCCATGCGCAGACTGGTCTGGATCACATCGGGTGCGAGGCCGCGCTGCGCGGCGTAGCCGCGGATACGCGCCTCGATATCCGGATGCATGATGAGCGGTACGCCGAAAGCACGAGCGACGCACTCGGCCGTGATGTCGTCGTGGGTCGGGCCGATGCCGCCGGTGGTAAATACATAGTCGAAGCGGCTGCGCACGGCGTTGACCGTATCGACGATGACTTCCTCGATGTCCGGAATCGTTCGTGCCTCGCGAACCTGGATGCCCCGCTCGTTCAACGTACGTGCGATGAAGGCGAGGTTCACGTCCTGGGTACGGCCGGAGAGGATCTCGTTGCCGATGATCAGGACGCAGGCGGTGACCGCTTCCGATGACGCCGCGGCGGCTTGCGACATGCGTAGTCCTCGTTGGTAGTGCGATGCGCCCGCGTGATGATACGTCGCCCGGCCGCGTCGGGTCAGCCGGCTGGGCGCCAGTTGCCGTGGAAGCCGTAGGGTACCCGATGCGGCAGTTCGACGCGGGCGAGCGGCTCGCGATCGATATTCAGCGCATCGAACACGAGCAGTTCGCTGCGTAGCGTCGCCGCGCGGAACACCAGTGCAAGGAGGAAGCCGTCGCCTTCCGGTGCCTGCTCCGAGCGCGGTACGAAGAGCGGTTCGGAAGCGCCGTCGCCAGGATCCAGCCGGTGAACCTTGCGGCTGCCGGTGGCGTGGTCGATGTGGGCAATGGCGGTGAAGGCTCCCAGGCTGCCGCGGGTGCCCGGAGGCGTACAGGCGAACCAGCCGTGCCGATAGGCGAGGCCTGCGCGGCGTTCGTCGAAGCGGGGAAATTCGCCGGCAAAATCGTCTAGTGCCTCTTCGCTGACGGCGCTGCTGTTGGCCGCCAGATCGAAGGTCCACCGGGTGAGGCGCGCCTGGCTCTTGGCCGGATCGCCAGGACTGCCGTCGGGATTCGGGAACAGCGGTGCCTGTTCGAACTTCATCACGTCCGCGATCACCTTGTCGCCCTCGGCCCAGGCGTTCATGGGATGGAAGACGTAGCAGGGATCATGCTCGAACCAGCGCATGTCGCGTGCGCTTCCGTCGCGCCGCATGATGCCGATGTGGCTGCCCAGATCAGGCTCCCAGGCGAAAGGAGGCCGGCCCTGCATGGCGCGCTCGAGGCTGCCGGAGAGCGGGAAGATCGGGAAGATCAGGTGCTCACGGGTGGTGACGAAGTCATGAACCATACTCGGAAACGGTGCCTGGAACGTCTCCGAGCGTGTCAGCGTGCCGTCGGCAGCCACTTCATGCCAGGCGATGTCGGGCGTGAACGGACCCGCGGCCATGTAGCCGAAGAAGAGCATCTGCCCGGTTTCCGGGTCCAGTTTCGGGTGCGCGGTCATGGGACCTTCGAGGCGATCGTCGAAAGTCCAGTAGCCCTTGGACTCCAGCGTCTCCGGGTCGACTTCGTACGGCGCATGAGCTTCCTCGAGCGCCAGCAGGCGATTCCCGTGCCAGACGATGTTCGTATTCGCCAGGGTGGAATCGCGCCCCGCGACCCGCGGGTCGCTGCTGGCAGGGTCGAAGGGGGCGAACAGGGCCTCGCCGGCCTCATGTTCCCAGTCCCATTTGGGCGTCCGCACCCAGCGATTGCGGTAGGCCACCCGGCCATCGCGGAAGTGGAAGGCGTGGATCATGCCGTCACCCGCGAACCAATGGTGCTGACCCCTTGGGGCGTATTGAGGGTCCGGTCCGTTGCGGTAGTAGCTGCCGCAGAGTTCGCGCGGAAGCTCGCCGTGAACGATGAGGTCCGGAGCGTCGCACTCCATGCGCAGCGGGGCGAAGTTGCCGGTCAGTTGCGGGTGATCAGGCAGCGGTCGTGCCATCTGATGTCATTCCTTGGCAGCCAGGCGGTCAGGGTCAATCTATGCCGTTGTGGCACGGATCGCCAGCACCTGTGCCGGTTGGGTCGTCCGCTGGAAGCATGCCCGAGCTACTGGCAGCATGGCGCGCTCGCCGCAACGCTGGAGTCGACATGGCATTGAGTGGCTACGTGCATCCGGCCTGGGCAGACGTTGCAGGTGCGCTGAGTCGACAGTTGCCGCGTCGAGGAGCCGGCGGCGCGGCGGTGTGTGTTTACCATCGGGGCCACTGCGTGGTCGATGTCTGGGGCGGTACCCGTGACCGCGAAGGCCGACCCTGGCTCGAGGACACGGTTGCTCCATCTTTCTCGACCACGAAGGGCGTGCTTTCGACCCTGCTGCATGTCCTGCTCGAACAACGCGGAATCGACTTCGACCGGCCCGTGGTCGAGTTCTGGCCCGAACTCGCCGCAGGCATCAAGGCCGAAATGACTTTGCGTCACGTGCTGTGTCACCAGGCCGGCCTCTATCGCATGAGCGATCTCACCCGCACGCCACGACACATGCTCGACTGGGAGGGCATGAAGGCGCGGCTGGTGGCAGCAACGCCCGCGCATTCCCCGGGGCAGGCCCATGGCTACCATGCGCTGACTTACGGCTGGCTGGCTGGGGGGCTGGCGGAAATCATCGGTGAGCAGCCGCTCGAAGCGCTCCTGGCGAGCGAGCTTGCTGGTCCGCTCGGGCTGGACGGCCTGTATATCGGCCTGCCGGAGGCGGCCCTTAGCAGGCGGGCCCGGCTCATCCACAACGACGGCATCGTGCTGCCCGTGCGCGTCTCCGAGCGCGGCCTCAGGGCCACGCTGAGGCGCTGGGTGCACGCGGGTCTGTGCCGAGCCGGGATCGATTTCGCTGAGTTTCGCAGCGCGCTGACACCTTTCACGGAACCTTTTGATTGGAACGCCGACGAAACAGTGATGGCGAAGATTCCGGCGGCCAACGGTCAGTTCACGGCGCGCTCGCTGGCGCGCGTCTACGCCATGCTCGCGGAGCGTGGCGTCCTGGATGGGGTCCGTTTGCTTACTCGCGAGCGCGTCGACACCATCGCCCAGGTGCAGAGCTGGCAGCGGGATCGGGTATTGTTCCTGCCGATGCACTGGCGGCTGGGCTATCATCGGGTGTTCGCGCCGGGTCGCCGGGTGCCGATGGGTTTCGGGCACTTCGGGTTCGGTGGGTCAGGCGCCTGGGCCGATCCCGAGCGCCGCATCGCGCTCGGGCTGACATTGAATTCCGGAGTCGGAACCCCTATGGGAGACCTGAGGATATCCCGTCTCAATCGGGTCGTTCTCGCTACCGTCGACCGCCTTCGTTGAAGGAAGGCAAATGCAGCCGGCCTGGGGCCGGCATGGAGATGAAGATGTCTGCCTTTTCCTGGCGAGCCCTTGTGGCTTTTGCCCTCGTGCTCGCGCTCACGGCCTGCGCTGGTCGGGTCGACGAGGCGTCGGATAGCGAGCATGAAGCGATGGAAGCGACCATGGCCACGGCCGAAGAAGTTTATGAAGCGTTTCCGCCTGGTGCTCCCCAGCGCTGCATAGACGTTCGCCGTATTCGCAGGATCGAGCCCATCGGCAACCACACCTTGCTGTTCCACGTCGGCGGCGGCGACGTCTGGCGCAATCGCCTGTCCCGTCCCTGCCCGGGCATTCGGCGGCACAGTCGATTCCTCTACGAGCCGCGCAGCGGGCGCCTGTGTTCTTTGGATATCGTCTACGAACTGGTCGACGAGGGCTTCGGTTTTCGCCGTGGCGTGGGCTGTCCCCTCGGCGAGTTCGATTACCTGACCGAGGAGCAGGCGGCAGCGCTGCGCGACCTGCGCTGAAGTGCGCGCTCCCTGAGCTAGCCAGCTTCAGGTCAGGGGGCGCCCTTTTCGGCGAGAGACGCACAGTCGATGCAGAGTGTTGCCCATGGCAGTGCCTGCAGCCGCTGCGGAGCGATCGCTGCGCCACAGGTGGCGCATTCGCCATAGCTGCCCTCGTCCATGCGTCGCAGCGCCCGGTCAATCTGGCGCAGCTCCTGGCGGGCATCCTCATCTAGCGCTTCGAGCACTTCCTGATTCTCGAGTTCGACGGCCTGCTCGGCGAAATCCGCCGGCAGCGGCTCCTCCCGATGATGCACGTCCTTGTCCAAACGCCGGACGCGATCGAGCAGCATGGCACGCTGCTCGAGCAGGGTCGTGCGGAGAGCCGCTTCGTCGATGCTGTTCTTGCCCGTGCTCATTGCCACCTCGGCGCTCATCGCCATCGCTCATCGTGCGAGTCTAGCGCAGATGACGTCGTTCAGGGCAAACCCCCATCACCGCGCCGCGCTCGGTCGCGCATTAGAAAAGTGTGCGCTGACGCACAGCCGGTAGAATGCACAAGCGGGACGATGTCAGGCTATCCGAATGTTCCCCAGGGAGACACACCATGAATTCAATCGTCAGCAGAAGCGAATTCTCGAGCTGGCGCGCGGTTTGCGCGGGCTTGTTGCTGGCGCTCATCAGCGCCTGCGGCGGGAGTGGCGGTGGTCTCGATCCCGTCGCCGGTGAAAGCCCTCCCGTCGCCGATGGCAGCGCTACCGGCAGTCTCGGTATAACGGTCGGCGACGATCCGGCGCGAGACTTCGATGAAATTCTGATCACGGTGAACAGCGTCGCCCTCATCGGTGGTGAAGACAGCGACGGTCCGTTGCTGCTCAGTGAAGAGCCTTTCACCTTCGACCTGCTCGCGCTCGAGGCCGCGACCGAACTGCTGGTGGCGGTGGATGACGTGCCCGTCGGCAGCTACAGCAAGATCCGCCTTCAGCTCGATTCGATTGTCCTCAACCGGCTCGACGAGGACGGCGCAGTAGAACACACGGAGAATGCGCGGCTGGTCGCGAATGGCAAACTCGATCTCAACCCGCGCGGTCCGTTCGAAATCGCGGAAGGGCGCGTGGTGCTGGTGCAGCTCGACATCCGGGCGGGCCCGGCCTTCCTCATCACCCCTGGTGGACCCGTCATTTTTCGCCCGGTGGTTTTCGTCGACATCATCGGTGACGCCGATCTGCGCCGGATCACGTTCCTAAGCGGCAGAATCCAGCTCCTGACCGATCCGGAAGACGAGAACGCGTTCGAACTCTGCGATGCGCGGCCGCTCACAGGGCGCGGAGCGGGTGACCGACGGCTGGACGAGTGCCGCCGCATCGATCTGGCTACGGCCGAGGACGAGGAAACGGTGTTCTTCGACCGCGACGGCAATCCCATCGAGTTCGGTGCCGTCGACGACCAGTCGCCAGCGATCGTGGCGGGCCGCCTGCTGGAGATCAACGGCCGCCTTGGCTTCGAGGCGCTGATGGTGCAGCTTGGTGAGCGCTCCGACTTCAAACGCATTCGCGGTGTACTCGCGGACGACCTTGCCGACGACCGCTTCCGGCTGCGCCACCGCTCCGATCCGGAAGACGAAGGGCGGCTCGTGCAGGTTCAGCCCGGTGCCCTGCTGTTCGACCAGCGCGGCGAGCTGCTCGACGTTTCCGTCCTGACCGAAGGGACCCGGGTGCGTGCCATGGGCGTGCGTCTTGCGGGTTCGGACGTCGAGGAGCCGCGCCTGCTCGCCACCGCCATCGCGGTGGAAGTCGACCCTGCGGACGAAGCGGAGCAGGTGACGCGCAGGGGTGAGATCATGGATATCGAAGACAACCGCATCGATCTCATGCTGGAGGAAGGTGGTACCGGCTGTGCCGTTTTCTCGGACGAGACGACATTCACCGAGGTGATGACCACCGACGACGGGCAAAGCGTCACCAACGTGTCGGCGGAAGCCCTGGCAGTCGAGCTACTGATCGAGGCGCTCGGAATCGAAGGCGACAATGATTGCGTCCTGGCAACGGAGATCGTCATCGAGATCGAAGGGGAAAGTCAGGAGGCGTGACGGAAGCAATATGAAAACACTGCTCCTCACCGGCTTTGCGCCTTGGGATTGCTACGATCGCAATGCCTCCTGGGAGCTGCTGCGGGGGCAGGAGGGCGTTGCCGCCGAAGGCTGGCAGGTGCGCACGCTGGAGGTTCCGGTAAGCTGGGAGCGCGCCTGGCCGGTGGTCGCCGACGCCTGGGACGACAGCGTCCGGGCGATGGTGGCGTTCGGGCAGGCGGAGGACGACGAGATTCGCATCGAGCGCTTCGCCGTGAACGCAGCCAGTTCGAAGGCGGTCGATGTGGACGGCGCAAAGTTTGCGGCGCCCTGGATCATTCCGGGCGCCGATCATGCGCTGCATACGCGCCTGCCATGGCAGCGCCTGGAGCGGGCGCTCGCGGATGCGTCCCTTCCCGTGCGCACGTCCCTGCACGCGGGCGACTATCTCTGCAATCACCTGTTCTACCGGATTTTGCATCGCATCGAACACGAGCGGGCCAGCGTGACTGGAGGTTTCGTGCACGTTCCCACGCTGGCGCGGATGCCGCTCGAGCAGCTCGTGGCCGCCCGGCGTGTTTTCGTGGCCTCACTGTTGGAACATGTGGAGATCGCCCAGCGGGCGCGCAGCGCCGTGGTCCCGTGAGCCGTTACGTCAGCGCTTGCGGCAGAGCGTGAGGCCGTCGCCGATGGGGACGAGACTCAGATCGACCCGGGCATCGTCGAGAAGCTTCTCGTTCAGCGCCCGGATGGCGCGCGTGTCCACATCATCGACCGTCGGGTCAGCCACCGTGCCGTGCCAGAGCGTGTTGTCGATGGCAACCAGGCCACCGGCGCGTACGAGCCTCAGGCTGGCTTCGTAGTAACGGTCGTAGCTGCTCTTGTCCGCGTCGATGAAGGCGAAGTCGTAGCTGCCTTCGCCGCCTTCGGCGCGAAGCGCGTCCAGCGTTTCCGCCGCCGGGCCGAGGCGCAGCTCGATTCGGTCGTCCACCCCTGCCTGCTGCCAGTAACGACGTGCGACCCGGGTGTAGGCATCGCTGATGTCGCAGGCGACGAGACGCCCCCCGGCGGGCAGCGCCGAGGCTACGAGCAGGCTCGAGTAGCCGGTGAATACGCCTACCTCGATACAGCGGACTGCACCAATTGCCTTGACGAGGAGGGCCATGAACTGCCCCTGTTCCGGCGCGATCTGCATGTTGTGATCGGGCATGCGCGCCGTTTCTTCCCGCAGCTCCCGCGCCAATGCGTCCTCGCGCAGCGAGACGTCGATCAGGTAGCGATGGACGCGGTCGTCGAGCTCGATGGAGCGATTGGACACCCTGATAGTCCTCCGGCTGAATGCTGCAGACGGGTTCTGCCCGTCGCCGTTCAGAGCAGATCGTCGATGAAGCTGGCGAGCTTCACGTCGCGTTCAGACAGCCCACCGGCGTCATGGGACGAAAGCCTGATGTCGACCTTGTTATAGACGTTGAACCACTCCGGATGGTGGCCCATGGCTTCAGCAGCAAGCGCGATGCGGGCCATGAAGCCGAATGCAGCATTGAAGTCGTCGAACTTGAACTCGCGGCGGATGCCCTTGCGATCGTCGTCGAGGCGCCAGGCGGGCAGCTGCCGCGCCAGATCATCGATGGCCCGCTCATCAAGTGCGTCGCTGGTCATGATGGAACTCCTTGCCATGATCACGCGAGCATGCCAAAGGGCGCGGGGCTGGGCCAGTTCCGTGCCATGAGCCAGAGCCCGTGATTGGGTTACCATCGGGGCAACTGCTGATGGAGGAACCATGACGGACGCAAAGGCTGCGCCGGGCGGCGCGGCGACGGAGGTCGGAACGGACGAGCTCGATCCGGCGCTGCGTGACGATGTCCGTCTGCTCGGCGAACTGCTCGGACGCGCGATCGCATCGGATCGCGGCGCGGCATTCATCGACTGCATCGAGCACATCCGCGAACTCGCCAAGGGTGTCCGCGCGGGCGGTACCCCGTGGGCATCGCTGCGCGATTATCTTGCGGCACTGCCACAGGATGACCTGGTGGATGTGACGCGGGCATTCAATCAGTTCCTGAATCTCGCCAATATCGCCGAGCAGTATCATCAGATCCGAGTAAGGGACCGCTCTCAGCAGGGACCCGAGCCGGAGCCCGACCTGCTCGGCGGGGTATTCGCGCGCCTGCGCGAGCAGGGGCACGATGCCCGCCAGATGGCCGCGGCGCTGGGCGATACGTCCATCGAACTGGTGCTTACGGCGCATCCGACCGAGGTGATACGCCGCACCCTGATTCGCAAATACGACGGCATTGCTGAACAGCTCGGCGAACTCGAAGCGTCACCGGGTGCAGCGGCGGAGGAATCCGCTACGGCACTGGCCCGGCTGGTGGCCGAAGCCTGGTACAGCGACGAGATCCGTCACGAACAGCCGACGCCGCAGGAGGAGGCCAAGTGGGGTTTCGCGGTTGTCGAGAACAGCCTCTGGGTCGCGCTGCCGCGATTCATGAACCGCCTCGACCGCGAGCTGGTCGCCATCGGCGCCGAGCCGCTGCCGCTCGCTGCGACACCGATTCGCTTCGCGATCTGGATGGGCGGTGATCGGGACGGCAATCCGAACGTCACAGCGGCGGTGACCCGCGAGGTTCTGATGCTGGCGCGCTGGATGGCGGCGGATCTGTTCCTGCGGGACGTAGAGTCCCTGCAGGAGCAGCTGTCCATGGTGCGGGCGACGCCGGAGCTCAAGGCGCTCGC
This sequence comes from Pseudomonadales bacterium, assembly GCA_007131295.1. Taxonomy (GTDB): domain Bacteria; phylum Pseudomonadota; class Gammaproteobacteria; order Pseudomonadales; family Azotimanducaceae; genus SLTB01. Next base: position 20,702 of record SLQW01000132.1, on the reverse strand, counting down.
TGGCGAGCACAGTCGCGAGCCCTACCGCGAAATCCTGCGTACCTTGCGCGGCCGATTGCGGCGCACGCTGCAGTGGGCCGAGGGCCTCGACCCCGACGCGCCCGTGGATCGGTCCGCCATCATTTTCGAGCAGGACGATCTGCTTGAGCCTTTACGGGCCTGTCATCGCTCGCTGATGGCTTGCGGCATGGAAGTGATTGCCAACGGCGAACTGCTGGCCACGCTGCGCCGGGCAGCTTGTTTCGGGGTACACCTTGTCAGGCTCGACATCCGCCAGTCGGCGGATCGCCATCTCGAAGTGCTCGATGCCATCACCGCACACCTCGACATACGTGATGCCGAAGGCGCCAGTTATGGCGGCTGGAACGAGGAAGCACGCCAGCGTTTTCTGCTCGCGGAGCTCAAGGGCAGACGGCCGTTGTTTCCACGGGTGTGGCCCATGTCCGAGACCGTCGCTGAGGTGCTCGAGACCTGCCGAGTGGTGGCCGCGCAACCGGCCGCGGCCATCGGGCAGTACATCATCTCCATGGCGGCACAACCATCGGATGTCCTTGCGGTACTCCTGCTGCTGCGCGAGTCCGGGCTCGAGCAGCCGCCGCCGGTGGTGCCGTTGTTCGAGACCCTCGACGACCTCGATCGCGCACCTCTTGTGATCGATGCGCTGCTCGCGATCGACTGGTACCGGGAGCTCATCTCGGGCCATCAGCATGTGATGATCGGCTACTCCGACTCCGCCAAGGACGCGGGCCAGCTGGCTGCCGCCTGGGCCCAGTATCGCGCCCAGGAGGCGCTCACGGACGTAGCACGTCGCCGCGGCGCGCGGCTGACGCTTTTCCACGGGCGCGGTGGTGCCGTGGGTCGGGGTGGCGGGCCGGCACATGCGGCGATCCTGAGCCAACCACCGGGTTCGGTGGCGGGCAGCATCCGAGTAACGGAGCAGGGCGAAATGATCCGCTTCAAGTTCGGGCTACCGGAGCTGGCCGAACAGAGCATGGCGCTCTACACCGGCGCAACGCTGGAGGCAACGCTGCTGCCGCCGCCCATGCCGGAGCCCGAGTGGCGCGATGCCATGGATCGGCTCGCAGGACGTGCCCTCGCCAGCTACCGCGGCGTCGTCCGCGAGGATCCGGAATTCGTGCCGCTGTTCCGGGCGCTGACGCCGGAGCGGGAACTCGGCAAGCTTGCGCTCGGCAGTCGTCCCGCGCGCCGTCGCGATACGGCCGACGTCGATAGCCTGCGCGCCATTCCCTGGGTTTTCGCCTGGACGCAGATTCGTCTCATGCTGCCGGCTTGGCTGGGTACAGACGCGGCCTTGCACCAGGCGCTGGATTCCGGCGAACGCGAACTGCTTGCGCGCATGGCAGAACAATGGCCCTTCTTCCGCATGCAGATGGACATGCTTGAGATGGTCCTGGCGAAGACCGACTGCGCGCTGGTGCGCTGGTATCAGCAGCGCCTCCTCACCGAGGACCGGCGTGCGCTCGGAGAGGCGCTTTGCAGGCGGGCGGAAGCGCTGACTGCGGACGTGCTCGCGCTGCGGGGCCAGGAGCGCCTGCTCGCGCGCGATGCTGCGCTGCGTGAAAGCATCAGCGTGCGCAATACCTACCTGGATCCGCTGCATCTGCTGCAGGCGGAGTTGCTGGAGCGCTCGCGGCAAGGCGGTGAGCCGCCCGCGGCAGTGGAGCGGGCTCTGCAGGTGACCATGGCGGGCATATCCAGCGGCCTGCGGAATACCGGCTGAACGAGGACGAGCATGGAGATCGAGGGTATACGCGCCCTGGTGACCGGCGCCAATCGGGGCATCGGCAGGGCATTCGTCGAGGAGCTGCTGGCACGGGGTGCGGCCCTGGTACACGCCACGGCGCGTGATCTCGAGGAACTGCAGGATCTGGCGGCCACGGACCGTGATCGAATCCGGCCACTGGAGCTGGACGTCACCGATGCTGCGGGGATCGAGGAGTTGGCTGCGGCGACCGCCGAGCTGGACCTGCTGATCAACAACGCCGGTGTGGACTGTCCGGCAGCGATCGCCGGCACGGAAGGCATGGCGGAAATCCGCCGTGCGATGGAAGTGAACTACTTCGGTGTGCTCAGCATGAGCCGGGCTTTCGCCCCTGTCCTGGCGCGGTCTGCGCACTCGGGAATCATCAACGTGGGTTCCATGGCGAGCTTCATGCACGTGGCCGACAACACCGGCTACTGTGCGTCGAAGGCAGCGCAGCTCATGCTGTCGCATGGCCTTCGCCATGAGCTCTCCGTGCAGGGGACGCGAGTCGTTCAGGTCCTGCCGGGTTTCGTGGATACGGACATGGGTTCCCGCTTTCCCATGCCCAAGGCGTCGCCGCGCTCCATTGCCGGGGCAGCCCTGGACGGTCTGCTGGTGGGCGAGGATCTGGTACTGCCGGACCGCTTTGCCCGCATGAGCTACGAGGCCCTAGTCACGGCGCCCGAGCGGGTGATGCGTACCCCCGATGCGGTGGTGGCGGAGCTGGTGGCGGAACTGCTGGCGAACCAGCCCGCAGACTGAGGAGTACGGCCTCAGGTCGCCGATCCGCCTGCAACATCTTCAGCCGTCGAACACACGCAGGATGCCGGACTGGCTGGCAGTAGCCAGCAGTTCGCCATCTTCGGAGAACAGGTGCATGCGTCCATGCACGAACCCGGCGGCTACGGCGAAGATCTGGGTGTCGCAGAGAACCCACTCCGTCGGCCGGATGCGGATGATCCGCAACGTGTTGTCGAGGCTGTTGGCGCCGGCCGGCTGGGCCAGCGCGGTGCGAATGCCCGCGGGTACATAATCTGCAATCACGGCGAGCAGCCCTGAGGACATCGCGCAGCCGCTCCTGCAGCGGATCCACTGACGGGAGCGGCCCTCGTCCTCGCCTGGGTGGCGTGGAATTGCCCGATGCTCGAAACGGCCGTGGAGTCCATCGGGATCCCGATGCGCGTGCTCGATCGGGTCGCAGGCGTCCGGCCTGGGAACGCTCGGCATCACCGCGAACTGGCGCGAGTGCAACTCGTCGCGCTGACCGAGTGCGGCATTGACGGTAACGATCTCCCGTTCGCCAACGTGACCGACCACCCTGGCTTGGGTGACGCTGTTGCCGGCCACCGGCGTGGCTACGTCGATGTCCAGCATCGCATCGGGATTGGCGTACGACAGATACTGAGCGGTCGCCCAGATCAGGGGACGACCGGTGGAACGCTCCATGGCGGTAACCGAGGCCGCCAGTCCCACGCCACCGAACAGGAACTGACGCCCCGGTGGACCGACGCAGAGGCCGCGTGCGACGGGCAGGACCCAGCGCAGGGGATTGTGGGTGGCTTGCGGCGCGTAGAAGGCGTCCATACGGTCGGTAGGCTCCTCGGCTGGCAGAAGGGCGCGGAGTCTAGCCAATCGATGCGCCGTTGTCGGCAGTTCCGCGTCCCGAGCGTGGGTTGACGGGTGGAACCGGCCTGCCCTGCGACGGTCAAAAAAACGTCGAGCCTGCGTCCGTCGTGCCCTTGCGTCGCATCGGAGGCAGGGTGAACATGCTGCCGTCGCAGGTTGCACGAAGAGGTGACGCGTGCTTCCCATCGCCATTCGATCACGACTGCTCGCCTACGGGTTCCTGCTGCTCGCGGGTCTGCTCGCGGCCACTGATGCGTCTGCCCAGCTCGGTGAAGTGCGCATGGGCGAGCGCATGCACAACGAGCTGGTCGAAGCCGGGATGATCTACGACGACGAGGTGCTCACCGCCTACGTCGCGGAGGTTGGGCAACGCCTCGCGGCCGTGAGCCAGGACCACCGGCGCATGGAGTACCACTTCTTCGTCCTCGACGACGCTGCTGTCAACGCCATGGCGTTTCCTGGCGGCTACATCTACATCTCGCGGGGTCTCCTGGCGTATCTGGAAAACGAGAGCCAGCTCGCGGCGGTACTCGGTCACGAAGTGGGGCATGTCTCGGCCCGGCACGTGGCGCGGCAGCAGCGCGGCCGCCGCGCTACCAGCATTCTCTCGGTGATGGCAGGCATCCTGACCGGCAGCGGGGCGATCTATCAGGTAGGACAGGCCTACGGACAGATGCTCGTCAGCGGCTACGGCCGGGAGATGGAACTCGAGGCGGATGCACTGGGTGCCGAGTACCTTGCCAGAGCCGGCTACGACCCGAATGCCATGCTGCAGGTGCTGCAGGTTCTCAAGGACCAGGAACTGTTTGCAGCCCAAGTACAGCAACGGCGCCCGACCTATCATGGCCTCTACGCTACCCACCCCCGCAACGACCAGCGCTTGCACGAAGTGATACGTCTCGGTGCGGCTAACGCGGGAACCGAGGAGTACGTGGAGCCGGTCGGCGATTTTCTCGCCATGATCGACGGTCTGCCCTGGGGCGATGCGGCGGCGGATGGCGTGGTCCGTGGCCATCGCTACTACCACGGCCGCCTCGGTATCGTCATCGACTTCCCGGAGGGCTGGAACGTCCGCGATGGCGCGACAACTCTGACTGCCGTACCTCCGGGTATCTCAGGGGCGGCCATGACCGTCGAGCTGCAGGCGCTCGAGGGCGACGGCAAGACTCCTGAGCAGTTTCTCAGCGGTGAGCTGGGCCTCGAAATCGCGGCCGGTGAGGCGCTCGAAGTCGACGGCATGCCGGCCTACCTCGGTGTTCTCAGGCGAGCCGAGAACGGGCCACGGCTGCAGCTCGCTGCGACCGCCTTCAAGGACGGTCGAGCCTATATCTTTCGCGGTAACAACCAGGAGCCCAGTTTCGACGAGGCGTTCATCGAAGGTTTTTCGGAAACCGTGGGGTCATTCCGCAACATGCGCCAGGGTGATCGCTCCGCGGCCACCGAAACTCGGGTCGTACTGGTCGAGGCACGTCCGGGTGACACCTTCGAGTCGCTGGCGCGTCGCCACCGCATGGGTCGCGACGGCGGCGATCGCCTGCGCCTTCTCAATGGGCGCTTCCCGCGCGGTGAACCGCGTGCTGGTGACCGTGTGAAGGTGTTGCGCTGACCCGGGCGCTGCGGTCTCCATGGCCCGGTTCGCAACACCCCTGACCTGTCGGTATCCTCCCTGACGTCATAACAAAGGCAGGAGTCAAAGATGCAGCACAATGCGGTCAAAGCGACAGTTTTTGCCGTCATCACGACCTTGGGCCTTGCGGCCTGCGAGGCAGATGTCGACACGGCTGCAGAGGTTGCCGCCGACGCCCGTGAAGCGATGTCTGTGACGCCGGCTTTCCCCACTACCGTCTATGAGTCCGGTACCGAGTATCAGCCTATCAAGGTGGTTAAGCTCGCAGAGCTCGAAAACCCCTGGGCAGTCGCCTTCCTGCCCGATGGCCGCTATCTGGTCACCGAGCGGGGCGGACGGATGGTGATCGTCGCCAACGGTGACGTGACGCAGGTAACCGGCGTCCCGGAGGTGGTCGCACGCAATCAGGGCGGCTTGCTCGATGTGGTGCTTAACCCTGATTTCGACGACAACAGCTGGGTCTATTTCACCTACTCGCTGGGTGACCGCCAGGCCACCACGACCGCGTTGGCCCGTGCGCGCCTGGACGGCAGCGCACTCACGGATCTCGAGGTCCTCTTCGAGCAGGACCGGCGTTCCCAGCCGGGCCGGCACTATGGTTCGCGGCTGGCATGGATGGATGACGGCACGCTGCTGGTGAGTATCGGTGACCGTGGCGCAGAGCCGCCGCGGGCGCAGGATCCGATGGATCACGCAGGCACCCTCCTGCGCCTCACGGAGGATGGGGGCGTCCCGGATGATAATCCGTTTGCTGACGGCGAAGAGGCGTTGCCGGAGATCTTTTCCATCGGACATCGCAACATTCAGGGTCTGATCGTGCATCCGGAAACCGGCGCGATCTGGGTGACGGAGCACGGTCCTCGCGGAGGCGACGAGCTCAACCTGGTGCGCGCCGGCGAGAACTACGGCTGGCCGCGTGCCGGCAAGGGGCGCGACTATCGCACCGAGGAAATGTACGGCGAGGCTCGCAGCATCGAAGGCATGATCGATCCGGTCTACGAGTTCCTGCCGACCCTCGCGCCCTCGGGTCTGGCGCTGGTAACGTCGGACCGTTTCCCTCGCTGGCAGGGCAACCTGCTCGCGGGCGGCCTTCGGCCCGAGCTCATCTCCCGTCTCGTGATCGAGGACGATATCGTCGTCCACGAAGAAACGTTCTTAAACGGTGCGGTAGGTCGCATTCGTGATGTCCGCGAGAGCCCGGACGGCTACATCTACGTCGTCACGGACGAGTCAGAAGGTGGTCTGTACCGAATCGAGCCGATGTGAACGCGTGCGGCGACGATCAGGCGCTGATCACGGGCTCGCGGCGCTGTGGAGCGCCCGCGCCCTGATCCAGCTCCAGTTCGTATTCCTCGCCGTCACGCCAGTAAAGAATATGTACCCTGGAGCTCTGCTCCGTATCCCGCACAGCTTCGAGAAATTGCATCGGCGTGGCCACGGCGTCACCGTTGACCTCGAGGATGAGGCTGCCGGGCTCCAGGTCTGTGCGCGCAGCTTCGCCGACGACGCGCCGTACCAGCACCCCCGTGCGGTCGGGCAAATCGAGTGCCTGACGTTCGTCCAGGCCGGCCTCCACCACGGTAATGCCGAGTGCAGTCACTACCTGGTCTCCGGCCAGACCTTCGTAGTCCAGGTCTTCGCCCGCCACCAGGACGGAAGGCGCCACGTGGATCGTGGCGCCGGAGCGGACCGCCAGCGCCAGGGCGTCGCTGGGCCGGCTGTCCACGCGTATTGGCTCGTCGCGGCCGGGTACGCGCAGTTCCAGCATGCCGAGAAAGGTGTTGTCGACCAGATCATCCACCAGCACGCGTTCCAGAGACGCCCCGAGGGCGCTGATCACGCTGGTGGTCAGGTCGTGCGTCATGGGCCGCGGCGGCTCCACACCGTGCATGGCCATCAGAATGGCGCGTGCCTGGTCGATACCGATGATGATCGGAACGACGTCTCCGGTTTCCATATGTCGCAGCAGCACCAGCGGCGCGCCTGCGGAAGCGCTGACGCCGATGCCTGCCAGCTCCACCGGCACCAGATCCTCGGGGTCGACGCCGAGGTCACGGGCCTGAGTCGGGTCGCAGGCCAGGGTCAGCACGAAAGTGATGCCGAGCAGCAGATGGCGGGCGGTTTGCAGCGTTGCAGTCATGGATGGGGAGGCTCCCGGTCGGTCGAGCCCGTGCCGATACATTGCTGAAGATGCTCAGTCTGCCAGGGAAGCCCGCTCATAGACAGGGTGAGCTCCTAGGCTCGGATGGCCTTGGGCCCCATGGAAGGCGCGGCAAGCTTCAGGTCTCGAATTTGCCCGCAAGGGGTGAGAGGCTGCGTCGTCTGACACGCAGGAGGAGTTCACGTATGGCACGCATGGTGTTGCTCGGGATGCTGTCGGCAATGCTGCCGCTGCTTTCATTGGCTGAGTTCGTGGCGCCCTTCGTCGTGACCCCGCAGCGCGACGTCGAGCGGATGATGCGGCTCGCTGACATCGGTCCCGGTGATTACGTCATCGACCTTGGCTCGGGTGACGGCCGCATCGTCATCACCGCCGCTGAACGCGGTGCCATGGGCCATGGTATCGAACTCGATCCCGGGCTCGTCCGCGAGGCACGCCTGCGCGCGGAGGGCGCCGGCGTCGCCGACCGGGTCGCCTTCGTCAACGAGGATCTCTTCCAGAGTGACTTCAGCCGAGCCACTGTCGTCACCATGTACCTCATGCCGGATGTGGTGATGCGTCTTCGTCCCATTCTGTTCGAGACCCTCGCACCGGGTACGCGTATCGTCTCGAACAGCTTCGACATGGGTGACTGGCGCCCGGAGCAGCATGTCTCTGCTGCCGTCAGCGGTGGTCTCTTCCTCTGGATCGTGCCTGCCGATGTGTCGGGACACTGGACGGTGACCATCGACGGTCATGGTGAACCGATGCGGCTGGAGGTTGATCAGCACTTTCAGGACATCGAACCGCGCCTGGAAGGGCGAGATCAGGGCTACTTCATGGAGGACGTGCGCCTGCACGCGGACAGGATCGACTTCCATGCGGTGAACCGTCACCGCAGCTATCGTTTTTCCGGGCGCGTAGAAGGTGACCGCATGCTGGGTTACGTCCACATCCAGGAGGGCGACGAGGTGGCCGTCGCCCACTGGCAGGCGGTTCGCAGCTGACCGCGGGGGGTCAACCCAGACCGGCGAACTCGGGCGAGGGTTCTTGCCCGAGAAAGATGCTGCCCAGATCCTGATAGAGCGGGTGCGAAACCCAGCGATGGGATGCGCAGCCGTGCGCGTCGCGCAGTTTCCGCTCGAGCGGGTTCTTCATGTAGCTGGCGCTCGTGCCGGCCGTATTGTGAATGGTGTCGACCACCTCCATGCAGGCATTGGCTGCATAGGTGCAGGCCAGGCGGGCGATCTTGGTGGTTTCCGGAGAGGGTCGCTCGGCTCCGCCCTCGAGTTCGACTTCGATCGCATGCATGGCATCGAAGACGAAGGCCCGAGCCGCCCGCAACTTCGCTTCGCATTCGCCCATCCGGTACTGAGCAATGGGGCGATCCTTGAGTTTCGACGGCGACAGCATGGGCGTCTTGTTGTTGGCAAGATCCACGAAAGCATCGAGAGCGCCCCGGGCGACGCCCAGGGCGACCGCGGCCTTGTTGTAGGAGAGACGCAGCGGAACCGGTACCCGGTACACGGGATTCGGATAGAGCGCAGGAAGCTTGACGAGTTCCACCGGGACCCACTTCGGAGGAACCAGGGCGCCCTCTGCGCGCACGGTGTGGCTGCCTGAGCCGCGCAATCCGGCGACATCCCAGGTGTCGACGATGCTGTATTCGGACTTGTGCAGAAACCACATGCGCGGCATGGAGTGAGGGTCGACCGGTTTGCCGTCCTCGAATATCGGCGCCGCCATGAAGCACCATTCGGCGTTGTGGCAGCCGCTTATGAAGGTGCTTTCGCCCCAGATCCGGTAGCCACCATCTGCCTGCTTTTCGGCCCGGGATGGCATGGTTCCCGGACCACCGCCGCCGCACATGATGACGCGCGGGTTGTCGAGATAGACCTCGCGCGCGAGGTCGGTCGGCATGCCGCCCGCTGCCATGGCGTTGATCTCGGAGCCGATCATCACGTTCCAACCAACGGATCCATCGATCGCGGCAATCGCCTCGAGTACCGCGATCGTTTCGCAGATGCTCGCGTTCTCTCCCCCAAGCTCGGTCGGCAGCGTGAAGCGGAAGAAACCATGATCGATCAGCGTGTCGGCCGTTTCCTGATCAAGGCGCCGCAATTCCTGGGCGCGATCCCCGCCTTGTCTAATGACCTCGGCCACGGTCGCGACCCGTTCTAGAGCGCTTCCCGTGAGCGCACTGGCTGCTTGCATGGATTCCGTCGTCGAACGCGCCACACCGGACATGTCTACTCTCCCACGATGACTGACTGCAGCACTCTAGCCCGTTCGTGGAGTCACATGCACCTGTGAATTTTAATAGGGAGACCGTGGGCGGTCGCGTGAGGTCGCTTTTGCCGGGAAAGGCTTGAGTGAGGCGATTACTCGGGACGCGCTTGCCCGGGTCTGCCTCCCGCTCTGCGAGTACCCGCGCCCTGATCGGGTCGGGACGTGCGCACGCCCTGCCTGCCCTGGGGTGGCCGTTGCGCAGGCGCCGTTCTGACCTCCGGCGGCGTGTTCGCCGGACGCATGACCGGGCCGGATCGGCGTTCAGATAGGCCTCGTGGGGGGCTTGTGTCGGGACGGCTTCCCGAACTGGAACGGCTTGCCGAAGAGGGACTGCTGCGATCGGATGCGTCCGGACGTCCGGACCGGCGCACCGTGCTGCGGGATTCACGACGTGGAGCCGTGACTGCTTCAGCGGACGGCGTCGCGGCTTCGACCGAAGAGTGTCGGCTCGAGCGTGATCCCGGTGTCGCACTGCGCCTGCTTTCGCGACGGGTTTCCCGGGAGCGACGGGACTCGGCGCTGGCGCGGGCAGATTCGGCCTGCATGGCGCGCAAGCGCTCAGTGGCCGTGCGCGTGTCGATCGCGCCGGCCCGATGCTGCGACAGGCTTGCGGTCGGCTGATCGGGCCAAGTGGCAGGCGGCTGACCGCGGTCCCCGCGCCTGCCATGATCCGAACGCCGGTCGCGACGGTCGGGATGACCGCGACGTGTCCCGTACCACTCGCGCTTCGAGTAGCGATCCTCCACATCCGGACGGCGATAGCGCACGCCGCGGCGGTGCTTTGGCTCATGCTGCCAGCGGGGTGACTTGTCGGCTGCGGGGCTGCCGCGGTGCACCACGATCACGCCGCGCCGGTGCCAGTCGATGCGCGTGGGGTAGTACAAGGGATCGAGCAGGATCGCCGGTCCCCATAGGAAGGGTGAACGCGCACCGCGACCGCTGTGATGCCAAGCGATCGGATCCCAGTAGATCGGGGGATGCCGGGTCGATGGCCAGCTGCCGTAAGCCTGACGCGTGTCGTACCACGGTATGTAGACGAGCTCGTCGCGGGAAGGGCGCAGGCTGATGGCGTCACCATCGTGGTCGAGGCGTAGATGTTCCGGCCGCTCCAGCGTGCCGGCCACCTGGGCCCGGCGCCGTAACGTCTGTACTGCCGCCATGACGGCCTCCTCCTGGGCCAGGAAGGCTTCGCCCAGGGTCTGGGTCCAGTCCAGATCCGCATCCATGCGCGCGAGGATTTCGGGGAACGCCGTCAGCGCCTGGACGCTGGAATCCCACCCGAAGGCTTTGGTGGCCGCCACCGCAGCGGCGCCCTCGAGCTCTGGATTGGCCCTCGCCCAGCGCGCGGCCGCGACCACTTCCAGCGGGTAGGTGGCGGCGATCAGCACCTGGGTGAGCAGGGCATCGGGATAGAGCGCGATCGGGGCCAGGAGACTCTCGATCTCGACGTCGCTGAGTTCGGGATGGCTCTCCTCCGCGACCGATCGCAGGGGGGAGGCTGCGGCGAGCAGTGCGGCAGCGATGAGCAGAATGCCGCTGCGACAGAGAGCGTTGCGCATAACGACTCCGTTCGCGGAGGGCACCTGCCTGCTCCGCGAGCGCTGAATCAGGCCCTAAGCATGCCATGTTTGGCTGAACGGGGCCTGTCCGCGGAAATGTCGTTGGCCGGTGTTGTCCCCATTCTGTTCCGGCCTGATCCTGCGGCCGGCGTAGACGCAGCGGCTCTCAGGTGACGGCCGCACGCACGCGTGCAGAGACCCACTCGCTGAGCAGCACCGTTGCGAGGATGAGGAGGAAAATCATACTGACGCGACCCCAGGCGAGCACGTTCACCGAGGCGATCAGCTCCAGCCCGATGCCGCCGGCCCCGACGAGGCCGAGGATCGTCGCCTCGCGGATGTTGATGTCCCATCGGTAGACGCTGATGCCCGCGAAGGCTGGAGCGATCTGCGGTGCGATGGCATAGAGGCGCATCTGCCCAGGGCTGGCACCGGAGGCGACGATGGCTTCCACCGGCCGATGGTCGCTTTCCTCGATGGCCTCGTAGAGCAGCTTGCCGATGAAGCCGATGGAGCGCAGAGCGATGGCGAGTATGCCGGCCAGCACGCCCGGGCCGATGATCGTCACCAGCAAGAGCGCCCAGATCAGCGAATTGATCGAACGCGAGGCGACGATGATCAGCAGTGCGGCGGCACGCACGCCGGGTAGTGCGGGCGTGGTGTTGCGCGCGGCCAGGAACGCGAGCGGGGTGGCGAACACCAGGGCAAGCAGCGTTCCGAGGGTCGCGATGTTGATGGTGTCCCAGAGTGGCCGCAGCAGCGTCGCGGTGTAGGCCCAGTCTGGAGGCAGCATACGACTGACGAGGTCGGCGCCCTGGCTGGGCGCGTCGGTGACGAAGATCCAGATCGTACGCTCTGAGACGAACATCCAGCTCGTCACCAGCACGGCGACGGCGACGAACCAGCCGAGCCAGGTCAGCAGCACGGCCCTCGGCGAGCGTCGCCGCCAGACCGGCTGGCCGTCGTCGAAGTACACCGGCATCAGCGCAGCCTCCCGCGAATGAAGCCGGAGGCGTACTCGCTGGCCAGGACAATGACGATGATCAGCAGCAGGATGGCGGCAGCCGTGTCGTACTCGTAGCGATCGAAGGCGGTGTTCAGGGTCGCGCCGATACCGCCGGCGCCGACGATGCCGATGATCGCCGACTCACGGAAATTGATGTCGAGCCGGTACATGGCCACGCCGACGAGCCGTGGCAACACGATCGGCATCACGCCCCAGTGCAGCGTCTTCGCCAGCGATCCGCCCGTGGCGCGAATCGCCTCCAGTGGGCGCGGGTCCATGGCCTCGATGTCCTCGGCCAGGAGCTTGGCGATGAAGCCGATGCTGGCAAACGCCAGTGTGGCCACCCCGGCCAGGGGCCCGAAGCCGAGCATGGCCACGAACAGGATGGCGATGATGATCTCTTGAAAGCTGCGGGAGACGGCGATGAAGCCGCGGCAGAGCAGATACACGGGCAGCGGCGAAAGATTGCGCGCCGCGCCGACGGCCACCGGAATGGCCAGCAGCAGTCCGATCGCCGTGCTGACGAAAGTCATGGCGAGGCTTTCGAGGAAGCCGTCGAGGATGTCCTCGCTGCGGCTCGTGAAATCGGGCGTGATCAGCGCGCGGGCGAAATCGGCGCCCCGTTCGAGCCCGTCGAGGACGCGTTGCCAGTTCACTTCCAGGCTGCTGACCGCGAGCAGCAGGTACACGACGACGGCCACGCTCAGACCCCAGCGCAGGCGTGCATCCGCGATCAGCGGCGGGCGGCGCCAGGTGCGCGCCGTCACACCGGTGCCTCGTCACCGGCCTCGACTTCGGATTCTGCCGGCGCGTCCCATTCCTCTTCGCCGTAGATCGCCGTGAGCACCCCCTCGTCGAGGCCGTCGCTCGGACCGTCGTAAACGATGCGGCCCTGGCGCAGTCCGACGATGCGGCGGCAGAAGCGGCGGGCGAGCGGGACGTCGTGGATGTTGATGACGGCCGGCAGGCCGCGCTCGCCACACAGACGTGTGATCAGGCGCATGATCTGACGCGAGGTGCGCGGGTCGAGGCTGGCCGTGGGTTCGTCGACCAGAAGGAGATCAGGGGTCTGCATGAGTGCGCGAGCGATACCCACGCGTTGGCGTTGCCCACCGGAGAGGGCGTCGGCGCGGCGATCCTCCATGCCGGCCAGCTCAACCTGCTCGAGGAGTTCGAATGCGCGCTCGATGTCGGCCTGGGGAAAGCGCCGCAGTGCCGCACGCCAGAAGCCCACGTAGCCGAGCCGGCCCGAAAGCAGGTTCTCCATCACCGTGAGCCGGTCCACCAGGGCGAACTCCTGGAAGATCATGCCGATGCGCCGCCGGGCACGGCGCAGGGCCCGGCCGTCCAGTGCCGTCAGGTCGGTGTCGCCGAGCCAGACCTTGCCGGCGCTGGGTTCCACCAGGCGATTGATGCAGCGGATCAACGTGCTCTTGCCTGCGCCGGACGGACCGATCAGAGCGATCACTTCACCCGCGGCGAGTGACAGGTCGACGCCATCGAGCGCGAGCGCATCGCGACCGTAGCGCTTGCTCAAGCCTTCGATGCGCAGCAGGCCTACCGGCATGCGTAACTGACGCCGGTGGCCGCGTCGATCTCGCGCACGAGCGCCCAATGCTCACGGTAGCTGATGGGCATGAACTGCGTGCCCACCGTAGGTCCGAACTCCGCCGCCAGCTCGGAGCCCTCCCAGGGAAAGCTGAAGAAAGCCGCCCGGATCCTGTTTGCCAGTTCAGGCGCCAGATTGTGAGCGACGCCGTAGGCGGTGGTCGGGAAGGTCTCGGAACGGTAGATGGTGGTAAGGGCGTCGGCGCGGACCACGTTGCGGGCGAGCATGCGCCGCAGCACCTCGTTGGCGATGGCCGCGGCGTCGTAGTCCCGGTTGACCACGCCGAGAATCGAGTTGTCGTGCTTACCCGAAAACGCGCTTGAGAAGTCGCCTTCGCGCAATCCCGCTTCCCTTTCCAGAAGGACCAGAGGTGCCTTGTAGCCTGAGTTCGATGTCGGCGAGGTGAAGGCGAGGCGCCGACCGCGGAGATCCTCGAGCAGCTCGATGCCGGAGTCGGGTCGGGTGATGATCTCCATCTGATAGCCGTAGCTGCCGTCGTCGGCGGCCATCATGGCGAACGGTACGAAGCCGGCGCAGTTGACCGCAAGCGGCGTGCCGCCGGTGTTGAAGCCGGCGATGTGCAGCCGGCCGGCGCGCATCGCCTCGATCTGAGCGGCGTTGGACTGCACCGGAAAAAACTGCACGCGGCGGCCGGTCTCCTGTTGCAGATGGCGGATGAATCCGTCCCAGACGCGGGCGTAGGTGGCGGGGTCCTCCACCGGCGTGTAGGCGAACACGAGCACCCGTGGATCCACCCACCGGCGGGGATCCTCGGGCGGGTCGGCCACCAGATCGCCATTGCGGTCGCAGAGGTGCGAGGCGAGCACACCCTGCTGACAGTCACTCAGGGCAGGTGCCCCGAGCAGCAGCAGAAGCGTGAACAGCAGCGTCTTCATTCAGGGCCTCGATGCCAACCGCAAAGGGGCAGTCTACTGCGACGCCCGGACGGCGTCGCGATCACGGGTTCGATGGCGCATCAGCGGCAGGTGTAGGTGACGCCGGTGGCCGCGTCGATGTCGCGGATCACCTGCCAGTGTTCTCGATAGGTGATCGGAATGAACTGAGCCTCGCCGGACTGACGGAATTCTGCCGCGAGGGCTGACCCTTCCCAGGAATAGCTGAAGAACGCCTCACGTACCTTTTCCGCCAACCGGGGATCGAGGTTGTGAGCATGTCCGTAGGCGGTCGTGGGAAACGTTTCCGAGCGGTAGATGCTGCGCACCTGATCGGCGCGAATGACGCCGCGCGCGATCATCCGACGCAGCACCGAGTTGGCGATCGCGGCCGCCTCGTAGTCGCGGTTGACGACACCGAGGATCGAATTGTCGTGCTTGCCGGAGAACGCCGCCCGCAGATCACCTTCGGTGAGGCCGGCCTCCTCCTTCAGCAGCGCCAGCGGCGCCTTGTAGCCCGAGTTGGAGGTGGGCGAAGTGAAGGCGACGCTGCGGCCGCGCAGGTCCTCGAGCGCGCGGATCTCCGAGTCGGGACGGGTGATGATTTCCATCTGGTAGCCGTAGCTGCCGTCTTCGGCAGCCATCATGGCGAACGGAACGAAGCCCGCGCAGTTGACCGCCAGCGGTGTGCCACCGGTATTGAAGCCGGCAACGTGCAGGCGTCCCGCGCGCATGGCCTCGACCTGAGCTGCGTTCGACTGCACCGGGAAAAACTGGACCCGGCGGCCGGTTTCGCGTGCGAGGTGGTCGACGAAGCCTGACCAGACCCGGGCGTAGGTGGCCGGGTCTTCCACGGGCGTGTAGGCGAACACCAGGACGCGTGGATCTAGGAGGGCGCGTGCGTCGCCCGGCGGGTCGGCCACCAGATCGCCACTTCGGTCGCAGAATTGCGGCGCGAGATCACCTGGATGGCAGTCAGCCCAAACAGCGCTGGCAAGCAAGCTGCCGAATACAACAAGCAGGATACGTCGCATCGTGTGCAGAGACCGGTCTTCCCAGGAAAACCGAAACCATAGTGCTTCGATTTGACGTTATTAAGACACTCGTTATCAGGAGGTGCCGCTTCGATGGGTTTCCCTCACCGCGCGGACTCCTCTGCTCATTCGTTGTTCGGCAGGCGTGTCTCCGCGATCAGGCCAGAGAAGAAGATGGCGTTCGCGAACAGCCGCTCGGTCCCGAGCCAGTAGCCGCGAAACAGGTAGTCGTCGGCCATGCGGATGACGACGCCGGGTCCGACGCGGGTCGCACTGAGCGCAGGGGACCCGGCCAGTCGCTCTCTGTTTTCTTCAGACAGGTAGCCGGCGAGCAGCACGTCTTCCGGATAGCGGCCGGCGTGCACATACGGATTTCGCACGGCCTGCAGTCGGTGGGCGCCGCGCCGGAAGGCTGCGACTTCGCCGTCCGGGTAGCCGAAGGCGAGCGGGTGGCTGGCGTCCAGGACTACTCGCAGCGCGCTGCCACCGATCAGTTGCCGCGCGAAATCCGCCTGGTAGTCGCCATAGGGACGATCCCCGGGGTAGGCCCGCTCCGGGGGCTCGCCGTCGAATTGCCAATCGAGGTCAAGACCTTCAACCCAGCGAGAGGCGCCCCGGGCGGCAATCAGGTGCCCGCCGGTACGTACGAACGCTTCGATCTGGCTGCCTACGCTCGCAGGAAGACGTTCGTAGGCACCGTCCGGCAGGATCAGGTGTGTAATGCCGTCGAGGGCGTTGCGCCTTCCGGGCTCGAAGGGATCGGCCAGGCGCCACCAGTCGATGCGGGTCAGCGGTTGCTCGAGGCGCATGTCGAACCAGTGCCAGATATAGCCGGCATGATTGGGGCGCAGCCCCTCGCCGGTGAGCATGGCTGGACGCGGCGGTGCCAGCATGGGCAGGGAGGGGCTGCCCAGGTCGGGCCCTGCAAGCGTGAGACCGCCCGTGGCCGCGAGCACCTCGATATGATGACGGTCAGCCAGATCGCGCAGGCGCTCACGGAGCTCCGTTGCATCGACTTCCTGAATGCCTGGGTGAATGACCAGGGTGCCGCGTGGGAGCGAGCGTGAGCCGTCAGCCGTTCTGATCCTGATGGGGTCCGTGGCGGCCTGCACCCGCAGCCCGTCGTCGAGCAGGGCTGCGAGCGCAGGTGCGGCGCCGTACTGATCCCAGGGTATGGCCCATGCGACCGCCGACGGGGGCAACGCGGCGCGGCTTCCAGGGAGGGGCGCATCCAGGGCGGCGGCAGTGGCCGGCAGGCGATTAACCCTGGCCAGGGGCAGAGCAAACGAACGATGCAGAGGCCATGCCGAGACGTCGTAAAACGTGTCCATCGGCAGATCCGTGGGCTCGGAAAAGATGGAGCGCAGCAGCAGATAGTGGTCCTGATCGGACGGGATGGCCCAGGCGCTGCCCGTGCCCTGCTCGCGCCCCTCTATGGTCACGTTCGTGGTGATGGGGCGGACCTCGATGTCGTGTGTGAGCAGCAGATTGACGAGGCGCCGCGCGCGCTCGGGATCGCCACCGTCACCGAGCAGCCAGCCGCTGTTGCGTTCACGCTGCGCCGCCTGGCGCTGCTCCCGAAAGAATTCGGCCTGGTACGCGATCAGGTCTTCGCCGAGCTCATGACCGCCGCGCAGCGTTGAGAGTGAAGTGCGCACCTGATTGGCTACTGCATCAGCGAATGTTCGCAGGCCGAAAGGCGTGCGCATGAGATGGCCGCGGGCGGAGCCCTGCTCGAAGAGGATGCCGACCCCGCCAGTGAGGTCTGGATAGGTGGAACCCTTGCCGACGTAGTAGTCGTCGAAGCGCTCTTGAGTGAAATAGAGCTCGCCTGCCGCATCGAGCTCTGCAGCATGGTACTCGGCCAGCTTTTCCGTGAGCTCGACATTGCGGGCGGACTGCAGCGGGTTCGCTCGCTCGGGCACGCCGGGCTGGAAGAAGTAGCTGGTGAGGTGCCCCATCTCGTGGTGATCAGTGAGCACATGGGGTCGCCAGCGGTGATAGTGCATGATCCGGGCCTGTGACTCCGGGTGCACGAGCGGCAGCCAGTCGCGATTGAGGTCGAACCAGTAATAATTCGTCCTGGCGCCAGGCCATGCCTCCCGATGCTCGCGGTCAACGGGGTCGGCCGAGGGATGGCGACCGCGATGCATGTTCACCCAGTGGGCGAAGCGGTCGAGCCCGTCCGGATTGAGCACCGGCTCCATCACGACGATCGTGTCGTTGCGCCAGGCACGGGCCTCTTCTGTCTCTGCTGCGGCCAGATACCACGCTGTCACCATCGCGGCGCTCGCGCCGGAGGCTTCGTTGCCATGGACTGAATAGCCCAGCCAGATCACCGGTGGCCCCTCGCCGGCGCGGCTTGCCGCTTGGCGCCCCTCACGCACCCGATCGAGGTCGGCGAGCCGGTCGGGATTGCCGAAGTAAGCGAGCAGCAGCGGTCGCCCATCGTGGCTCTGGCCGATGACCTCCACCTTCACGCGCTCGCTGGCTGCGTCCAGTGCCTGGAAGTAGGCGACGATCTGATCGTTGCGCGGATGCCGTTCGCCGGGCTCGAAGCCTATGACTTCCAAGGGCGCCGGGACGGTGAGGTCGCGGTTGTCGAGGAAGCTTTCCGGGAGTCCGGGTGCCATCTGAGCCGTCGCAGCGGCGGTCAACAGGAGAACGGAGAGCAGCAACCAACGCATCATCGAGGTTTCCCGGTGGTGGCAGAAATGGACAGGTTTCAGGGCGTGGCTTCGGCAGTCACGCTGCGGGCATGATCTTCTGCGGCGCGTAGCAGGCGCAGAACGTTGCCGCCCCAGATCTTGGCAAGATCCTCTTCGTCGTAGCCCGCTTCGATCAGACGCTTGGTGATGCGGGGCATGGCTGCGACGTCCCACATGCCCTCGACGCCGCCGCCGCCGTCCCAGTCGGCGCCAATGCCGACATGATCGACGCCGATCAGCTCCAGCGCGTACAACAGGTGTGCCATGAAGTCATCGAGATCCGGAAAGTCGACCGGATAGCGCTCGTCGATCTCCCGCCGGCGTTCGGCCATGGCTGCGACGCGCTCGGGCGACATGCCGAGCAGGCTACCGAACTCCTCGCGCATTTCACGCAGGGCCGTCGCTCTTCCCGGCGGCTGCGGAACAGGCCGAAGATAAGCGCCGAATGCGTTCATCTGGATCACGCCGCCATGCTCGGCAAGACGGAGCAGGCGCTCGTCGTCTCGATTGCGTGGGTGGTCGTAGATGGCACGAACACCCGAGTGGGAGAGCACGATGGGGGTCGCGGAGTACTCCAATAGATCGTCGAAGACATCGTCAGACGCGTGGGAAGCATCCAGAATCATGCCAAGTCGGTTCGCCTCGGCAACGAAGGCCTTGCCGGCTTCGCTGAGGCCGTTCCACTCGGGGCCTCCCATGTCGGTCGCCGAATCGCCGAGTTCGTTGTTGGCGAAATGGACCGGTCCGAACATGCGGACACCGAGGCGATAGAACGTCTCCAGCAGACGTGGGTCCGTTTCGAGTGGATACCCGTTCTCGATGCTCATATAGACCACCTTGCGGCCTGCATCGACGATGCGCTGGGCGTCATCCGCCGTCAGCGCGAGTTCGAAGTGCTCGTGATTGCGCGCGACCATCTCGCGGATGCGCATCGCCACCATGAGGGCATGGTCGAGCGCCATGGCGTGGCCTTCAGGCGTGCGCGGTCCCTGTTGGGTGTAGATGACCCAAAAGCCTCCATCGAGCCCGCCGTCGACCATACGCGGGTAGTCCACCTGGGAGCGGTCGGTGAAGAAGTCGTGCCGCTCCATGATGTCCCAGCCCGGCCGCGAGAAGTGCACTGGCGTATCGAGATGGGTATCGAGCGTGATGAAGCGGTCGTGCATGGCACGTGCTTCGGCGAATGGATCCGGTCCGCTGTTCGTGCTGGTTCCCGGAGCATCGGCACTGGAGTCCGGCATGCAGCCAGCAATCACGAAGGCGATGACCCCAAGGATTGCGCCCTGCGTGGTGAGCTTGATCATGTACTACCCCCGATGCCTAAACAGCGACATGATCCCGCGCCCGAGATGGCGGCACAAGTCGATCAGTCCCAAGTCCGACAGGCTCCTCGGGAAGGCTGGTCCGGCGATCCTCGTTGTCTGGTTCCCCGGCGTGTCCTGCCATGACGATCTGCCAAAGCGGGACGAGGCTGGTAGCCTCAGTGGAAACCGAGCAGACACTTCAGGAGGCAGTCGTGATCATCGAGCAGATCTGGACCGGAAACCGCTATCGAAACTTCAACTACCTCATCGCCTGTCCCGAAACCGGCGAGGCCATGGCCGTGGATCCCCTTGATCACGAGAAGTGCCTGAGCCGAGCCAAGGCCAACGGCTGGGAGATCACCAGCATCCTCAACACCCACGAGCACGGTGATCACACCGGCGGCAACCGACCGATGATCGCCGCGACCGGTGCCAAGCTGCTGGCGCACGCTAATGCGTCCGGACGTATCGAGGGCATCGATCGTGGTTTGTCCGCAGGCGACGAGATCAGGGTTGGGCGCAGTGTCCGGCTCAGGGCTCTCGACACGCCAGGGCACACCATGAGTCACGTCTGTCTGCTGTCGGAATCAGATCCGCCCGCCCTGATCTGCGGCGATACGCTGTTCAATGCCGGTGCCGGCAACTGCCACAACGGCGGCCATCCGGAAGAACTCTATGCTACGTTCGCGAATCAGCTCATGGCCCTTCCGGACACGACCCAGATCTTCCCCGGTCACGACTACATCACCAACAATCTTGGCTTCACCCTCGATCGGGAGCCGGACAACGAAGCCGCGGCAGAGTTGCTTGTCCAACTCGAAGGCAGCCACGATCCCGAGCATGCCAAGGTGACCACGATCGCCGAAGAAAAGGAGATCAACACCTTCTTCCGCCTGCGCAGCCCCTCAGTGATCGCCAAGCTGCGGGAGGACTTCCCCGATCTCCCTAAGGACCCGAGCCCCCGCGACGTCTTCCTCAAACTCCGCGAACTGCGCAATAAGTGGTGAAGCGCAGCAGAGCTGCGCTTCACCGTGGGAAGGAGTGCCCGCCTTCGGCGGGCGCTCCGATCGAGGACTGCCGCTGAATCCGGGCGTGACGCGTGCGGCGGCTGCGCCGCCGATCGTTGCGCCGCGCTGCGCGCG
>SLQW01000006.1 GCA_007131295.1 Pseudomonadales bacterium | reverse complement strand
TAGCGGCCTCGGCGAGGGCTAGCGCATTGGCGAAGGATGCATGGCCGCTGGCGTGGGTGAGCAGGACTGGATGCTCAGGGCTCACTGCACTGAGGGCGTCATGCCTGGGCACACCGTCGTAGGCCTCTTCGGGTGCCGGGTCGAACCGCTCTTGATGCCAGCCGCGGCCGAGAATCCAGGTGCCGGGTTCGCTCTCGGCCACCGCTAGCTCAACCGCATCGACGATGGCCTCGAAAGATGTAGCACTACGCAGGTCGAGAATCATCTGTGCATCACCGAGCCCGAGAAAGTGCCCGTGGCCTTCAATGAAGCCAGGCAGCAGGCTGCGGCCCTCGAGATCGATCACGACCGTGGCATCGCTAATGAGTGCCGCGACCTCAGCCGCGGTTCCGACCGCGGCAATGCGACCGTTCCGGACGGCTACGGCTTCCGCCTCGGACTGCTGGGCATCCATGGTGATCACGTTGCCGCCCGTTAAGACGAGGTCGGCAGGGAGTGGCCCTGTGACGCTGGCGTCGTCATTCGACGCAGAGTCGCAGCCCAGCAATACGAGCAGAACGGCGGTGAAGATCAGTGGCTTCATGGGGCGCTCCAAGTCGGATAAAGCTGTAGCAGCTTCCCGGAGGAAGCGGCCGGACTTGCAAATCTGTTCCACCATGATGCATGAATGAGGCCATCGGGGAGGGTGCGGGCCAAGCAGGTCCGTCACCAGGAAGCGGGATGTGCCCATGGCCGCCAGTGCTGAGATTCTTTATCGCCCGGCAACACCTGTGGACGGTGCCGAGATGTGGCGCTTCGTGCAGGCTGCCGGCGTACTCGAGCCGAATCCCTCGTACGCCTACATTCTGCTCTGCCAGCACTTCGGTGACACCTGTGTCGTGGCAGAGCGGGACGGCGAGATGGTGGGTTTCGTTCTCGCCTATCGCCCGCCCAGACAGCCTGATACGGTCTTCGTTTGGCAGGTGGGGGTCAGTCCCAAGACGCGCGGTCAGGGCGTGGGAATACGGCTGTTGCGTTATCTGCTGGCGCTGGATGGCTGCCGCAACGTGGATTACCTGGAAGCCAGCGTGACGCCCTCTAACAAGGCGTCCCAGAACCTGTTCCGGGCCTTCGCACGAAAATCGAACACCCGGTGTCGCAAGTTGCCGTTCTTTCCCAGCGAGTTCTTTCCCGAGCCGCACGAGCCCGAGTACCTGTATCGGGTGGGTCCGATCCGCTGGCCGGAGGCCTGAGTCAAGGGCGAACTGGGCATTCTGAAGGCTGCATCGTGGTATTGCGGCGCTGGCATCCGAGCGGTTGCAGGCAGCGGTGCCGCATGGGGACGGTAACGACGTGGAGGCAGGATGCGCGTTCCCCACACTCTGATTCTGCTGGCTACGATGATCGTCGTCGCCCTCGTACTCACCTGGATCCTGCCCGCCGGTCAGTTCGCCAGCGTCGTCGATGAAGAAGGGCGCGAAGTGATCGTGCCTGGCACCTGGCAGGTCAGTGAAGAGGCGCCGGTGCTCTCACCGCTCTCGGTGCTGACCGTGATCCCGCGCGCGCTGGCCGATGCTCAGGCGGTAATCTTCTTCGTGCTCATCGTTGGCGGTGTGCTGGGGGTCGTGCGCGCCACGGGAACCTTGGATGCGGCGCTTGGCCGCATGCTGGTGCGCTTCGGCGATCGCGCAGGGTTGCTGATCTTCGGCGGCATGCTCCTGTTCGGAGTCGCATCGAGTACGTTCGGCATGGCGGTGGAGTACATCGCCCTGATCCCGATCCTGATCACCCTGTGTCGAGGCCTGCGGCTCGACACCTTGGCTGCGGTGGGCACCGTGGCGGTCGGCTATGGCGTCGGCTACGGCGCTTCGGCCCTCAATCCCTTTACCGTGCTAGTGGCACAGGACGTCGCCGGTCTGCAGCCTGGATCCGGCCTCATACTGCGGTTGCTTATCTTTCTGCCTCTGCTTGCAATCGGCTTTCATCACGTCTGGCGCTATGCCCAGAGGGTGCAGGCGGACCCGACCGCGAGTCTGGTGTACGGGATCGCCTCCGCGCAGCCTCCTAAGCTGAGCGAGCACCCGCTGTTTGAACGCCGTCATCTTCTGGTCCTGCTGGCCATGGGCCTAACGCTGCTTATGCTCGTCGTCGGCATCGTGGTTCTGGACTGGTACTTGACGGAGCTGGCTGCCCTGTTTCTGGGGCTGGCGTTTGTGGCCTGGCTCCTTGGGGGACTTACGGCGGACCGTGCGGCCGGCGCCTTCGGCGAGGGCGCGGCGGCGATGACGATGACCGCGTTACTGGTGGGCTTCGCACGCGCGATCGCAATGGTGCTGGAGGATGGCGAAGTGCTGCACACCATCGTCCACGGCTTGGCGCTGCCGTTGTCCTACGTCGGTGCTGAGGTGGCCGCGGTGGGCATGTTGCTGGTGCAGAGCGTTTTGAACCTCTTCGTACCCTCGGGCAGCGGGCAGGCTTTCGTGACCATGCCGCTGATGGCTCCCATAGGCGACATAGTCGGCGTCAGCCGCCAGGTCGCGGTGTTGGCATTCCAGTTCGGTGACGGTTTCATGAACATCATCGTTCCGACCAATGCCGTGCTGATGGGCATGCTCGGTGTCGCGGGGATACCCTACGAGCGCTGGTTCCGCTTCGTCTGGCCGCTGGTCGCCAAATTGCTCGCTGCCGCCGCGGTGATCCTAATCGCCGCAGTCTGGTTCGGCTACGCCTGATCTTTCTGGATCCGGGTCCCCCGGGCGACCAGCTCGTGGCGGGTGATCTTCCATGCGCCGTCGATGCGGCGCATATCGGTGAGGTAGGTCGCCCAGAGCGTCAGCGTCGTGTCCGGCGATTCCTTCATGTAATGCAGAGCCTGCACGTCGGTGCGGCAGTTGGCTGTGTCACCGTCGATCGTGGCGAGCTGAGGGCCAAGCATGTGTTGCGTGGCACCGAATTGGGACAGCGCCTGTTTGACGTAGGCGGTCCACGCGTCTGCACCGTGGAACGTTTCGTCGCTGAAGCCCACCACTTCGACGTCGTCCGCAAAGCAGGAGCGGTAAAGATCGAGGTCGCGTTCGTCGACCCCTTTGGCATAACTGGCCATGACGTCCATCAATGCGATGCGATCGGCTACATGGTCGGCTTGCATGGCCGCCCCCCTCGGAAACATGCTCGGATTAGGGGCAGGATCTGGTATGCATCCATGGCGGTCAAGCCGTGGATTTCGAGAGCTAGCCCACGCCGTTCATGGACCATCGGGAGAGCACAGGCCGCTGCGATGCCTCAGCGCTGGGCGCGAAGAAACAGGGGGCGCGGGTCGAGAACGTCACCTTGGTAGTAGTCGTGCATGACCTTGAGGCCGGAGATCTCCTGCTCCACATCACGACCGGGAGCGACCAGGTAGGCGTCGATACCACAACGGCGCATGTAGGAAAGCTGATCCCGCGCCACATCCCCAAGTGCGCGCAGCTCGCCCGTGAATCCCAGGCGCGTACGCAGCAACACCGCATTGGAGAGATTACGACCGTCGCCGAAAACCGGAAAATGCAGCCCGATCAACGACAGCCTGTCGATGTCGCCCGCAAGCGCCTCGGCTTCCTCGTCTGAGTCCAGCCAGACGCCCACTGCACCGGCGCGCTCGAGCAGGCGTTCAGATTCGGTCTGCCAGAGCGCCAGAGGAACGATGACGTCGCCATCCGGCAGGTCTGCAAGTGTAGCGGTCTTGTCTTCGACCCAGAGCCAGGTGTCCTCGACGATGGATTCACCCTTGATCAGGCGAGGCATAGACGCGCTCCTTGAAGGGCTCGGTGCCGATGCGACGGACGCAGTCGATGAAGTGCTCGCCATCCTGTCTCTGCTCCAGGTAAAGGTCGATGATCTGCTCGATAACGTCGGGTACTTCTTCGCGCTTGAACGAAGGCCCCAGGATCTGGGCGATCGCGGCGCTATTGGTGGAGTCTCCACCAATGGACACCTGATAGAACTCTTCCCCTTTCTTGTCGACGCCGAGAATGCCGATGTGGCCCACGTGGTGGTGGCCACAGGCGTTCATGCAGCCGGAAATATTCAGGTAGATCGGCCCGAGATCGTAAAGCTTCTCGAGGTCGTCGAAGCGCCTTTGGATCGCTTCGGCGATGGGAATCGACTTGGCATTGGCCAGTGAGCAGAAGTCACCGCCCGGGCAGCAGATGAGGTCGTTCAGCGTTCCGGCATTGGGTGTCGCCAGGCGCTCCCGGCAGGCAGCCTGCCAGAGCGCGTAAAGATCCTGCTGGCGGACGTGGGGCAGGATCAGGTTCTGTTCGTGGGTGACGCGGATCTCCCCGTGGCCGTAGGCATCTGCCCAGTCCGCCACCGCATCCATCTGGACGTCGGTCGCGTCGCCTGGCGCGACGCCGGTGCGCTTGAGCGACAGAGTGACGCTCGCGTATCCGGGCTGCTGATGGGCATGGACATTCTGCGCATGCCAGCGGGCGAAGGCTGCATCTTCCGCAAGGGCGCGAGTGAGTGCCTCGGGACGGTCTTCGAGATCCTCGAAGGATGGTGTCACAAAGCGGGCTTGAACCCGTTCCATTTCTTCGGTGGTCAGGGTTTCAGGGCCGTCGATGAGATGCGCCCATTCGGCCTCGACCCGCTCCCTGAAGCCCTCGGGCGACATGGCCCGGACCAGGATCTTGATGCGCGCCTTGTACTTGTTGTCACGGCGGCCGTAGCGGTTATAGACGCGCATGATCGCGGCCAGATAGGTCAGCAGGTGCTTGGCCGGCAGGCCCTCGCGAATGACGCTCGCGATCACCGGCGTGCGTCCCAGGCCGCCGCCGACCTTGACGTCGAACACCACCTCTCCGTTCGCATCGCGCCGGGCGTCGAGGCCGATGTCGTGAACCATGGTTGCGGCCCGGTCAAGCGCGGAGCCGTTCACGGCGATCTTGAACTTGCGCGGCAGCCAGTCGAATTCCGGGTGGAAGCTGGACCACTGCCGAATCAACTCGCACCAGGGGCGGGCATCGACAAGCTCGTCCACCGTGGCGCCGGAGAACTGATCCGCCGTGACGTTGCGGATGCAGTTGCCGCTGGTCTGAATGGCATGCATCTGGACCTTGGCCAAATCGGCCAGAATGTCCGGTACCTCTTCGAGCAGCGGCCAGTTGAACTGAATGTTCTGGCGGGTCGAAAAGTGGCCGTAGCCCTTGTCGTAGTGTCGGGCGATATGGGCGAGCATTCTGAGCTGCCGGGAATTCAGGGAGCCGTAAGGGATGGCGACCCGCAGCATGGGCGCGAGGCGCTGGATGTAGAGACCGTTCTTCAGCCGCAGCGGCCTGAAACGGTCCTCTTCGAGTTCACCGGCGAGATAACGCTTTGTCTGCTCGCGATAGTGTGCGACCCGGTCGTCCACCATCTGCTGGTCATACTGATCGTACTGATACATCGAGGTAATGTTCCGTGATCGCTTTCGGCGAGGGCGCAGACATTAGCAGGTCGTCACACCGCGCTCCAATGATCGATTGGTGATTTCCTTATCACGGCCGCTTCACTAAAATGCCCGCCGTTTTCGAGAGGATTCGGGCCATGTCGGACAGCGAAGTAAAGGAAGCGGCGGAGAAGGAACAGCAAGCGGCAAGTGCGCCCTGGTCCGACGAGACCGTGGATGCCCTTGCGGCGGTCGTGGTGGTGAGCTGCCTCACCCTGATGGTGTTGTGGTTCGTGATCAGCTAGCCACGGTCCCGATCACCAGATAGACCACCAACACCAGGATCAGTACGAATACGAGCGTGAATGCCGCTCCTGCTGCGATGAACGCACCAGGTCGGCCATGCTCGAAGTCGCGCTCACGGTTGCGGCGGCTCTGCACTCCGAATGCGGCAGCGAGGGTGCTGGTGACGACGCTCCAGAATGTCACCTGCTCCGTACTTTGGTCGCCCTTGTCCTGACCCTGGTTGCGGCTCATGCCGCACCTTCTTCCTCGTTGGCGGAACCCTGGCCCGGCTCATACCCGAGGTTCGGTGCGAGCCAGCGTTCGGCCTCGCTCTGACTGATTCCCTTGCGCCGGGCATAGGCGGCCACCTGATCCGCCTGCACCTTGCCGACACCGAAGTAACGCGCCTCGGGGTGAGCGAAGTACCAGCCTGAAACGGACGATGCAGGATCCATGGCATAGCTCTCTGTGAGGCGAATGCCGACCCTTTCCTCGACGCCGAGCAGCTGCCACAGCGTGGCCTTCTCGGTGTGATCCGGACAAGCGGGATAGCCGGGCGCCGGCCGGATGCCCTGATACCGCTCCCGGATCAGGTCTTCGTTGCCCAATGCCTCGTCGGACGCGTAGCCCCAGAATTCCCGCCGCACCCGCGCGTGCAGGTGCTCCGCGAATGCCTCGGCCAGGCGATCCATGAGTGCCTTGAAGAGAATGGACTGGTAATCGTCGTGTGCAGCCTCGAAAGCTGCCAGTCGGGTCTCGGAGCCGAGACCCGCGGTTACGGCGAATGCCCCCATCCAATCGTCCTCTGGCGCAACGTAGTCCGCAAGGCAGCGATTAGGGGCGCCATCCGGGCGAATCGTCTGCTGCCGCAGGAAGTGCAGGGTGGCCGCGCGCGAGCGCCTGTCCGGGCCGGTCCAAAGGGCGATGTCGTCCCCGTCCACGCGGTTCGCCGGCCAGAAACCGAATACTGCCCGCGCCGTGACCCAACGCTCCTCGATGATGCGCTCGAGCATGGCCTGCGCATCCTGGAACAGACTCCGTGCCGTCTCGCCGACGACCTCGTCATCGAGAATCTTCGGGTACTTCCCGGCAAGTTCCCAGGTCATGAAGAACGGGGTCCAGTCGATGTAGGGCACGAGTTCGCGCAGCGGGTAATCATCCAGTACGTGAACGCCCGTCTGTCTGGGCTCTGGGGCTGTCACGGCACTGAGCTCGGGTCGGTGCGATGCGAGATCCCGGTAGGCGTGCCAGCGTACATTGGGGCGCCGATGGGCGTTGCGCTCCCGTACGTCGGCATACTCGCGTCGCCGCTCTTCTACGAATGCGTCGCGCTGAGTCGTACTGGTCAGCGCACTGGCCACGCCGACGCTGCGGGACGCATCGGTGACGTACACGGTAGGCCCGCGCCGGTAGGCGGGCTCGATCTTCACCGCCGTATGCGCCTTCGACGTGGTGGCGCCGCCGATGAGCAGGGGTTGGGTGAAGCCCTGGCGCTCCATCTCGGCAGCCATGTGCACCATCTCGTCGAGCGAGGGCGTGATCAGGCCGGAAAGGCCGATGAGGTCGGCCTGCTCCTCGCGCGCCGTGTCGAGAATCTTCTGCGCCGGCACCATCACTCCGAGGTCGATGACGTCGAAGTTATTGCATTGCAGAACGACGCCTACGATGTTTTTGCCGATGTCGTGGACGTCGCCCTTGACTGTGGCAAGTACGATCTTGCCTTTCGCCTGCTTCTTGCCGCTCTGTCTGGCCTCGATGTAGGGGATGAGGTGCGCTACGGCCTGCTTCATGACGCGTGCGCTCTTGACTACCTGGGGCAGGAACATCTTGCCGGCACCGAACAGGTCACCGACTACGTTCATGCCGTCCATCAGGGGCCCTTCGATGACTTCCAGAGGGTGGTCGTGCTGCTGTCTGGCTTCCTCGGTGTCCTCTACGATGTAGTTGTTGATGCCTTTGACCAGCGCATGGCGGATGCGCTCGACGACTGGCGAATCGCGCCACGCCAGATCCTCCTCCCTCTTCTTGCCACTCTGGCCCGCGTAGCGATCGGCCATTTCGAGGAGGCGCTCGGTCGCGTCACTGCGGCGATTCAGGACTACGTCTTCCACCAGTTCACGCAGGTCTTGCGGGATCTCCTCGTAGATCTCGAGCTGGCCGGCGTTGACGATGCCCATGCGTAATCCGGCCTGAATAGCGTGATAGAGGAACACCGCATGAATGGCTTCCCGGATGACGTCGTTGCCGCGAAACGAGAAGGAGACGTTGGAAACGCCGCCCGAAGTGAGGGCGTGGGGGAGGTGGGACCGGATCCAGCGGCAGGCTTCGATGAAGTCGACCGCGTAATTGTCGTGCTCCTCGATACCGGTGGCGATGGCGAAGATGTTCGGGTCGAAGATGATGTCTTCCGGCGGGAAGCCGTTGGCCACCATCAGGTCGTAGCTGCGCTTGCAGATCGCCTGTTTGCGTTCGGCGGTGTCGGCCTGGCCCTGCTCGTCGAAGGCCATCACCACCACGGCTGCGCCATAGCGCCGGCAGAGGCGGGCCTGCTCGAGAAAGCTGGCTTCGCCTTCCTTGAGGCTGATCGAGTTCACCACCGGCTTGCCCTGGATGCAGCGCAGCCCCGCCTCGATGACGTCCCACTTGGAGGAGTCGACCATGATCGGCACGCGCGCGATATCTGGTTCTGCGGCGAGCAGGTTCAGGAAGCGGACCATGGCCGCTTCGGAATCGAGCATGCCCTCGTCCATGTTGATGTCGATGATCTGGGCTCCGTTCTCGACCTGCTCCCTGGCCACGGTCAAGGCGGCGTCGTAGTCCTGTTCCCTGATCAGCCGCGCGAAACGCCGTGAGCCAGTCACGTTGGTGCGCTCACCGACATTCACGAACAGGGAGTCATCGTCGATGGTGAGCGGTTCGAGACCGGCCAGGCGGCAGGCCGGCGCGAGCTGTGGAATCGGCCGCGGTGGATATTGCCGAACCTGCTCGGCAATGGCGCGGATGTGATCCGGTGTGGTTCCGCAACAGCCGCCGACGATGTTGACCAGGCCGCTGGCAGCGAACTCGCCAACGATGGCAGCCATCTCTGCGGCGGTCTGATCGTACTCGCCAAACTGATTGGGCAGGCCGGCGTTGGGATGTGCACTCACCGCGACGTCGGCGATCCGTGCAAGCGTCTCCACGTAGGGACGGAGCTCCTCGGCACCAAGAGCACAGTTGAGGCCGATCGAGATTGGCTCGGCGTGGCGCAGGGAATGCCAGAACGCCTCGGTGGTCTGGCCCGAAAGCGTCCGGCCGGAGGCATCGGTGATGGTCCCCGAGATCATCAGCGGCAGTTCGACGCCGGTGCTGGCGAAGGCGTCCTGGATCGCGAACACCGCTGCCTTGGCGTTGAGGGTGTCGAAGCTGGTCTCGATCATGAGGAGATCGCAGCCCCCTTCGATGAGGGCCACTGTGGCTTCTTCGTAGGCCGCGCGGAGGCCCTCGAAGTCGATATTGCGATGCCCCGGGTCGTTCACATCGGGAGACAGACTCGCGGTGCGATTCGTCGGCCCGAGGACGCCGGCCACCCAGCGCGGGCGTTCCGGCGTGCTGAAGGCGTCCGCGGCTTCGCGAGCGAGCTGCGCTGCGTTGCGATTCAGTTCGATGACGAATTCTTCCAGGCCGTAATCGGCCTGGGCGATCCGGGTGGAGCCGAAGGTGTTGGTCTCGATAATATCTGCACCGGCCTCCAGATAGGCCTCATGCACGCTGCGGACGATGTCGGGCCGTGTGAGGCAGAGGAGCTCGTTGTTCCCCTTCATGTCGCTCGTCGCATCGGCGAAGCGCTCGCCACGGTAGCCGGCTTCGTCCAGTCCGTAGGTTTGGTACATGGTGCCGGTGGCGCCATCGAGAATGAGGATGCGTTCGGCCAGGGCGGCGTTGAGACGCGCGAGCCGGTCGGAGCGATCGAGCATGAAGAATCCATATCTGTGCAAGTCAGGGCGCGATTTTAGCAGCTGCGCCACGCTCCTCGGCTGATGTCGCATCAAGGCCTGATGAATGGCGCTCATCGGCCCGGGGAGCCGTCATGTCAGCGCGCCCATGACGGGTCGCGGAGCAGGGCGTCCTCGGTTAGAATGACCGACCATGTTGGTAGGGTATTAGTCGAGGCGCGACATGATCGAGATTTCCCCCGCCGCTCAGCAGTATCTCGGCGAACTTTTGTCCAAACAGGACGTGGAAGGCATCGGGATCCGCGTGTTCGTGGCTAATCCGGGCACGCCTCAGGCGGAAACGTGCATTGCCTACTGTCGGCCGGGCGAGGAGCAGGAAGACGATATCTCGGTCTCCTACGATGCTTTCACCGCCTGGTTCGAAAAGCGCAGTGAGCGCTATCTCGAAGATGCAGTGGTGGATTTCCAGGAGGACCGACTCGGCGGGCAGCTTACCATCAAGGCGCCGAACGCACGCATGCCGCGGGTGGATGCAGACAGTCCGATCGAGGACCGAATCAATTACGTGCTCTACAACGAGATCAATCCGTCCCTGGCTGCCCACGGTGGAACGGTGTCGTTGGTAGAGATGGTGGATGGCGAAGCGGTGCTTCAGTTCGGAGGCGGTTGCCAGGGTTGCGCTGCGGTGGATATCACTCTCAAGCAGGGCGTCGAAAAGACCCTCATGGAGCAGGTCCCGGAACTCAAGGGTATCCGGGACGCCACGGACCACAGCGTACGCGAGAACGCCTACTACTGATGCAGCGGAGGGTGAGGCCGATTGCCTCGCCCTGCGCTGCGTGCGGGGCCACGGCTTCAGCTCGCCTTGCGCTCGCTTCCAGCCAGTCGCCGTGGAAGCACATCCCGCAGAGCGGCCGCCGTTCGGCGCAACGCATCTTCAGTGGTAGCCCAGTCGATGCAGCCGTCGGTGATCGAAACGCCATAACGCAGTTGCCGAAGGTCCCTGGGCAACGGCTGGTTACCGGCCTCGAGATGACTTTCCAGCATCACCCCGATCAGTGACTGGTTACCGCCGGTGATTTGAGCCACCACGTCGTCAAGTACCTGCGTCTGACGCGCCGGGTCCTTGGCGGAGTTGGCGTGGGAGCAGTCCACCATCAGATTGGCCTCGAGATTGGCCGCAGCAAGGGCCTCTTCGGAGCGGCGCACACTCGCCGCATCATGATTGGGGCCGCTGCTGCCGCCCCGCAGTACCACGTGGCCATAGCGGTTGCCGCGGGTGTGAATCACGGCCACCTGACCCGAGGCGTTGATGCCCAGGAAACGGTGGGGGCGGGAGACGGACTGCAGTGCGTTGATCGCAACGGTCAGACCACCATCCGTTCCATTCTTGAAGCCCACTGCAGAGGAAAGGCCGCTGGCCATTTCCCGGTGGGTCTGGGACTCGGTGGTGCGTGCCCCTATTGCCGACCAGCTGATCAGATCCTGGAGGTATTGTGGCGTGATCGGGTCCAGAGCTTCGGTGGCCAGGCCCAGGTCCATCTCCGCCAGGTCGATCAGGAGTTGCCGCGCGATCGTGAGGCCTTCCTCGATCTTGAAACTGTCGTTGAGATGGGGGTCGTTGATCAGTCCCTTCCAACCTACCGTAGTCCGCGGTTTCTCGAAGTAGACGCGCATCACCAGCAGCAACGTATCCGAGACCTCGTCCGCCAGCGCACGAAGACGGGTGGCGTATTCATGGGCCGCAGTGACGTCGTGAATGGAGCAGGGCCCGACGACGACCAGCAGGCGCGGATCGCGGCGATCGAGAATAGCGCGGACGGCGGCGCGGTGTGCGGCCACCGAGCGCCTGGCGATGTCGGTGAGCGGAAGGACTGTCTTGAGCTGCTCGGGTGTAGTGAGCACCTCCTGTGCGATGACGTTGAGATCGTCGAGTTCGGTTTGGGTCATGACGGCTTGCTCCGCTTTCTGCATGCGTGTCCCGGGCAAAAAAAACCCCGATTCGGCCGACTGCCTGATCGGGGTCTTCTCCGGGAGGCAGTCATGTTGCCTCCACCATCGGGTCGAAGGCGCCTAGCTCACGTACGCATACCCATAGGTATACGCAGCAATGTCCAGCCAGCCACCCCATGCGAACTTTGCCGCTGCTCGAGGTGGGGCTGGACGGATAAATCGCTGGCGCTGAATCTTATTCATAAGCACATGGTAGCTGTTGCCTGCGGCAATGGGAACCGGACGCCGAGGGCAGGGTCAGCAGACTTGACCCACAGTAGAGGTCAGCGCCCGGCACGGATGCGGCCTGCGAGCTCAGTGAGGGTTTCACTCATCGCTACCGTCCGTGCCCGGTGGATCCCCTCGGTCTGATCTGCGTGACCGGCGACTTCACCGGCTAGCGCCGCAAGCTCCCGACCCAGGGCTCGATCGCGGCGCCCGTTGGCAAGCGCTTCGGAGCTGCGATCGAGCGCTGCAGTCAGTCGGCCCGAGAGCGCCTCCGGCAGTCGATCGTCGCGCAGCAGCTGATCCTGATAGG
>SLQW01000089.1 GCA_007131295.1 Pseudomonadales bacterium | reverse complement strand
TGTTGCCGAGCTCCGGGTCCGGCATGCCGATGACGGCGGAGGAGCGGACACCCGGGAAGGCATCGATCGCGGCTTCCACCTCGGCGGGATAGATGTTGGCACCGCCGCGCAGGATCATGTCGGCGCGCCGATCCGTCAGGTAGAGGTAACCGTCGGCGTCCATGTAGCCCATGTCGCCGATGCTCTCCCAGCCGCCGTCGATGGCGCGCGGGGTGTCGCCGATGTAGCGGTAAGTGGTGCCTGGCCCCGCTTTCGGCCGCATGAACACCTCACCGATCTCACCCGGCGGCAGCTCGTTGCCCGCTTCGTCGACGATCTTCATTTCGCAGGTGTCCACCGGGCGGCCGACCGAGCCCTTGTGTGCGAGCCACTCGTCGCCGCGGATAGTGGTGGCGCCCTGGCCCTCGGTACCCCCGTAGAGTTCCCAGATCACTTCCGCCCCGAGCCAGGCGATCCAGTGCTCCTTGAGCCAGGCCGGGCAGGGTGCTGCGAGGTGCCAGACGGTTTTCAGGCTGGAGAGGTCGTAGCGGCCTCGGACCGTTTCCGGCAGGTTCCAGATCCGCTGCATCATCGTCGGCACCAGATACAGCGTATCGATGCGGTGCGCCTCGATGAGGGCGAGTGTCTGTTCCGCATCGAAGCGGGTGGTCACCACCACATGATTGCCCTTGAACAAGCCGATCACGGCCCAGGAAAACGGACCGTTGTGGTAAAGCGGCCCCGGAATCAGCACCGCCCCACCAATCTGGAAATTCAGGTAGTCGAGCTCCGGGTCCCAGGCCGCCGGCAGTTTCGAGACGATGAGCTTGGGACGGCCGGTGCTGCCCCCGCTGGTCATGGCCTTGAACGACGCAGCGGTTCGCTCCGGCAGGGGCGTGTCCGGCAGTTCGGGGTCGGGCTCGAACCGCTCCGGCAGCGTGTTCGCTCCGGGATGGTCGGCGGCGTCGACCCCCACGACGAGGCGGGGACGCCCGACTTCCAGCAGACGGCCGAGTTCGGCGGAAGGAAGCCTGGCGGACACGGGCTGCGGTGTGGCGCCGAGCTTCCAGGTCGCGAAGGTCGCTTCGAAGAACTCGATGCCATTTGGCAGGGCGATGGTCACGAAGTCGTCCGCTGTCACGCCGCGCTCTGCATAGGCGCGAGCCAGGCGGTTGCTGCGTGCGTCGAACTCTGCCCAGGTCAGCGTGGTCCCTTCATGGGTCACGGCGGGCGCATCCGGGTTGCGCTCGGCCCACCAGGCGAGAATGCGTGACAGCGAAATCGGCTCCACGGTATGTGCCTCCCCTCGGCAAACAACAGCGGCAAGCCATTCTCGCATGGAACGATACCCGACCCATCGAAACCATGAGACGCTCGCTGGCTGCAGTGCGAGTGACCGAACCTGCCTGGGTCGCCCAGGGCCAGGGGCAGCCATACGCTGGCAGGCGACCGCTGCTTCGATTTGCATTCAAGCACGATTGCTTTGAATATCGGCAGCCCTGCGAGTCCGCGGGTTCGACAAGACAGGAAGGAGACAGGCATCGATGGGAGCGTTGACGGAAAAGATCGCGGTGGTGACCGGCGCCAGCCGGGGCATCGGCAAGGGCATAGCGCTGGCGTTGGGTGAGCAGGGCTGTACGGTCTACGTGACCGGGCGCTCGACTGGCTCCGGCGAGCGCACCATCGACACCACGGCGCGTCAGGTCACCGAGGCCGGCGGCGAGGGTCGCGCGATCCAGTGCGATCACGGTAACGACGCCGACATTGCGGCGCTGTTCGAGCGCATCGCTTCCGAGGTGGACCACATCGACTTCCTCGTCAACAACGTCTACAAGATCCCCGATCCACCTGCCTGGGGCGGCGGCTTCTGGGATCACCCGATCAGCATCTGGGACGACCAGGCCGGCATCGGCCTGCGCTCCCACTACGTTGCCAGCTGGCACGCGGCGCCGCTGATCTTCAAGGCCGGGCCCGGGGCTGCGATCCTCAACGTGTCCTCCCCCGGTGGTCAGAGCTATCACTTCTCGAGTTCCTACGGCGCCGGCAAAGCCGGACTCGACCGACTGACCGCGGACATGGCCATCGAGCTCGAACCGAAAGGAGTCGCCGCGGTGGTGCTCTATCCCGGATCCGTCGCCACCGAATTCATCCAGGATGTCGCGGATGCGCAGGGCATGGACCTGTCGAAGTCGCAGACGCCGCTGTTCGTGGGTCGATCTGCGGTGGCCCTGCTGACCACACCAGACCTGATGAGCCGCAGTGGCACAATCCAGTGGGTCGAGGACCTGGCTGAGGAGTTCGACCTCAAGGACGAACATGGACGCCGCCCGCCGCCCTACGAGCGTCGTGGTGAGCAGTCCCCGCGCGTGGGCAGGACGTCCTAGTTGCGCGCGGCGCCGGCTTCAGTCCGGCGCCGTGAACGGCACGCCCCAGACATCGGCGAAGGCGACTTCGTCCGCGCGCATGCGCTCGGCGGGGCGCAGGCGCGCATCCTTCATATAGGCCACCGGCAGCATGACCGTATGGATCGCGCCCGCGGGCAGCTTCAACAGCTGACCAACCTCTTCCTGGCGCGCAGCCAGAAGGCTCGTCCAGGTCGTGCCGATGCCGCGGGCGCGTAATGCCAGCATCAGCGACCAGGCTGCCGGCAGGATGGAACCGTAGAAGGCGATCTGACTGCCCACTTCTTCGAGCGGCGGCGTCGCTTGCGCGCAGACGAAAATCAGGGCCGGCATCTCGTGCAGGCGGGCGACGAGCGCACGCTGCGTCGGCTTGATGGCGATGCCGCGATCACTCGCGAGACGTTCCAGGGTCGCAGCGTAGAGTTCAGCGAGCGCTGCCTTGCGCGTTGGATCACGCACCACGACGAAGCGCCAGTTCTCCGCGGGTAGCCCCGTCGGAGCCTGCACTGCGAGGTCGATGCAATCCAAAATCAATTGGGTGGCCACGGGGCGCTCGAAGTCCAGCTGCCGCCGGACCGAGCGGGTCGTGGCGAGGACTTCATCGAAGCTGGTCAGTGCGTTCACGTTCGCTGTCCTGTCCGAATGTATGAAGGCATGCCGCAATGTTGTCCCGCATGCGTTAGCCTCGATGCAATGGGTAACGGGGACGACGCATGAGCTGGGTCGATCGAATCGACTCCGAAACACCTGCGGATCGAGATCGCTACCTCGATCTTTTGCGCGTTGCGAGCATACTCCTCGTCGTCCTCGGGCACTGGGTGGTGCGGGTGGTCACCGACGCCGACGGTGAGCTTGCGATCGGTTATCTCCTGGCGCTGGCTCCCGGGTCGCAGTGGGCGACCCTGCTGGTGCAGGTCATGCCCCTGTTCTTCCTCGTTGGAGGCGTCGTCAACGCCCAGAGCTGGCGGCGAGCACGGGATCGTCGCGACGCTGCGGCAGCCTGGGTGGAATTGCGCGCGCAGCGCCTGCTGCGCCCCACGCTTCCTCTGGTGGCGGTGCTGGTAATCCTTGCGGTGCTGCTGCATCAGTTGGCGCCGGAGTACGAAGTCATCTTCGGGTTCCGAGCCGCGATCTTTCCCATCTGGTTTCTGGCCGCCTACATCCTCGTTACGGCGCTGACCCCGTTGACCCTTGCCTGGCACGAGCGCTGGGGCAGCGGCTTGCTGCTCGCCTGCTGTGCCCTTGCGGTCCTGCTGGTCGATAGCCTGCGCTTCACCGTGTTCGCCGACGGTCCCTTCATCGGGACCCAACCCGCCGTTGCCGCAATCAACGTCGTCATCGTCTGGCTGGCGATCCATCAGGTAGGTTACCTCTGGGCCGATGATCAACTGCCGCGCACCCGCAGTGGGCAGATGGCGCTCCTGCTCGCGGGGATTGCGGCCTTGCTGCTGATGATCGGGGTCGGCCCCTACCCGCTGACGATGGTGCCCATCGAGGGCAGTCAGGCGCCGAACAATGCCGGACCGCCGACGGGAGCGCTGTTTGGCCTGGTCGCAGTCCAACTCGCTGTGGTGCTGATGCTGCGTTCGCGTCTGACCGCCTGGCTCGAGAATCGTGTCGCATGGGCGCTGGTGGCGCTGCTCGGTGCCGGCCTGATGACCGTCTACCTCTGGCACCAGCCTGCCATGGTGCTCGCAGCCAACATCGTCTATCCGCTCGGCTGGATGCCGCTCAGAGATACCGTGGATCTGCAGTGGTGGTTGCTGCGCCTGCCCTGGGTCGCCATTTGCGCAATGTTCCTGGCAATCGTCGTTGCCCTCGCGTGGCGGTTCGAGACGGCGCCAGCAGCGCGTGGCGCTCCCGGCTCGTGGCGGCACTCGCCCCTGGTAAGCCTGTCCGGCGTGCTCCTGTTCGGCTTCGGCGTCGCGGGTTTCATCGAGCTTGGACTGACGCAGCCCGGGATGCCGCTGAGTCTGCCCTGGGTTCCGCTGGCCGCATATCTCATAGCGCTCTGGCTGCTCGGTGTGATCCGGTACGCGCGCCGGACCTGACGGCGCAATGCCGGCGCTCAGTCCACCGCAGCCACCTGACCGCCGTCTGCGGCGATATGGGCAGCGTTGATCCAGATGCCCGCTGGACTGGCGACGAATGCGATGACCCGCGCGATCTCATCGGCAGTTCCCAGGCG
Organism: Pseudomonadales bacterium; assembly: GCA_007131295.1. GTDB lineage: Bacteria > Pseudomonadota > Gammaproteobacteria > Pseudomonadales > Azotimanducaceae > SLTB01. The sequence goes on along the minus strand of SLQW01000089.1, from coordinate 7,729 downwards.
CCCGAGGGGGATGCGCTGCTCGACCTTGCGGTAGAAGTCCGGCTGCGCCTCACGCACCTTGTCCCAAGAACCTCCCGGGAAGTGAACGGCTCCGGGCGACACGACGTTGGCGCGGATGCCGTCCTTGCCCAGGCTCTGGGCGAGTTCGTTGGCATAGGCACGCATCGCGGCCTTGGCCGGGCCATAGGAAGAGCGGCGCCCGAAATAGAACTTGCTCGCCATGGAGCCAATGAAGGTGATGCTGGCAGCATCGCTCGCACGCAACCAAGGCAGCGCAGTTTCCACCGCCCGTACTCCGGCCATCATGTCGACCTGAAAGCTGCGTGCCCAGCCCTCTTCGTCGCCACTGGCGTCGAAGCCGCTGGCGTTGTGAATGAGCAGATCGATGCCATCGAGTGCGCCTGCAGCCTCGCTGACGAAGCTGCAGGTCGCGGGCCCGTCCATCAGATCGACGGCGCTGCCGAACACGGTTTGCGACGTCACAGAACGAAGCTGCTCGACGGCTTGCTGAACGCCCTCTGCCTGGCGCGCGCAGAGGGCTATCGAGCATCCTTCACTGGCCAGCATACGTGCCGTGTAGAGTCCGATGCCCCGACTGCCGCCGAGGATGATGGCCTTGCGCCCCGCGAGTCCGAGATCCATGCTGCCTCCGTTACCTGCACCAGTGCAGGTAGAATGCCATCCCGAAGCGGGTGGGGTAAGCGTCACGCAACAGCAATGAAGGAGGGTCGCATGCAGGCCTGGCAGGCGGAAACATTCGGTGAGCCCGAGCAGGTGCTCGAGAAGGTCGAGCGCGAACTTCGCGAGTTGCGCGACGACGAAGTGGAAATCGAAGTGCACGCGGCGGGCGTGGGGCTTCCCGATGCGCTCATGCTTGCCGGCAATTATCCCGCAGTACGCAAGCCTCCGGTCATGCCCGGTCAGGAAGTCGTCGGTACGGTGCTGCGCGCGGGCGCTGAAGCAAGGGTGCGGCCGGGCGAGCGGGTCATGTCCATGACCCAGTTCGCGCGCCGCGTTGGCGGCTTCGGTGAGGTCTGCTTTGGTCAGGCGCGCTGGGCCATGCCGGTGCCCGACGCCATGCCCGACGAGCAGGCGGCGGGCTTTATGGTGCCGTTCCACACGGGTTGGGAAGGACTGGTGCGCAGAGGCGGTCTCGCCGCCGGCGAGAACTTGCTCGTGCTTGGCGCGGCTGGAAGTTCGGGCTCGGCAGCTATTCAGATCGGCAAGGCGCTCGGCGCGACTGTGATCGCCACGGTCAGCAGTGCGCAGAAGGCCGACTTCTGCCGCGAGCTCGGTGCCGACGCCGTCATCAACTATCGCGACGTGGCCATCGATGAAGGCGTGCTGGAGGCCACGCAGGGCCGTGGCGTCGACGTCGTCTACGACCCCGTTGGCGGCAGTGCTTACGACGCAGCTACCAGATGTGTAGCGCGGGATGCGCGCATCATTCTCATCGGCTACAGCAGCGGCAGCTGGCCGCAGGTCGACCCGCTGGACGTGGTCTTGAAGAGTTACTCGGTGGTAGGCGGGTTCATGGGTGCGGTCACGGTCGATGAGGCACTCGAGCACCATCGCGCCATGATGAAGCTGGTAGAAGCGGGTTCGCTTCGGGTGCCGATCGACCAGGTGTTCGACTTCGACGGCGTGCCGCAGGCCATCGCCCGGGTCGGGCGCAACGAGGCCGTGGGCAAGGTCGTGGTACGCGTCAAGGGTTGATGCAGGCGCTCACACAGAGGAGCCCGGCTTGAAGTTCGGAGCGCGCTTTTCCCGGAGTGCGGCGAGCCCTTCCTTCGCGTCCGGGCCGGTAAAGCCCAACATCTCGAGCGCGGTAGATGCATCGAAGGTGGGGCCGGCGGCGCGCAGCCAGTTGTTCAGCGCGTACTTGGTCCAGCGGATGGCGCTGGCCGATCCTTGCGACAGCTTGCGGGCGACTTCAAGGGCCTTGTCCTGCAGGTTGGCATCGTCCACGCAAAGCGACACCAGGCCGATGCGTTCCGCTTCGGCGCCGTCCAGAGCGTCGCAGGTGAGCAGGTAGTACTTGGCCTTCGCCATGCCGCAGAGCAATGGCCAGACGATGGCCGCGTGGTCACCGGCGGCGACGCCGAGGCGGGTATGGCCGTCGGTGATGCGCGCCCCGCGTGCAGCGATGGACACGTCGCAGAGCAGCCCGGCCACGAGCCCGGCACCTACGGCGGGACCGTTGATGGCAGAGACGGTGGGCTTGTTGCAGTTGATGACGTTGTAGACCAGGTCGCGCGCCTCCTTCCACATGCGCGCGCGCTGCTCGAAGTCGTCGATGATGTTCTCGATCATGTCGAAGTCGCCGCCGGCGGAGAACGCCCGACCTCGGCCAGTGAGGATCACGCAGTCCACATCGGGGTCTGCATCCACTTCGCGCCAGACCTCGGTGATCTCCGTGTGTCCGGTCGCGTCGAGCGCGTTGTACTGCTCGGGACGATCGAAGGTGATCCGGAGAATGCGTGGCTCCGGATAGTCGAAGGCCAGGCGCTGATAGCCCGAGTAGCGAGACATGGCGGAACCTCGGTTGGCGGAAGGCGCTGAGACTCTGCCAAATGCGCCGAGGCGGGACAAGCTGGCGCCGAAGCCTGGAACCTGCAGAATGTGCCTTAATGCACCCGTGCAGGTTCTTGGCTCACTCGAGGGGGGAGGATGAGCGACATCGCCCAGGCCACGGCGGGAACGCCGATCATTCGCGACGAAAAACGCCTGTCGACACCACGGCTTCTGGCGCTGGTGTTCCCGGCCATGCCGCTGGCGGCCATGGGCTTGCCGCTCGCGATCTTCGTGCCGCCGTTCTACGCCTCCCTGTTCCAGCAGAGTGGTATGGAGGCCGCCGTTGCGCTGTCGCTGGTCGGCACCTCGTTCATGATCGTGCGTTTCTTCGATCTGTTCACCGACCCGCTCATGGGCGTCGTCGGCGATCGCTTCGAGAGCCGCTGGGGGCGCCGTCGCCACTGGTGTGTGCTGGCGACGCCCGTCGTCATGCTTGGCGTCGTCGGCGTCTTCATCGTTCCGTTTCCGGAGCTGGTGTCACCGACCTACCTGATTGCCTCGATGGTCGTGTTCTATGTCGGTGCGACCATGTACACGATCTCGCACTACGCCTGGGGTGCGGAGATGTCCCGGGACTACCACGAACGATCGCGTATTACCGGCTACATCCAGCTGGCATTGCTGCTCGGCAATCTGACCGTGCTGCTGCCACCGGCCTACATGGAATTCGTGGTCGGCGAGCAGCCCGGTGGGCGCATGGCGGTGATGGCATTCGGCTTCTACGTACTCTGCCTGCTGCCCATTGCGACGCTGGTTGCGGTGACCAGCGTCCACGAGCGGCCCACGGCGGCGGCGCCGCGCATCAGTTTCTGGCGCGGGGCACTGCTGGTGCTCAAGAACCGCTACATGCGCCGCCTGCTGCTCGCGGACCTGATGGTCGGCATCCCCGGACCGGTCATGGCCTCGGTATTCATCTTCTTCCTGCGCGACGTCATCGGCGGCGGCATGTGGAACTCGATCATTCTGATCTTCCACTATGCGCTCACCGTCGCCGGGGTACCGTTCTGGCTCTGGGTATCGCACAAGGTCGGCAAGCATCGTGCCTTTGCGCTGTCGGCCGGCGCGCACCTGATCAACGTCTGTCTGTTCCTGATCCTGGGCTATGGGGACGTGATCGGTTTTGCCCTGCTGGTGACCACGGCCGGCTTCATATTCGCCGGCCAGCCCATGCTCATTCGCTCCATGGCGGCCGATACGGTGGATGCGGACAATCTCGAGAGCGGCGGGCAGCGTACGGGTCTGTATTTCTCGCTGATCACCATGACCCAGAAGGTGGGCGGTGCCATTGCTATCGGGGTTGCCTATCCACTGCTGGGCCTGTTCGGATTCGTTCCGGGCGCCGAGGTGCAGACCGCGCAGGCTCTCGACGCGGTCCGTTACATCTACGTGTTCCTGCCGGCGCTGGCGCTGCTCATCGCGCTCGTGACCATGTGGAACTTCCCGCTCGATATGATCCAGCAGCGCAAGCTGCGGGCCGAACTCGAGGCGCGGGACCGGGAGGCTGGGCTGCTGCGAGAGAAGGATCTCACCGGCGACGGCGCGCCGAACCGGTCATGAGGTGAAGCTGCCGGCGTCGTCGCCTGCATTGCGGCCGGCGCGCCGTTCCAGCGGCCACTCGCTGAAGGCGAGCCAGATCAGCAGGATCAGGTTGGCGATGGGAATGATCATGAGCAGGCCGAGCCATTGATTGTTGCCGGTCTTGCCGACGAGACGAACCCAGAGATAGAGCCAGAAGGCGAGAACGATCAAGACGACGACTTGTTCCATGGAGTGCTCCTTGGACGGTTGACGGACAGCGGCCAGCATGTCGCCCGCATCCGATCGCGACAACCGCGCCGCGTTCAGGCGGGCGCGAAGCGGTCGGCGGAAGCGGCTTGCCATAGCCGGGCGAACTCGGGGGGCGGCTCGGCGAGAAGCTCACCGGGCTCGAGGAAGGTGTAAAGCTCGTCGGCGCTTCGGACCTGGAGATCTCCCGTGCGGCGCTGCAGGTGGTGCGGGCCGAGCGCTTCCGGGTGTTCCATGCCGGCTGCAGCGACAATGGACGACAGAGCGCGCAGGGTGGCGGCATGGTAGTTGGCGACCCGCTGCGCCTTGTCGCTGACCACCAGCGCGCGCTTTCTTCGGGGATCCTGGGTCGCCACGCCGGTCGGACAGTGGTCGGTGTGGCAGGCGAGTGACTGGATGCAACCGAGCGCGAACATGAAACCGCGAGCAGCGTTGCACCAGTCGGCGCCAACGGCGAGATTGGCGGCAAGGTGGTAGCCGGAAGTGACCTTGCCGGATGCGGCCAGGCGGATCTCCTCTCGCAGGCCGGCACCGACCAGCACGTTGCGCGCGAAGACCAGCCCCTCGCGCAGAGGTGTACCCACTCTTTTCGCGAGCTCCAGCGGTGCTGCGCCGGTACCGCCCTCGGCACCATCGACGACGATGAAGTCCGGACGGATCCCCGTTGCAAGCATGGCTTTCACGATGGCCATGAACTCCACCGGATGACCGATGCACAGCTTGAAGCCAACCGGCTTGCCACCTGAGCGGTCGCGAAGATCGGCGATGAACTCCAGCAGGCCCGTGGGAGTCGAGAACGCGCTGTGGATGCTCGGTGACACGCAGTCGACGCCCATCGGTACATCGCGAGTGAGGGCGATCTCCCGGGTGACCTTGCGGCCGGGGAGGATGCCGCCGCTGCCGGGTTTCGCGCCCTGTGACAGCTTGATCTCGATCATCTTCACCTGCTCATCGCTGGCGCGCTCTGCGAATCGAGCCGGATCGAAACGGCCATCGCCGTCGCGGCAGCCGAAGTAGCCGCTGCCGATTTCCCAGATCAGGTCACCGCCCTGGCGATGGTGGGGCGATATGCCTCCCTCGCCGGTGTCGTGAGCGAAGCCGCCTAGCTGTGCGCCGCGATTCAAGGCGGCGATGGCGTTGGCTGACAGGGATCCGAAACTCATGGCGGAAATATTGAAGACGCTCGCGGAATAAGGTGCGCGGCAATCGCTGCCACCGACGGTCACGCGCAGTCCCACGTCGGCGGGCGTCGTGGGCCGCATCGAATGGAGAATCCACTCGTGGCCGGGTGCATAGAAGTCGCTCAACGTACCGAACGGCACCTTATCGTTGACACCCTTCGCACGCTGGTAGACCAGGGTGCGCTGCTCACGGGGGAAGGGTCGGCCGTCCTCCTCGCTCTCGAACAGGTACTGTCGCAGAGCGGGTCGCAGGGACTCGAACAGGTAGCGTACGTGAGCGAGGATCGGGTAATTGCGGCGCAGGTTGTGATGTGGCTGCAACCAGTCCCAGGTCCCGAGCAGTGCGAGCAGCAGACTGGGTACGAAAGCCAGGAGCCAGACTGGCTGGGCGAGTGCCAGGGGTGTCAGCAGGACGGTAAGCAGGACTGCGGTGAAGAAAGGCAACAGGCGCAAGGTCGACGCTCCGGGTTGGGTCGCATACAAGGCTTGGTCACGGTTCTGCGCCAACTTTCGGACCGCTGTGCGGTGGCCCGGAGATTTGGCGCGTCTGTGAAATCCCGATACCGGGAAACTATGGGGGATCGGCGCGAGCGGCGCTACCGGACTCGGCAGGTCGCTCGGGATCAGCGGTAACGGCGGCGAAGAGGCAGGAGCAGCGCGTACTGGGTCAGGCCAGGCGTTTCAGAGTGTTGCGATCATGTGCGCAAGGGGTTGCAGGCGTTACGATATAGTATAACAATGCGCGCGCTTCGCTAGTCGCTCATCTCGTGCCGCACGCTCGCGGCATGATTTGTCGTGTGCCAGCCCCTTCTGGAACGCTTTCAATTTAGAGGACAACGACCATGGCCAGGCCCCAGTTTTCCGTGACCGCGCTCGCGGCCGCAGTCGCCGCCGCTTCCATGCCGCTGGCGGCAACGGCGCAGGGTGATGCCCAGGCTGCTTCGCCGGCCGTGCTACCCACCATCATCGTTACTGCGGATCCCATCGGCGGCCGCACGCCGGACGATCTCATTCAACCGATCTCCGTACTTGCCGGAGACGAACTCGAGCGCCGCCGGGAAGCGACCCTCGGCGCCCTGCTCGACGGCCTGCCGGGGGTGGCGAACTCGGACTTCGGTCCGGGCGTCGGCCGTCCGACCGTGCGCGGTCTGCAAGGATCGCGGGTGAAGACCCTTGAAGATGGTCTGAGCGTGGCAGACGTATCCGGCGAGGGTGCCGACCATGCCATCGGGATCGATCCCTCCCGTGCCGATCAGATCGAGGTCTTTCGTGGGCCGTCGACGCTTGCCTACGGCAGTGGCGCAGCGGGTGGCGTGGTCAATGTCCGCACCTGGCGCTTCAATCCCGAGTTTGCCGAGCGGGCCCGCATCGACGGTCAGTTCAGCTACGGCGAGAACGGCAATGACCGGCAGGGTCGGATCGCGCTCGAGGTGCCGGGCAGCGAGGACATGGTGCTGCGGGCCGATGCCAGTCTGCGTCGGACCAGCGATTTCGACATCGATGGATTTCAGCAGGTGGGCCAGACCGGCGGGCGCCGTGACAAGCTCGTGAATTCCAGCATCGATACCGACTCCTTTTCGGTCACAGGCCTCTGGCGGCAGGACTGGGGCCATATTGGCGTCGGCTGGAGCCGCTGGGACACCGACTACGGCATTCCCGAGAATTTCGATGCGCGCCCCCGCGACCTTGGTGGCCAGTCCGACGACTTCGAGCGCGTGTTCGCGGACTATGACCGCTTCGATCTGCGCGGCGAGTTCCGCCAGCCTTTTGCTGGCATCGAGACCGCCCGCCTGAAGCTGGCCTACACCACGTTCGAACAGGACGAGGTGGAGTTCGAGTTCAACCGTACGCCCGAGGGTGGCGAATTCGACGAGGCGGTGGTTGAGGCGACGTTCGAGAACGACGAACTCGATCTGCGCCTCGAACTCGTCCATGAGCCCATCGGCGACTGGCGCGGTGTGGTCGGTTTTCAGTTCACGGAACGCGATTTCGAGGCGGACGACCCGCGTGGGGCCGACCGCGGCTTCTATGTGCGCCCAACGGAAACCCGCACGGCCGCGCTGTTCGTCCTGCAAGAGCGACCGATGGACTTCGGCCGTATCGAGCTTGGCGGGCGTATCGAACGCGAGCGTGCCAAGCCGGATGACGTGTTTGGCATTCGGGTCGACGGCGTCACCGCACAGGACGGA
>SLQW01000044.1 GCA_007131295.1 Pseudomonadales bacterium | reverse complement strand
GCGAGGAGACCTGATGTCGGAAGCCGTCGTTACTGTAGAGCATCTGCAGACGACCTTTCATACCCGAATCGGCCCAGTGCGCGCGGTCGACGACGTCAGCTATGCCATCGGGCGTGGCGAGACGCTCGGTATCGTCGGCGAGTCCGGCTGCGGTAAATCGGTGACCGCCTTCTCGCTGATGCGTCTGATCGAACCACCCGGAGAAATCACCGGCGGGCGGGTCTGGCTGGGCGGCGAGGACATACTTGCCCTTCCGGAAGAGCGGATGGCCCAAATGCGCGGCGGACGCATCGCCATCATCTTTCAGGAGCCCATGACCGCGTTCAATCCGGTTCTCACGATCGGCTACCAGATGGACGAGCAGATCATGCGCCATCTCGGCGTCGAAAAAGCCGAGTCCCGAGAGCGCGCCATCGAAATGCTGTCGCTCGTCGGCATACCTTCCCCGCATGAACGCTACGCAAGCTATCCCCACCAGCTCTCCGGAGGCATGCGCCAGCGCGCCATGATCGCCATGGCGCTGTCCTGCGAACCCGAATTCCTCATCGCCGACGAGCCCACTACGGCACTCGACGTAACCATTCAGGGGCAGATTCTGGAGCTGATCCAGAGCCTGCAGGAAAAGCTCGACATGGCTGTGCAGTTCATCACCCACGACCTCGGCGTGATCTCCGAGATCTCCGACCGGGTGCTGGTCATGTACGGAGGCCGTACCTGCGAGACGGCGCCAACAGCCGAGCTCATGACGACACCCAGGCATCCCTACAGCGCCGCACTCTTGAAATCCATTCCGCGCCTGGGCCAGCGCATCGAGCGGCTGCCCACCATCGAGGGCACGGTACCGTCGCTCTATGAACTGCCTCCGGGCTGCCCGTTCCAGAACCGCTGTCCGAACGCGACCCGGCGCTGCGAAGAGATGCCGCCGCTCACCGAGATCGCGACCGGTCACTCGGTCGCCTGCTTCCATCCGGTGGACCCATGACCGAACCGCTGCTCGCCGCCACGGGGCTCACCAAGCACTTTCCGATCAAGAAGGGCTTCCTCTTGCGGGAGGTGGCGCGCGTGCATGCGGTCGACGGCGTCGATCTGACCGTGATGCCGGGTGAGACCGTTGGCCTGGTCGGTGAATCCGGCTGCGGCAAGTCGACGCTCGGGCGCACCCTGGTGCGTCTCTATGAACCCACCTCCGGCAGCGTCCGCTTTCGCGGCCAGGACTTTCTCGCGATGAAGGGCGAGGCGCTGCGGCGGGCGCGGCGCAGCCTGCAGATGATCTTCCAGGATCCGTTCGCCTCCCTCGACCCGCGCATGACCGTGGCGCGGATCCTCGCGGAGCCGTTCAAGGTCCACGCCACCTGCCCGCCGAAAGAGCGGGTCGACCGCGCCGCCGCACTGCTCGAAACCGTGGGTCTGAAGTCGGCCCACCTGAACCGTTATCCGCACGAGTTTTCCGGTGGCCAGCGGCAGCGCATCTCCATTGCCCGCGCCATCGCACTGAATCCGGAACTGGTGATCGCCGACGAGCCGGTGAGCGCGCTCGACGTTTCGATTCAGGCACAGATCCTGAACCTGCTGAAGGATCTGCAGCAGCAGTTTCAGCTCACTTACGTTTTCATCTCTCACGATCTCTCGGTGGTCGAACACTTCTGCGACCGCATCGCCGTGATGTACCTGGGGCGCATCATCGAGATGGCGCCACGCGACCAGCTGTTCGGCAATCCGCAGCACCCCTACACGCAGGCGCTGATCGAGGCGATTCCGAAGGTGGGCACCGGCAAACGGCGGCTCAAGCGCGCCCTAGGCGGTGAAGTACCGAGCCCGATCTCGCCGCCCTCCGGCTGTCACTTTCATCCGCGCTGCCCGAAGCGCTTCGAGGGCTGCGATCGCGACTACCCTGCACTCAGCGAGGAGCGACCGGACCACTTCGTGGCCTGTCGCCTGTACGAAGACGTCGGCGCGGCGGCAAGGAGGGCAACGTCATGAGCACGAGAGCGTTGCTCGTCGTCGCTGCGCTGGCGCTGCTGATTCTCGCGGCGGCGTGGGCGCGACCGCTGCTCACCCGGCCCGCAGATCCACCCACGAACGCCGAGCTCAAGATCGGCATCGCGCAGGAATTCGAGAACCTCAATCCGCTGGTCATGAGCATGGTCGCCACCACCTACATCTACCGCATGGTGGGGCGCTCTCTGATCCAGCTCGACGAACACAGCCAGTGGCGTCCGCAACTCGCGGTCGAGATCCCGACGCTCGAGAACGGTCTCGCGCAACTGTACGAAGAGGATGGCCGGCAGTGGATCGAGGCAGACTGGAAAATCGAGCCCGACGCCACCTGGGGCGACGGCACGCCACTCACCTGTCGCGACTTCCGCTTCTCCTGGCAGGTGGCGCAGAACGAGTTCGTAGGCGTGCCGAACATCGACCTTTATCGGCAGATCGAGGACATCGTCGTCGACCCCGACGACCCCAAACGTTGCCGCTTCGTCTACCGGGAAGCGCGCTGGAACTTCAACCGCCTGCACCAGTTCTACCCGCTGCCCGAGCACCTGGAGCGGCCGGTGTTCGAACGCTACAGTGACCAGCCGGAGGGCTACGAGCAGAACTCGCTGTTCTCGCGCGACCCGACCAATCCGGGCCTCTACCACGGTCCCTACCGCATCGTCCGCATCGGCCTCGGCTCACACGTGGTGCTCGAGCGCAATCCGACGTTCTACGGCGACCCTGCGCATATCGACCGCATCGTTATCCTATTGATTCCGAACACCGGAACGCTGGAGGCGAACCTGCGCGCCGGCAGCATCGACATGGTCTCCCAGCTCGGCATGACCTTCGATCAGGCGCTGGCCTTCGCCAACCGGGTCGAGGCCCAGGATCTGCCCTATCAGGTCAACTTCACGCCGGGGCTGCTCTATGAACACCTCGATCTGAATCTAGACAACCCGTTCCTCGAAGACCTCAACGTGCGGCGTGCGCTGGTCCATGCCATCGACCGCGAGGGGCTCACCGAAGCGTTGTTCGAGAGCCTGCAGCCAGCGGCCCTCCACAACATCGCGCCTCTCGACCCGTGGTTCACCGACGATCCAGAGCGCATCGTCATCTACCGCCACTCACGCCGACTTGCCAACCAGCTGCTGGACGAGGCCGGCCTCGAACTACGCCCCGACGGCTTCCGCTACGACGCCGACGGGCGACGCTTCCGCCTGCGGTTGTCCACCACCGCCGGCAACAAAGTGCGGGAACT
>SLQW01000112.1 GCA_007131295.1 Pseudomonadales bacterium | reverse complement strand
TGAACGTGTAGCCGCAGTGTTCGCAGGAAGCGAGGGCGGGATTCGTCAGCTTGTCGCAGCGTACGCACTTGTGGGTGCGCTTGTGCGTTTTCCTGGATATGAAGGGTGGCAGGAACATCATGGCCGGCATCGGGCAGTGCTGGGCGAGCAGGTAGTGTACATCGACCTTTGCCCCAACGTCTGACGGGTTGTCGACGTCTGTCATGGCAAATCAGATGTCTTCGCTGCCACAGGTGCTAGTCTTCATCGGCCCGCCTGCGAACAATCCTCCCTTCCCAGCGACCGTCTTTATCGAAGCTCTTGTGTACAAACCAGCGCGACAAAAGTCCGACTGCCAGGACTGAAAGGAGCAACACTGCCCATTCACCAGTCCCCATTTCAGAGCTTCCGAACCCAAGTGCATTCGAGCGGAAACCGACGCCGACCGTTGTGACGAAGGCCAGCATCATGGTTGTCCAGATGATGTCCCGCGGCTTCATGCCTACCTCTGAAAAGGCCAGGAGAGATTCTCGCGCCCAGCGAGCAGACTCGAGCACGTGGGCGCGAGGCGTAGCAAGTTTCATCGGAACATCCACGATGCGAAGTAGGAGCCGATAGTCCAACCCATACCCCAGCTGAATCCGAGCGCTGCGCCGGCTGCGCCGCCCATGGCTGCTCCGCGCATGGTGTTGGTCAGAACGATTCCAGTTGCCGACCCGGCCCCGGTTCCAATTGCGACCGATCGCGCGATTGCTCCGCCCGCGATCGAGTCGATTTCACTGTCAGTCAAAGTGCGCATGGTTAATCTCCAGGTTCGAATGTGACACAACCGTGTGTTTCAAGCTTGAGTCTTCGAAGATGCCACGAGAGCGCAGCGGAGGGGACGCGCGTAGCGGATCTCCCACAGACTTATCAGCCATTGCCGCGCCATGCGCTGCCTGAGGTTATCGTGACCTTCGGAAGGCGCCCCAGCCGATGTCCATGTTACGACTGCGCTTTCTGTCTGAGTCTGTGGACTCTTCTGCTCATAGCGGGCACTGCCGAAGCTCGTTGATATTGAGCACTGGGTTCTCTGAAAGGAATCAGCATCCCTGCCGGTGCTGTGGGTTGCAGATATCTTCGTAGTTCTGGCTGACTGCGCGCACTCTCGCGATACTTGGGCGCATTAGGCTCCATGGATAAAGCGACCGCATGAACCGTGTACTGAAGATATTGCTGGGCGTGACCGTCGTCCTTGTCGTTGCCGTGATCTATGTGCTCAACCCGCGCCTGCCGTCGCCGGAGGGCGAGCAGAGTGCGGCGCTCTATCAGCCGGGTGTGCTCGGGGTCGAGCGCAAGCCCATTGCCCTGGTGGACCGTTCGCGGCCGACCGATCCCAATGGTGACTTCGAGGGCCGCCCCGAGCGTGAACTCGAGGGCTACCTCTGGGTCCCGCAGCAGCGTGACGCCGGGCCCTTTCCGCTGATCGTCTACAGCCACGGCTTCATGTCGTCGGTGCGTGAGCCTGGGTATCTCGTCGATTTTCTCGTGCCCAAGGGCTACGTAGTGGTGGCGGTGAATTATCCGCTCACCCACGGCCGGGCGCCGGGCGGTGCGAACTTCAACGATGTCGTCAATCAGCCCGGCGACATCAGCTTCATCATCGATGCGCTGCTCGCGCGCAATGCCGATGAGGACGACGTGCTTTACGGTCTGCTGGACCCGGCGCGCATCGCCGCGGCGGGGCTCTCTCTTGGCGGTCTGACGACGAAGCTCGTGGCCTACCACCGTGACCTGCGTGATCCGCGCATTGCAGCGGCGGTGTCCCTGGCCGGGCCGAGTTCGTTCCTCGAACCTGCGTTCTTTCAGACCACGGACATCCCCTTCATGATGATTGCCGGCAGCGACGATGCGATGGTGCCTTACGAGGCGAACGCGGCACCGATTCCGGGGAAGGTGGACAACAGCCTGCTGGTGAACCTGGTCGACGGCAGTCACGTCGGCTTCGCCGATGTCTCGAGTGTCTTCATGCGCTGGTTCCGGCATCCGGACCGCTGGTTCTGCCCGCTGCTGCTGCGCGGTCTCGACCGTGAGCATGCAGAAGCGGAACCGGCGCTGCCGCCGGATCCCGGCATCGGCATCTCGACGAACGTCGCCATGCCCTGCGCCATGGAGACCTGGGATCGCGCCATGCGGCCGGCGACCCAGCAGATGCTCACGCGGCTGGCGTTGTACGCCTTTCTCGAGCAGGCGTTCGCCGACGCCACAGACCGGCGGCAGGCTATGGCGCGCTATCTCACGGAGGTGCTGGCCACAGAGAACGCAGACGTCAGCGTGACGGCGGCCGCGGGCCGCTGACGCGGTCGCCTCCTGCGCATGACGACACTACGTCGCGGCGCCCTCGCGGTAGTGCTCCAGGAACGCTTCCGTTGGCGGAATCGGCTTGATGACGTCGATAAGTACGCCATTGGGGTCGGCGGTGATGAAGTGGCGCTGGCCGAATTCCTCGTCGCGCAGGCTCAGCAGAATAGGCAGGCCGGCGGCCTGCGCCCGCTCGAATTCCGCATCCGGGTCGTCCACTTCGAAGTTGAGAATCAGTCCGGAGACGTTGCCTCGGGCAGAGGCGGGGATGGTGGCGTGGCTGCCATGCATGACTGCCAGATTGACGCTCTCGTCCTCCGTCGACTGCAGGTGGACGTACCAGTCGATCTCGAACAGTGCCTTGAAGCGGAAGTGCTGGACGTAGAACGCCGCAGTCGTGGCCACGTCGTCGGTCATGATAACGGGGTAGTAGCTGCTGCAGCGCATGGCGCTTCTCCTAGTCTCTGAAAAAACATACACTCTGCATGTCTTTCGAACTTTTTACATACAGGCTGTATGTATGTCAACTGACCGTGCACGCCGATCCAATCGGGAACGCACCGAGGCAACCCGGACTGCACTGCTCGACGCTGCCCGCAAGCTTTTCGTGGCCAACGGCTATGCCGAGACCGGTACCCCGGAAATCGTCGCGACCGCAGGCGTCACCCGCGGTGCCCTGTATCACCACTTCGAGGACAAGCAGGCCCTGTTCCTCGCGGTGGTTGAGCGGGAGTCGGCGGCCGTCGCGGGGGAGATCGAGCAGGCCACCGCCCGGGTGACGTCAGCGCGCGAGGCGTTGCTGAAGGGTGGTGAGGCCTTTCTGCGGGCCATGGCGAAGCGTGGGCGGACGCGTCTGCTGCTGCTCGACGGTCCGGCGGTGCTCGGGCGGGCGGAGATGAATGCGATCGACGATGCGCATGGTGCGCGGACGCTGAAAGAGGGGATCGGCGAAGCCATGGATGAGGGCGCGATGCGGACGCTTCCCGTCGATGCGCTGACCGCGGTGCTGGCCGCTGCGTTTGACCGCGCCGCGCTGGAGATCGAAGCTGGCGGCCGCAGGAAGGACTTTCGGCAGGTCATCGACGGCTTGATCGAGGGCCTGTTTAACGCCTGACCCCACGCAGCGAGATTCTGGAGGTGCCCCGTGCCCGGGAACGATCGGTCGGCCGCCACGGACGTCGTGGTCGTGGGCGCGGGCGCTGCCGGGTTGGCGGCGGCGCGCAGACTGCTGGGCGCAAAGCGCAGCGTCGTGGTGGTGGAGGCTTGTGACCGGATCGGTGGGCGTGCCTACACCGAAAGCCACACCTTCGGCTTTCCCTTCGACCACGGCTGCGCCTGGCTGCAGGGCCCGCCCGGTCTGCCGCACGTCGGGCTCGCCGAGGCAACCGGCTTCACGCTCGTCGATGCCAGCGAGCCCGACGGATTGCTGTTCACGCCGGATGGTCCCGCCGGCGCCGCCGAGGGCGATGCCTACGACGCCGCCGCGGCGCGCATCACCGCAGCGCTCGGCGCCGCCAAGGAGGACGTGGCGGCCGATACCTGTGTCGATCTCGCCGATCCCTGGGCGGCAGCAGCGGCGACCTGGGTCGGCGCCATGGATCACGGCGTCGACTTCGCCGATCTTTCCACCGGCGACTTCGGCGTCTATGGACCCTATGCCGTCAATGCGCTGATCCGGGAAGGTCTCGGCGCCCTCGTGCTCAGGTCGGCGGAGGGCCTGCCGGTCCGGACTGGCACGACCGTCACCGGCATCGACTGGAGCGGTCCGGGCGTCACGGTGCACACCACCCGCGGCGACCTGCGTGCACGCGCCTGCATCGTGACGGTCTCCACCGGGGTGCTGGCCTCCGGCCGCATTCGTTTCACGCCGTCGCTGCCGCTCGCCACTCAGGCGGCGGTGGACGATCTGCCCATGGGGCTCCTGGTCAAGATCGCGCTCGCGACGGGCGGCACCCGCTTCGGACTCGCGGACTCCACCTACCTCACCCGGGCCATCACCGAGCCGCTGCCGGCGCCGGCTTGCTTCTTCTTCGCGTTTCCTGCGGGCTGGGATCTGATCGTGGGGTTCGTTGGCGGTAGCTTCGGCTGGGAGCTTGCGCGCGCGGGGGAGGCGGCGGCCATCGAGTTCGCCCTCGGTGAGCTCACCGGCATGCTCGGCGGCGACGTCCGCCGCCACGTGGTGCAGGGATGCATGACTTGCTGGGCGGACGATCCGCTGACGCTCGGTGCCTACGCCGCGGCCCGGCCGGGTCGGCATGCAGCACGCGCAGTCCTTGCGCAGCCTCTCGGTGAGCGCGTCTTCTTCGCCGGCGAGGCGCTCGGCGGTGCCTATCCGGCCCTGATGTCTGGCGCGCACCTGAGCGGCGAGGCGGCGGCCGACGCCGTGCTGGGTCACTTGGGGCGGCCGGCTATCTGAGAGCGCGCGCCTTTGTGCGGCAGTCGGTGCGGACTCGTCTAACCTGATTGCAAAACGCCAGCATTGACTCCTTCCCGCCCAGGACTTACGGAGGCGGATTGGGGTCGCCTGGCGTGACCGCTGACTATCGGAGACGGGCATGGACGGCTCTTCATCGACGCCCCGGTTGACTGGACGCAACCTCATCGTGCTGTCGGACGGCACGGGCAACCGCGGCGGGCTGACGCGCGATACCAACGTCTGGCGGCTGTACAAAGCCATCGACCGCCACCACGCGCCGGTGGAGCAGCTGGTCCGCTACGACGACGGCGTCGGTACCGACGACTGGCGTATCGCGAAGTTGTTTGGCGGTGCGTTCGGTTATGGCCTGACCCGCAACGTCACCGGGCTCTACGCTTTCCTCGCGCGCCACTACCGCCCGGGCGACCGGATCTACCTGTTCGGCTTCAGCCGCGGCGCCTTCACCGTTCGGGTCCTGGCAGGGGTGATCGCCCGCTGCGGGCTGTGGACGCAGGAGGGCTACTTCGCCGAGGCGGAGCCGGAGCGCTTTATCCGCAAGCGCATCCTGCCGGCTTACCGCTCCCTCGGTGACAAGAAGGTGGCTGCCCTGCGCGAAAGCGTCGATCTTCACCCTGAGGTGTACGTGCGCTTTCTCGGCGTGTGGGACACCGTCGACGCCGTCGGCATGCCCATCGACGAACTCAAGGTGCTGCTCGAAGTCCCGCCGCGCCTGTTTGCCAATCGTCGTGGCTACGGTTTTCACGATCGCAAGCTCAGCCGCTGGGTGCGCACCGCCCGGCAGGCGCTGTCCATCGACGACGATCGCCGTACGTTTCATCCCAACGTGTGGTCGACTGATCACGCGCCGGACGATCGCAGTCAGCTCTGCCAGGATGTGGGGCAGGTGTGGTTCGCCGGTGCGCACTCCAACGTCGGCGGCAGCTATCCCAAGGACGGGCTCGCCTACGTCAGCCTGGACTGGATGCTCGGAGAGTCCGATGCCTTGGGTGCTGATCGCCTCTGGCTCGAGGGCGACCGGGTGACGCCGTTGGCGTCCGACCTCCCCAACGACTCGGCCATGGCGGTCTTCGACGATGTGGACGGCGCGCGCTTCGCTGTCGAGAGCCCGGCCCGGATCGCGATCCAGCAGCAGGCGGATGCCCAGGGCCGTCACTACGAACCGCGCTCCGGGGCGGGCCTGTTCTATCGCTATCGGCCGCGTCTGCTGGAGCGGGCCTACACCGGAGAGGGACATGGCTGGGCGGGCTGGCTGAAGCGGCTGCCGGAGTTGCCAAGTGCGTTTCAGCAGCGGCTCGGCATTCCGAAACTCACACTACCGCCGCGCAAGATTCCCGTTCATGTCAGCGTTCGCCAGCGCGTGCTGCAGGGCAGCCAGGATTACGCGCCCTATGTGCTGCCGAAGAACGTGGAGATCGCCTACACCCGCGGGCCCAGCCCGTTCGCCGAGGGAAGCGATGGCGCCACGGTTGCGCTGCCGGAGGCCGATGCGGCCCGGACGGCAGCGGCGGCGCTGGTGCGTTGGCGGCAGAGGGCTTACGTAGTCACGCTCGTTGGCATCCTGGCGTTACTCTTCCCATTGAGTGGTGTGCGCATGGGCGATCTGCTGAGTTTCGCCACAGCCCCGACGTGGGGCGAGCTGAAACCCATCCTCGAGCCGATCATGGCTAATCCATGGTTGCACGCCGCCATGGCGCTGATCGTCATTGGTGCATTGTTGAGCCGCTGGGCGCAGCGCCGGCTGCGGCGGCGCACGCTCGCGGCGTGGCGCAAGGTGCTCATGGACGCAGGGCTGCTACCGTGAGTACAGGCGTCGTGATTGCGTCGCTGCCTGCAGTCCCAGCCGCGAACGGAGACCGGAGCTGCCCATGGCCGTAGACCTCGCCAAACCGCCGCACATCGTCGTCGTCCACGGCGTGCAGCGCGGATCCGGCATGAACATCAAGCTCGAGCGTTCGGTGCGCACCCTGGTGGACCGCGTCCTGAAACAGAGCCACATCACCGAGGACTATGCGGTCCGGCAGTACGTCTACGAACACAAGAACGATGCGCATCCTTCCGTGCGCCTGGCGAAGCTGATCGCCCGATCCATCTCGCGTGGCCGCCCGCTGGCGGGGCGCGCGCTCAGGGAGGTCATCGATCTTGCCGGCGACGTGGTCATCAACGCCACCGACTCGAGCACAGCCGGCAAGATCCGCGGCAAACTCGCGGAGTTCATTCTCGACTCCCACGAGCGGGGCCATCGCGTGCTCCTGGTCGGGCACAGCCTCGGCAGCGTCTATGCGCTGCAGACCCTGAACGAACTGATCCGCGCTGAGGTCCTGTTCACGGGCGACGACCGGCGCTTCTGGGCCGTGCAGGGCCTCGTGACGCTGGGCAGTCCGCTGGGTCTCGACATCGACCTGCCCGGTCTGCGGCTCTTTCCGAAGGTGCTCATCGAGGCGTTGCCTTCCGAAGTCGAACGCCTGCCCTGGCATAACTTTTACAGTCGCCACGATCCAGTCGTCAGCGGTCGCGTGTTCGGCACCAAAGTCGCCGTAGAGGGCAGCGAGGGCCCCACCGAGCTTCGCTATCGCGCCGACACTGACGCGGCCGGCTGGCTGCTCCACGGCCACTTCGTCAACAGCGGCGTGCGCTGGCTGCTCGCGCACACGGCATACTGGAAAGACCCGACAGTGGGCGTCCGGCTCGTGTCCATGCTCTGGGGGTAACCATGCGTCGACTGACCGTTCTGCTGCTCGCACTCACCTTCGCCGGCTCGCTCGCTGGCTGCGCGATCACCCACCACGAAGCCCGCGGTGACTTCGGTGATACACCCGCCGTGCTGCATTGGAAGCAGGGCGACAGCGCACTCACCCTCTGGCGCTGCGGTGCCGTGCCCATTCCCCTGACCCGCGGCGAGGAGGGCCAGGACGAGGTCTTCGCCAGTGACGATGGCTGCGTCCGCTTTATCGGCCCCCTCGAGCCCGGCGCGACCGCCACCCTCGGCGTCTACTGCAGCGACCCGAGGTACCCGGAGGAAGGTGAGTACCCCCTGGCCGAGATTGAACGCTGGCAGCAGAACGTCTGGTTCGGGTTACGTGAGCCGGCCATTCCGTCGGTTTGTGATTGAGTGGGCGACACCCATCGGGATCGGCGCCGCCTGGTCGCGACGTGAGCCTCCCAGTCGGCTCTGCGCGCCGACCGCCCGCGGTTGAGGCCGCGCTCCTGCGGCAGGCGCCAGGCGAGCCCCGAGCCCGCAAGCGCGCGTATCGACACGCTGCCGGCGCGGCCCATGGCCAGACGCTCGCATCAGTTCAAGGTGACGAATCTGACCCGAGACGCTTGCGCAGGCGCTTCACGAAGACTTCCATCTCCCTCCCGGCTTGGGCGTCACCCTTGCGCTGGGCGGCAGCGATGCCGGTTTCGAACGCTTCGATCGCTTCCTCGGGCCGATCGAGTTGGGTCAATGCCTGGCCCAGTCCCTTCCAGGCAGCCGAGTAGTCGGGGTCGTGCGCGACGGCGCGCCCGAAGTGCTCGGCAGCGGGGCCGGGTTGCTTGGCCGTCAAATAGCTTTGCCCAAGACCGAAGCGCAGGATGGCGTTGTCGTGGCCCTGACTTAGCAGGCGCTCGAGGGGTTCTATCTTGCTCATCCTGATGGCACTCCAATGCATACTGCCGGCGATGGCTGCGCGCGCCGGATCGTGGATTCCATACGATTTTCTGACAACTATACGCTCAGTTCCCGCCAGAACGACGAGCGTAAAGGCATACCCAGGGGTATGACTTTCCGGAACGTCGAACGCCGACGGCGTTTGCTGGAGTGGGTCCAGCTGTGGCGCGATTCGTATTCGGATTGGCGCGATCGGCGAGTGGGTCATGGGTGGCGCTGACGACCATCATCCCGGCGGCCGTATTCGGGCCGATCCGCTCTGGGGACGTGCGTACTTCGGTCGGCGTCGTTGGACAGATGCTCCGGGGCGAGTTCCCCGCATTACCGAAGGCCGGCATCCAGATCGTGGATGTTCGTGACGTTTCGGCGGCGCATGTCGCAGCCATGGACCGGGACGAGACCATCGGCGAGCGCTACATTGTTGCTGACGCATATCGCGATGCGGTTGTCGCCAGCGCTGAAACGCTGATCCGCTACGGCGCCGTATGACCGCGGGTCCCAAGAGGGCAACCTCAGCGCCGCATGGCCATCACGTAGGCCTCCCACTCCGCCCGCTGCCATGATCCCGTCCGGTTGAACCCACGCTTCGCGGGCAGGCGCCAAGCCGGTCCGGAGCCAGACCCGGCGGCCACGCTTTGGACGGAAACCGCAGCGCTGCGACTTCCAGGCCCCAAGCCCGTCACGTCCTTTCCGAGCTCCGCCTCAAGCTCACCCGGCTGCAGCCGGTCATTCACCGGCGCGACTTGGACGCCATCCGGCCGGAAGAAGAGAAAGTCCGCACCGCGCTTCACCACCGTGTAGCCGCCCTCGTGCAGCAGGCGATGGTGATGCCGGCAGACGCTGACGAGGTTGTCGAGCCGCGTCTCACCACCGTCGGCCCAGTGCACGATGTGATGCCCGTCGACGAACTTCGTGTGGGTGCAGCCGGGAAAGCGACAGCCGCCGTCGCGGCGCATCAGCGCCCGTCGCATCGCCGGCGGGATCAGCCGGGTCTTGCGCCCCACGTCCAGCGGCTCGCCATCGCCGCTCTCCAGGATCCGGACCAGCGCCGCATCGCAGCCGATCCGCCGAATGGTTTCCTGAGCCAGCACTGGCCCCTGCTCCACACGGGGTGGATCCGAAGGATCCACCTGCGCGCGTAGGGGCAGCGCCGCAATCGGAGCATGAACCGTCAGCAGGTAGCGATCCGCGCTCTGCAGTCCCGCGTCCGCCTCCGGCGCCACCGCCAGGAAGCGCTCGGCCAGCAGTCCCAGCGCATCGGCGCGGCGTGCGGCCAGGCTTGGGCGTTCCGCCATCGCAGCCGTGGCCGTCGCCGTTCCCGCATCCGCGGCAGCACGCAGCCAGGACGATTCCGCGGAAGCGTCTGCAGAAGATTCACCACCCTCGTCACGCGCTTCCGCGGAAGCGCGATCCGCATCGCGCGGCTCGCAGTGGTTTCCGCCGCCTGAGGCGCACTCGGTATCGTGATGAGGAGGAGCATCAGCAGCATCGACCGCTCCACCGACACCGCAGCACCCGCGGTGCGATTCCGCGGAATCGTTCCCGGTACCACCGGCCTCACGCACCTCCTGATCCATCCACTCCAGCGCCCGATCCAGCGCCTGCACCAGCATCGCGCCCACCTCCGCCGGCACGCGCCCCTCGAAGCTCAGGGAGCCATCGTCCTGGACCCGGTACTCCAGGTGCCGCTGCTTCCAGGCCTCGAGGGCTGCACCGGGGCCATCGACGCAGTGCGTCTGCCGGTGCTGGCGCACGATCCGCTCGAGCTGGGCAGCCGTGTGCCGGAGCCCGGCCTCGAGCCACTCCGCCTCGGTGTCCGGTTCCGCGACGCGGGTGAGGGCACGCACTTTTGAGTAGCTCAATTCGCCGGTACGAAAATGCTCACTGATCTGCGGCAGTGAAGCCAATGCCCGCGCCACCCGGACCTTCTCGCGGGCGGTGACGATGTCCATGCCGCAGCGCCACACCAGCCAGTGGGCGCAGCTCGGCATGGCGCTGTCCCAGGGGTGAAGTTCGTCGAGCTGGCGGATGAGATCGAGGAGCTGACACTCGGCGCCGTGCATGCGGCCGCAGAGGTCGATGATGCGTGCGCCGAGTTCCTGAAGCGTAACGGAGGTAGCCTGATCCATGGCCGATACCCGAGGAGAAAAGTGGATGCATGTACAGTATAAAATCGAGCGTCTTCAGTCAACCCGAAGCGAAGAAAAATCCCTTAAAATCCGAGGTTTTCGACGACTGGTCGGTATCAGGTCGTGAGTGCCGGAGGTTCCTCTGGCGCTACCCGAGGTTGATCAAGAGGGGAAGTGAGATCGAGCAGAAGCGTGCGTGATGGTGGCTTGTTTGCATTGTCTTCGTCGACGCTCAGCGGGAGCCCGTCATTCAGTCTCCTCGAGGGACTCGGCGATCACCTCTGGGTGCCGGTAGGCGATCTCGATCAGAGTCCTTGCCGAACCCGATGGTTTGCGCCGCCCCTGCTCCCATTCCTGCAATGTCCTGCGAGAAATCCGCAGCGCACGGGCGAACTCTGACTGAGACAATCCGGTCTTCATGCGAGCTGCGACGACTTCATTGCGTTCAACACGCGTTGCACGCGCAGCCTTTCCTGATTTCATCTCCGCCACCGATTTCAGCAGTTTCTCACCGATCTGTTCACCGGTGAGCTTACCTCTAGAGTTCGACTTACCGCTCATCTTCAATCGCCTCTCGAACGCGCTTGAGCAGGTGGGCGGGAATGTTCTCAGTGGTACTTTTGGTGTAGATCACAAGCAGCCAGATCTCCTCCGCAAAAGCGCGCACGTAGTAGATGACGCGCACTCCACCTCGTTTACCGGTACCGGGCCTACGCCACCGCACCTTCCGGCAGCCACCGGAAGCCGGTATGACGTCCCCCGCTTCAGGATGGGCTGCAACCCATGCGCAGAAGGCGCCTCTTTCGTCGGCGGACCAGATATCGTCTGCGTCAGCAGCGAAGGTCGGTGTTTCGATGACAGTGTACACGGAGTTATACGTCAATGACGTATAGGCTGGCAATGGCGGATGAGTTCGAGGAGCTGGCACTCGACGCCGTGGATGCGTCCGCAGAGGTCGATGATGCGTGCGCCGAGTTCCTGAAGCGTAACGGAGGTAGCCTGATCCATGGCCGTTGCCCGATATAAAATTTGTATGCATATACAGTATAGGGTCGAGTCTCCTCAGTCAACCTGAAGTGAGCGAAAACCCTTTAAAACGCAGTGTTTTCGACGAATGGTCGGTGTTGCGATCTTCAGTGCGAGGGGCCAGGAGTCGCCTGATCGAAACCTTGTTCAGGCATCCGATGGCAGGGCAGGGGTGGCCGTAGCCATGCGTGGGCGAGCTTGCCGTATACACATATAACGATCAAAATATACACATTGACTCGACGTCGGAGGCTCCATGCGTACCAACATCGTCATCGACGACGACCTCATGAACGAGGCCCTGAAGCTGAGCGGTGCGAGTACCAAGAAGGAGGCCGTGGAACTCGGTTTGCGCGCGCTTGTCCGGCTGAAGCGCCAGGAACGGATCAAGCGCTACAAGGGCAAGCTCAAGTGGGAAGGAGACCTCGATCAGATGAGGGCAGAGTAGTGGTCCTGGTGGACAGCAGCGTATGGATCGACTACTTCAATGGCCACGAGACGGCCGCCACCAGCAAGCTCGATGAGTTGTTACCCTCGACTGCGGTGACGGTCGGAGACCTCATTCTCGCCGAGGTC
Source organism: Pseudomonadales bacterium (assembly GCA_007131295.1). GTDB lineage: Bacteria > Pseudomonadota > Gammaproteobacteria > Pseudomonadales > Azotimanducaceae > SLTB01. The sequence continues at coordinate 263 of SLQW01000112.1, read as the reverse complement.
CTCCAAGGTTTCCGCAGCGAATCGGATTACCGAACCGCCAAGGCGCTACTCCTGGACCTCGAGGTCCTGCCACTCGGCGGCATCGCGATCGCGCAACGCGCCGCAGAGCACTTCCGCACCCTTCGCAAGCGGGGCGTGACTGTGCGCAAGACCGTAGACTGCTTCATTGCGACGTACTGCATAGAGCATGAACTGCCGCTGCTTTACAGCGATCGGGACTTCGAGCCGTTCCGCAAGCACCTCAGCTTACGATCAGCGCTTCC
>SLQW01000217.1 GCA_007131295.1 Pseudomonadales bacterium | reverse complement strand
TTGTCACCGGAGGTCTACGCGGGCACCGGCGACATGCACTACGGCCGGCGCGGACACATCCCCGGCAGCCTTAACGTGCACTACGATGCGCTGCTCGACCGCGGACATTTCAAGCCGGCTAAGGCGCTGCGCGACGCGCTCCAGGCGCACGGGCTTCTCGATGCCGAGCGCGTCCTCGCCTATTGCGGCGGCGGGATCTCGGCCACCATCGACGGCTTCGCTTGCCAGCTTCTGGGTAAGGACGACGTGGCCGTCTACGACGGCTCCATGGCGGAGTGGGTGCGGGACGAAGCGCTGCCGCTGACTACCGGTCACGAGCCGTGACCGCTTCAATCGTGCGGTACGGACTCTGACCTACCGGTACGCCGCCGCAAACGAGCGGCCACACCAAGCAGAGCAAGACCACCGGCGAGCAGCCCGCCAGTCCCGGGCGATGGGACCGCAACGGGTGGGGCGTCGGTCTGCGCCGCAACGTTCATTCCGCGCACCAGATAATTGCCACTCCCATCCGAGAAAACCGGCACGGTTGCGACGAAATGCCGATACAGCCCGTGGTCGGGCAGAGCGAGCGTCAGGCTGCCCGTGTCCGTCGTGGACCCCGTGAGGAGGAGCTCACTCACCTCACTGATGCATGCCAGTCCGCCGCACTGAAGTATCCCATCGTCATTGCTGCCGTAGATCGCGTGAAAGAACTCGTCGAAGGAAAGGGCGCGCTGCTCGATCTGCAGGTTCAACATCTGGACAGCGTCCTCGAAGCTGAAGACGATCGACTTGTGCGGCACCTGGTTGCTGGTATTGGAGACCCCTGTGATCTGAAACAAGCCGGAGTGTACGCCAAGCCCATCGTTGAGATTTCTGAGGCTGATGGTTTGCGCCCCATCATCGTTGCTCAGCTGACCAATCGCTGTCGCGGTCAAGGACTTGGTTCCGGTCTCGTCGTCGAAGACGTGGTTCACGCCGTAGTCCTCGATCGAATCATCCGGCCCCAACGTGAAGTCGAAGACGATTGGCGATGCGGCCACAGAACTCGCCTGAAACAGGAGGAAAACCACGATCGCTGCGGTTGAACGTGTCATCGGTGCCACCTCACTAGAAGCGCTTCGCAGGAAGCATTGACCTGAAGATGGGTCCGACCTCACCCAATGGAGGCGCGAGACGTTGATCCAGCGGGGCCACCCCCTCGAAGCACCCCGAGCTTAAGCGGGTCCACTCTGTGACGTTCCCTGAACCGGAACCATCCCTAGATCATGTGATGTCGGGGATTCCGAACCTGGGATAGGCAAAGACTCGAACTGGTCCGACCCCGAACCAACTACAGGGACAGGCGCAGCTCCACGCGAGTGCCGGGGGAGGCTGCAGTGATGGTGAGTTCGGCGCCGATGCGCTCTGCGCGCTGACGCATGTTATGCAGGCCTCGTCCGGCGTTGATCGGTCCCTCGTCCGGAAGGCCGACCCCGTCGTCGCGGACGCTGCAGATGACATCGGCTCCTTGTACGCGCGCGCTCAGTTCGACCTCATCGGCCTCGGCGTGGCGGATGACGTTGGTGATGGCCTCCTGCAGGATGCGCAGGATCTGCAGCACCGTCTCGGAGGAGAACGCATCACACGCCGGTAGCGCCTCCACGCGCCAGACCGTACGCAGTCCGGCCGCATCGATCTGCGGCTGCAGGCGGTTGCGCAGCATCCCGAGGGCAAGACCCAGATCCCCCTCCACCGACTCGAGCGAGTCGACCATGAGCCGCAGGTCCGTGAGCGCGCTCTGCAGGGTCTCACCGAGGTGGGGATCGGGAAGCTCGAGCGCGCGGACCCGTGACAGCGACGAGACAATATGGCCGCCGACACCATCGTGCATGTCCCGCATGATCCGTTCCCGCTCCTCGATCAGCGCCTGCCGTTTTTCCATGTCCGCCAGGCGGCGATAGTTGTCCTCCAGCTCGCGCGACTTCGCGTCCACCTGCGCCGCCAGAGAAGTCGCGAGCTGCTCCGACTGATCGAGAGCCGCGACGAAGCGCCGGATGAGCAGCGTCACCACGACCGCCAGGATCAGCGGCGTGACGTAGAACAGGTACTGCGCGTGCGCATTGCTGGCCATCCCGAGCGACGCCAACCAGCTGAACGTTCCGAAGACGACCACGACGCCACCTGCATACAGCAGCAGGAAAAGCTCCGGGTCCGGCTCGCGCAGATGCTTCATGAGCAGCAGGGCCAGCACGAACGGTCCGATCACCATCTGTGCCGCGGGACCGAGGGGCGCCACCCGGTGGGTGAGATCCGGTGCGACGAGCGCGACCAGCACCACCAGTACGATCCCGCCCGCCGCCAGGGCGAAGATCACGCGTTCGAGCAGTGGGCGCTCGAGGCCCGCGAAGCGCAAACCGAACAGAAATGCACTGGCGCAGAAACCCGTTGACGACACGGTATACAGCACAGACACGCTCGTTCCCGGGAATGCAGGCAGCGGCGTCAGTGACAGCAGCGTGAGTACGGACCAGAACGCCGTCACCGCGGCCAGCCAGGCGTAGACGGTGTCGTGCCGCCGCAACACCGCCAGGACCGCAATGCCGAGCGCCATACCCAGCGAACCGGCGCCGAACAGCCAGACCAGCTGCACCTGGACGAAGTGGCGCCGCGCGAAAATGGGGCTCAGCGTTTCGTCCGGCCCCAGGTAGAAGGCCGGCATCACGCCGTGTCCCGGCAGGCCGCTGGTCGCGCGAAACGTGAAATCGTTGGTTCCTGATCGCAGCAGCCCATCGGGCAGCACCACGTATAGCGGCCGGACCACGGCGCGGGCCGCGAACGTGTCGAGGCGCGGGCTGCTGCCGATGATCTGACCGTTGAGATAGATCTCCAGGCCATGATCCACGTCCGGCAGCAGCATGGCCCACAGCCGGTGCGGCGGCACTTCCAGGTGCAGCGGAAAATGATAGAACGCCTCGTCGTGTGGGAACGCCCGCCGCCAGTCGTGGGGCAGCTCGACGGCCATGGCAGCGTGACCCTCACGCGTCAGGCTGACATCGCCTCGCTCGACGGCAATGGCGGCATCCGGTTCCGGCAACACGCGCGAGACGTCGAGCAGGAACCACAACGCCAGCGCCGTGGCCGGAATCAGAACGATCATGGCAAGGAGCGAGGGGTCGAAGCGCAGCCCGGGCACGACTGACTCTGCTGGCGCTTCGGTTCCGGCGGCAGTCATGGCGAATCGGGCGCATGCAGGTCGATGATGCCGAGCTGCGCCGCCTCGAACAC
>SLQW01000138.1 GCA_007131295.1 Pseudomonadales bacterium | reverse complement strand
TTGTCGCGGCGGGGGTGGGGTCAGCCGGCGATGCGCTGGCGAATTTCGCGGATGTCCTGGACGCGCTGATTGAGGCGCGCGGTGAGCGGGAAGTTGTCGGTCACGAGCTGCAGCGCGTACTGCAGGTGCTGCAGGGCATGCTGCAGATTGCCGTGGAGCTGGAAGTACTCGGCCCGCGCCCGGTGGACAGCGATGATGTCCCCCGCGAGCCCAGCCGTTTCCGCTAGTTCGTACCACACCGTGGAATCATTGGGCCGGGCCCGAGCCAGCCGTTCGAGCACCGACTGGGCCTCGAGGAAACGCTGGTTGCGATTGAGCGCGCGCGCGTAGGCCATGCTCAGCGGCAGGTTGCCGGGATGCAGTTCGAGCTGCCGCTCGAGCCGCGCGATGGCCGCATCTGCCGCGCCCTGCTCCAGCAGAATCTCCGCCTGCGCCAAGTTGTAGGCGATCCGGTTCGGCTCTTTCTCGAGCAGCGGCGCGAGCGTCTCGCTCGCTTCCTCGAAGCGCCCGAGGTCCTTCAGCGCCAGGGCGAGGCCGTAGCGGGCTGCCTCAGTGAAGCTGGTGCGGCCCTCTTCCATGGCGGTGCGGAACGTCACCACCATGTCGCTGGTGGAGTCCGACAGGTGCAGCTGCACCCGTGCCCGCATCAGGTGGTAATCGAGCGAATCCGGATAGGTCTGGCGCGGGTACTGGGAGGCGCGGTCGCGGGAGTCGGCGATCCGCGATTCGGTCACCGGGTGCGACAGCAGGAATTCCGGCGGCCGGCGGGAGTAGCGGGCGGCGCGGCTCATGCGCTCGAACATGCCGGCCATGGCCCAGGGGTCCATGCCAGCGCGGTGCATCGTCTCGATGCCGATCCGATCAGCCTCCCGCTCCCGGGCGCGGCTGTAGCGGAGCATGCTCTGTTCGGTCGCTGCCTGGGAGGAGGCCATGGCGGCGATGCCCGCATCAGCGCCCACTGTGGCCATGATGGCGGCGCTGGCAAGCATGGCCGCGAGGTAGGGCAGCGTCATGCTGCGCTGCGCCTCGATGCCGCGGGCGAAGTGGCGCTGGGAGAGGTGAGCGAGTTCGTGGGCGAGAATGGCCGCGAACTCGTGTACGGTCTGGCCAGCGACGAAGTTGCCGATATTGACGCCGACGATGCCGCCGGGGGCCGCGAAGGCGTTGATCTGGCCGGAATTCACCAACACCAGGTGCAGGCTTGGGTCTCGCAGGTCGCTGGAGGCCGCGAGCTTGTAGAGCAGGTCCTCGAGCCAGTAGACGATCAGCGGGTCTTCGTGGATCGGTAGCTGGGCGCGGATCTGGCGCATGAAGTCCTCACCGATCCGTCGCTCCATCTCCCGCGAGACGATGCCGGAGCTGGCATCGCCGAGCATGGGCAGGTCGTCCATGGGCGAGGCCTTGGCAGACACGCCTGCAGCAAGCATGGACAGGGCGAGGCCGGCACCCAGTGCCAGCCTTGCGCAGGTGCGGCGAACGGTCGAGAACCACTTTGGGCCGCGCATGAGACAAGCCCTCTTGGGAGCGTCGAACCAGCTTCTCATGACTCCCAGTCTACCTCCTGCGGCGGTGGCGAGACCACGCGCGGGTACCGGCGCCGCCCGGCGGACGAACCGTGGCTCAGCGGAACCTGATCCGGGCGCTATACTCGAAGCTGATACAGCAGAAGGAGGCAGCATGCCGGTTCCTGACGTCTCGGCCGTGGATACGGAGCTCGATGCCACCGGCCTCAACTGCCCCATGCCGTTGCTCAAGGCCAAGCAGGCGTTGAACCGCATGCAGGTCGGCGAGGTGCTCCGCGTGACGGCCACAGATCCCGGCTCGGAGCGTGACTTTGAGGTGTTCGCGCGTCAGAGTGGGCATGAACTGCTCAGCGCCACCCGCAACGATCACCGCTTCGTCTACCTTTTACGTAAGACAGCATGAAGCTCATCGAGTTCTTTCGAGGCTGGATCAACCGCTACTTCCATCACGAGGAAGCTCTGCTGCTGATTCTGCTGATCCTGTTCGGACTGGTCATGGTGACCTGGCTCGGTCGAGTCCTGGCGCCGGTGATCACGGCCCTGGTGATCGCCTTCGTCCTGCAGGGCGCCGTGGTCAAGCTGCGCAGCTGGCGGGTGCCGCAGACGATTGCGGTGTATCTGGTCTACCTCCTGTTCCTGTCCATTCTCGCGGTGATGCTGCTGGTGGTATTTCCGCTGATCTGGCGGCAGCTCGTCGGCTTCGTGAACGCGCTGCCGAACATGCTCGACCAGGTGCAGCAGCTCCTGCGCACGCTGCCGGAGCGCTATCCGAATCTGGTCTCGGAGAGCCAGATCAACCAGTGGATGGACGCGATGACGAACGAGTTCGCCCTGCTCGGGCAGCGTTTCGTGACGCTCATGCTCGGCCAGATCGGCTCTATCGTCGGCATCATCATCTATCTGATTCTGGTGCCATTTCTGGTGTTCTTCTTCCTCAAGGACAAGGACGCCCTGCTGCGCTGGTTCGCCTCCATGCTGCCGGACAACCGGCCGCTTATGGATCAGGTCGGCATGGAGATGAACCTGCAGATCGCCAATTACGTGCGCGGCAAGGCGGTGGAAATCCTGATCGTCGGGGTGGTCACCTACTTCACGTTCATGTTCCTGGGTCTGAATTACGCCGCGCTGCTGGCGACTCTGGTGGGGCTGTCGGTGATCGTGCCGTTCATCGGGGCGGCGGTGGTCACGATTCCGGTGGCGCTGGTGGGCTTTTTCCAGTTCGGCTGGTCGCTGGAGTTCGGCTGGGTGATGCTGGCTTACGCCATCATCCAGGGGCTCGACGGCAACGTGCTGGTGCCCATTCTGTTTTCCGAGGCGGTGAGCCTGCATCCGGTGGCGATCATCGTCGCTGTGCTGGCATTTGGGGGCATCTGGGGTTTCTGGGGGGTGTTCTTCGCCATTCCGCTGGCGAGCCTGATCAAGGCCGTGCTGACGGCCTGGCCGCAGACGGTGCCCAATTCAGGGCTCGATCCACCGGCCTCTGATGTCGTCGACGGCGGCGCGGAAGCCGACCCGGCCACGGTGAGCGAGGCCACCAAGGGCTCGATCCGCTCCGCGCAGGTCTCCTGACCCGCGACCGTCCTGCTTTCTCCGATCCGATCGGCGCAGCCGCCTTGATGCGAGACGCTTGGATCTTGCCCAGTCCTCGATCGGCGCGCCCGCTGTGCGGCCACGCCTTCCCACATGTGCGTCGCGAGAACGAAGGCGCTCTTTGTGGGAAGGCGTGCCGCCCGTTGGGCGGCGCGCCGATGGCGGCGCAGCCGCCTTG
>SLQW01000181.1 GCA_007131295.1 Pseudomonadales bacterium | reverse complement strand
GGAGGGTGTGCCGTGTGCGCCGGTGCTGTCGCGCGGTGAAGTCATCGGCCACGAACAGATCATTGCCAACGAACTGCTGGCAGAATATGCGCACCCCGACGCGGGACGGATCCGCCAGCCGCGTCCCGCCGCCCGCTTCGACCGGACGCCTGCCGCCGTTCGCGGCGGTGCGCCGGCTCTGGGGGCGGATACGGAGGCGCTGCTCACCGAACTCGGATTCGATGCCGGGAAGCGGGCGCGGATCATGAACGGCGATTCAGACTGACGGTACCGACGACATGGAACTGCATCTTCGCGGCAAGCAAGCCCTCATCACCGGCGCCAGTCGGGGCATCGGGCGCGCGGTAGCGGAAGGCCTGGCCGAGGAAGGGGTGAATCTGCATCTGGTGGCGCGTTCCCGGACCGATCTGGAGCGGGCCCGCACGGAGCTGATGGATCGCCACGAGGTGCAGGTGGAAGTACATGCGATGGACCTGTCCCAGCGCGGCCGAGCCGAGGCGCTGGCGGGCCGCGTCGGCATGGTGGACATTCTGGTCAATAACGCAGGTGCGATTCCCGCCGGTCCGCTCAGCGCCATCGATGAGGACGCATGGCGCATGAGCTGGGATTTGAAAATGTTCTCCTACATCAATCTGTGCCGGGCCATGTACGGCCGCATGCGTGATGCCGGCGGTGGTGTGATCGTGAACGTGATCGGCACCGGTGGTGAACGGCACGATCCGGGCTATATCGCCGGCGTTACTGCGAACGCCGGTCTGATGGCTTTTACCCGTGCGGTTGGCGCTGGCGGTCCGCGTCACGGCATCCGGGTGGTGGGCGTCAACCCCGGGCTGACCCGTACCGATCGCATGGAGACTCAGGCTCGCACCCGAGCGCGGATGGCGGGGCGTGATCCGGAGCAGTGGCCGCGGATGCTAGGCCGGCTGCCCTTCGACCGGCCGGCAGAGCCGGTGGAAGTGGCGGACGTGGTGGTGTTCCTGGCCTCGGCGCGGGCGAGTTACGTCAGCGGCACCATCGTCACCGTAGACGGTGGACAGTCGGTGACGCGGTGAGCTGCGAGCTCGACCCGGGCCAGCGCGAACTGGAGCGTTACATGAAGACGCTCTGTCGCGAGGCCTACGATCGGGAGTGGGCGGACCATCTCGAGTACGTGCTCTGGCATGCCTGCGTGAACGGGCCGATGCGCTATGGCCGGCTCGAACTCACTCAGGAACACCTCGATGATCTGCGTACCCTGAGTGATGCCTGTGGCGGCTGGATCACCCGTGATCATGACGGCCGGCCGCAATGGTTGGCCCTGCCGGCCTGGCAGGACCGCTATGCGGCCAACGTCGACATCGTCCATCTCGATCAGGTGACCCCTCCACCCCCCGACCTCCGCGACCTCCTCCCCTGACGCCGCACGCAAACCCCGCGCCGTCCTCGATCGAAGGCGCTCTTTGTGGGAAGTTGTGCCGCCCGCAGGGCGACGCAACGATGGCGGCGTAGCCGCCCTGGGCGAGACGCTCGATTCGCGCGCAGTCCTCGATCGGCGCGCCCGCTGCGCGGCCACGCCTTCCCACAGCGGCCACGCCTTCCCACAGCGGCCACGCCTTCCCACAGGCGCACCGCGCGATCGAGGACGCAGCGGCCGCCGCGGCGGGTTGCTCTGAGGAGGCGGCGTCATGAGAATGCGCTGTCCCTTCCGAGGTGGATGCGATGCAACTCGCCCAGACCGTGCGGCGCTCCGCGCTGCTGTACCCAGACCAGGACGCCCTCGTCGAAGGCGACGTCCGCTACACCTGGCGGCAATTCGCCGATCGCGTTGCCCGCCTTGCCGGCGGCCTGCGCCAGCTCGGCCTGCAGCCCGGCGATCGGGTCGCCATGCTTGCGGACAACTCTCATCGCTACGTGGAATTCTTCTTCGCCACGTTCTGGGCCGGCGGCATCGCCGTACCCATCAACACCCGCTGGGCCGTTCCCGAGATCCGCTACGCCCTGGACGACTCCGGCGCCCGCCTGCTGATCGCCGATCCGGCCCACATCGAAGCGGCCACGCTGCAGCGCGACGGCGGTGCGGCCATCGACCATCTGATCCTGGCGGCCGACGTCTCCCGGCAGGAGGCCGGCTGGGCGCATTGGGAGAAGCTCGCACAAGCGCCGGCCGTGGCGGATGCCGGCCGCGGCTTCGAGGACATCGCCTGTCTTTTCTATACCGGCGGCACCACCGGCCGTTCCAAGGGTGTGATGCTCAGTCACGCCAATCTGGTAACGAATTCGCTCACCGCCATGCTCAACATGAACATCCGTGCCGGTACCGTGCACCTGCACGTCTCGCCCATGTTCCACGTTGCCGGTGGCGCGCGCCTGTTCTCCGTGACGATGGCGGGTGGCACCCACGTGGTGATTCCGAAGTTCGACATCGAACCATTCCTTGCTGTCATCGAGCGCGAGCGGGTCAACATCACCGTCATCGTCCCCACCATGCTCAACCGCCTGGTGCAGCATCCGGATCTGGAACGGCGCGACGTATCGAGTCTCCAGCTGCTCAGCTACGGTGCCTCGCCAATGCCGGCCGCGTTGCTGCGGCGGGCCCTCGAGCGCCTGCCCGGCGTGCGTTTCCTGCAGAGCTACGGCATGACCGAGCTGTCGCCGGTGGCGAGCGTGCTGATGCCCGAATTCCACACCTTCGAGGGACCGAACGCCGGCTACACCGCATCGGCAGGTCAGCCCGTCTACAACGCCGACATCCAGATCCTCGACCCGGACGGTCGTCCATTGCCTGTCGGCGAAATCGGCGAGGTCTGCGTGCGCGGCCCGATGGTCATGAAAGGCTACTGGAACCAGCCCGAACTCACCGCCGAAGCGGTTCGCGACGGCTGGATGCACACCGGCGACGGCGGCTACATGGACGAGCGCGGCTTTCTGTTCATCGTCGACCGCATCAAGGACATGATCGTCAGCGGCGGCGAGAACGTGTACTCCGCCGAGGTGGAGGATGCGCTCTACGGCCATCCAGCTGTCGCCGAGTGTGCCGTCATCGGCATCCCGAGCGAGCAGTGGGGCGAGGCGGTGCACGCGGAAGTGGTGCTGAAAGCGGGTGCTGAGGTGAGCGAAGCCGATCTGATCGCCCACTGCAAAGCGCGCATTGCCGGGTTCAAGTGCCCGCGCTCGCTGGTGATCCGGACCGGTGAGCTGCCGAAGTCCGGGGCCGGCAAAATCCTGAAGACCGAATTGCGGGCGCCGTTCTGGCACGACGCGGGGCGGGCAGTGAATTGATGTTCTGGAGGCAGGCGCTCGGGTTCGTCGCGCTCAGTCTGCTCCTGATCGCGGCG
>SLQW01000107.1 GCA_007131295.1 Pseudomonadales bacterium | reverse complement strand
TCAGCCTTTCGGCGGGTGCGATCGTCGACCTCGATGCGGAGCATCACCTGCGCGCCGCGATCACGCGGGCCGAGCGGGCACCGTCTCCGGAGCAGCTCTATGCCTTCGGTCGCCATGCCGCTGCAGGAACGTTCGAGGTGGGGGACGTCGACCTCAGTAAGGAGACCTACCTCAACTTCGAACTCGGTATCGACCGCCATGCGGGTCCAGTCCGCTATGACATTTCCGTGTTCTACAATCGAGTCGAAGACTTCGTCTTCCTGCAGTCCGTCGATGACGGCACCGGCAATCCGCTGTTCGTCAATGACATCGGCAACCGGGCCGGCGAAGGTGCCGCGGCCGGATGCATGCCTGGAGACGGTGGTCTCTGCCGGCTGCGTAACCAGATCGTGTTCAACGAGCAGGCGAACGCGGAGTTCTGGGGCGCGGAAATCAGTGCCGTGGCGGACTTCGTGATCGACGACGTACCCGTGGCGTTGCGCTTCAACGCCGACAGCGTTCGCGGCAAACTCCGTAGCGGTGGCAGTCTGCCGCGCATCACGCCGCCGCGGGTGGGCCTCGGTATCGACCTGGTGCTCGGGGAGGTCGATTTCTCGTTCGACTACCGGCGCGTGTTCAAGCAGAACCGCACCGCGATCGCCGAGGATCAGACCAGCGGTTACAACCTCGTATCCTTCGACCTCAACTGGCAGCCGCGGGCATGGGAGGGCACCGAGCTGTTCCTGCGTGGCCGCAACCTGCTCGACGAGGACGGCCGGCGTCATCAGAGCTTCTTCAAGAACGACGCTCCGATCATCGGGCGTGCGTTCATCGCCGGCGTGCGTTTCAGCTTCGGCGGTTGAAGCAGCCGTCCCGGGGCGCCCGGGACGGGACGTCAGACGGGGTGGCGGCCGCGCTGCCCCGTCTGTTCAGTGGTGGTTATGATGGCCGCGCTGCGGTCGCAGAAGTGGCGTCGAGTCCGAGCGGGAGACCTTGCCGCGCCGGATCGGCTGGCCGAAGTCGGGATCGCTGCTGACCTTGTAGGCGACCGTGCCCTCCGGATGTCGATACCAGCCCGGATCTTCGAAGTCGCCGGGCTTGATGTCGTCGCGCACCTTGATGATGGTGAACATCCCGCCCATCTCCATGTTCCCGAACGGTCCCTTGCCCGCCATCATGGCTAGCGTGTTCTTTGGTCCGGGCATGTGCCCGGCGTCCACATGGGCCTGATGTTCGCTCATGCCGTGCTCGCCCATGGCCATGAATCCGGGCACGAAGCCTCGGATTCTTGCTTCGACCTCGCTCTGGTCGGCGCCGATGGGGTTCGGAATACCGTGGCCCATGGGCCCCATGGTGTGGTGCGCCATGTGGCAGTGAAACGCCCAGTCTCCCGGTACGGCCACGAACTCGAAATCGCGCATCTGACCGACGCCGACGATCTCCGTGACCTCGCTGCGCCACTGTGACTTCGGCCAGCGCCCACCGTCGCCGCCGGTGACCTGAAACTGGACGCCATGCAGATGCATGGGGTGGTTCCACATGGACAGGTTGCCGATGCGGATACGCACCCGCTCGCCGGTGCGTGCCACCAGCGGTGCCGTCGCCGGAAAAGCCTTGGAGTTCAGGGTCCAGATGTCGAAGTCCTGCATGATCGAAGGGTCGGGCCGGAACGTACCGGGATGCAGCGCCCAGTTGTGCAGCAGCAGGGCATAGTCACGATCGATGGGCTCCGGTTCGCCATCCCGGGGATGGATGATGAACAGGCCCATCATCCCCATGGCCATCTGTGTCATTTCGTCGCTGTGAGGGTGATACATGTGGGTGCCGTGCTGACGCAGCGTGAACTCGTACACGAACGTCTCTCCGGGCGGAATGTGCGGTTGGGTCAGCCCACCAACGCCATCCATGCCGCTTGGCAGCTTGAGGCCGTGCCAGTGCACGCTGGTAGGCTCACCGAGCCGGTTGGTAACGAGAATGCGCACCCGATCACCTTCCACCGCTTCGATGGTAGGGCCTGGTGTCGTGCCGTTGTAGCCCCAGCACTTCGCGACCGAGCCGGGCGCGAATTCGTGTTCGATGGCCTCCGCGACCAGGTGGAACTCCTTGACTCCGTCGCGCAGGCGATAGGGCAGGGTCCAGCCGTCCGGTGTGTGGACCTTGCTGGTACGCGTCGGAGGCGAGTGGGCAGCCCCGTCGTGCGCCTGGGCGCGGCGATCGCTGGCCATGACTGCGGCGCCGAGGCCGGCGCCGGCACCGAGTAACAGCTTGCGGCGATTGACTTTCATGGCGCGTCTCCCTGTTGGTCGCCGTGATCGTGATGATCGTGATGACCGTCGTGGTCGTGATGGTCATGGTGATCGTGATGGTCGTGATGGTCGTGATGGTCGTGATGACCGTGATTCATATCGTCGATCGGTGCAGTCACGCCCTCGAGGTCCGGAGCCGGACGCGTTGCGATACGCGGGAGGGGGCCGCCGACGGCGTGGGCGAGTTCAGCCCGCGCCAGCCAGTAGTCCCGCATGGCGGCGATGAAGTCGGCATAGCTGCGGTATTCCTGCTCGCGTGCGGCGATCAGATCGAACGCGCCGATCAGCATGAAGTTGTAGCGTTCCAGCTCCCGGGCGACGGCTTCGGCCCGTTGCGGCACGATGACGTTTTCGTAGGTACCGAGGATCTCGCGCAGTGCCGCGAGCTCGGCGTGGCCCGAGCGCACGTGGTGCTCGACCTCGAGCTCCCGCAGTGCGAGTTCCGCCGTTGCGCGGATCACTGCCGCCTCGGCGCGCAGCGTCCGGTGCTGTCCTTGACGGAAAAGCGGCAGTTCGAGCACGAGTCCGGGCCCGCGCAAGCGACTGCCGTCCCTTTTGCGTTCCCACTCGTAGTCGATCTCGACCGTGCCGAGCCAGCGCCAGCGCTGTTCGAGATCCCTTCCTGATTCGAGCATGGAGACCTGCAGGCGACCGGCGGCCAGATCGAGGCGGTCGTCCCGCGATCGGGACAGCAGATCATTGAGTCCTGGCTCGTCGCCGTCAGGAAGCGGCAATCGATCCGGCGTCTGCCAGCGGCCGGCATCGTCACCTGAAAGGCCCATCAAGCGATTCAGATCACGGCGGGTGGCGGCAGTGGCAGCGCCGGACCGCGCGGCCTGTGTCTTCGCTTCGGCGGCGGCCGCTTTCTTTCGAGCCAATTCCAGATCGGAGAGATTGCCGGCACGATGCAGGCTTATGGCCAGTTCGGCAGCTGTGTCCGCCACTTCCGCAAGCGCTGCGAAGAGCGCGGCGGTCTGCTCGGCGGCTACGTGCCGGAGCCAGGCCTGCTCCGTGTCGCGGGCGAGATCGATCATGATGGCGGCAGTTTCGAGCCGGGCAACTTCGAGCTCCTCTTGGGCCAGGCTGCTGCGTGCCGGCCGCAGCAGGAGATCGGCGAAATCCAGCCCCAGGGCCACGCTGCGCTCGTTGCCGCTGCCGGAAAGCCTGCTCAGCGAGAGCTGCGGGTTGGCAAGACGTGAAGCCGTAAACGCGTCGGCTGCGGTCATCCCGAGCCCTGCGAGCGCAAGGTCGATGACCGGGTTGCCGGCCAGGGCCATGGCTACCGCCGCCTCACTGCTCAGGGGTTCGGTGAGCAGATGCTCTCGTTGCGCACTGATGTCGATATCTGCGGCAGCTCCGATCTGGCTCGAGGCCATCTCCTCTGCGTCGGTGATCGCACGCGTGGGGTCGAACGTGGTGCAGGCAGCCAGCAGTGCGCTTGACGACAGAAAGAGGGCGCACGTGCGCAGTCCGTCGCGCCCGCTGCGGGCAGGTGGAAAAAACGATCGGGTCATCTCTGAACCTCATGCATGTCGAGTCGACCCGCGATGCGGGTCGATGCCAGCGAGGCGGCAAACGCGAGGGTTCGCCGAGGGCACTAAGCAGGTTCAGATGATGGGAGGTCGAAACAGCCGTTCGACAGGCGGGGCACTGCGCCCGGTGCGCAGTACCGCGGCGCGCGCATCGGTCAGCGGCGCGCAGGTGACCGCGGGTGCGGAGACAAGGTGAGGCAGCTGGAAGCCGGCGCAGAAGCAGACGTCGCAGCTCCCGTGTTCGCAGGCTTCCTGGGTATCGGGATCGCTGTCCGGCTGCTGAGCGTCATGACCGTGACAGTCCGGCAGCTCGCCATCCGTGGCCAGCGTCGGCGCTGCCGATGCATGCGCATCGTCGTGATGGCCAGAGCCGGAGTGGCCTATGCCCCACCCCTGGCCGCCCAGGGTCAGCGCCAGGATCAGGACGAGGACGCGAGATGGTCGGCTGGCGGTCAGCATGCGTGGAAACTAGCGCGGCTGGAGGCTAGTCGCAAGCACGAGCATTGACTCGCTGGCATCACCAGATCTCGACCCGTTCCTCTGGCGCGCGATACATGGGATCGCCGGGTTCGACCCCGAACGCGGCGTGAAACTCCGGCAGGTTCGAGACGATGCCAATCACGCGGTAGCGACCCGGTGAATGCGGACCCGTGATCAGCTGCCGCCGCAGTGCTTCCTCCCGGTATAGGGTGCGCCAGATCTGCGCCCAACCCATGAAGAAACGCTGCTCGCCGGTCAGGCCGTCGATGACGGGTGCCTCCTGGCCATCGAGCGACCGTTGCCAGGCCCTGAACGCCATGCGCACGCCGCCGAGATCGGCGATGTTCTCGCCCAGAGCCAGGGCGCCGTTGATTGCCATGCCTTCGAGGGGGCTGTAGCCATCGAACTGCTCGACCATGCGCTGGGCACGGCGGTTGAACTCCTCTTCGTCTTCCGGGGTCCACCAGTCACGCAGGTTGCCTTCACCATCGCGGCGCCTGCCCTGGTCGTCGAAGCCGTGGGTGATCTCGTGGCCGATCACTGCACCGATCGCGCCGTAGTTCACGGCCGGATCCGCCGTCACGTCGAAGAAGGGTGGCTGCAGGATGGCGGCGGGAAAGACGATCTCGGTCATGGCCGGGCTGTAATAGGCGTTCACGGTCTGCGGCGTCATGAACCACTCGTCCCGGTCCACGGGCTGCCCCAGGCGACCCACCATGCGCGCGTATTCGCAGGCACTGCTGCGCAGCACGTTGCCCATGAGATCGTCGGCGGCGATCTCTAGACAGTCGTAATCGCGCCACACGTCCGGCTGGCCGATCTTGGTGTTGAAGCGCTCGAGCTTGGCGTGGGCTTCCGCCCGCGTCGGTTCGGTCATCCATTCGAGCTCATCGAGCATGACGGCGAAAGTTTCGAGCAGGTTGCCGACCATGGCGTCCATGCGCTCGGCCGCCTCGGGGGGGAAGTGACGCTCCACGTACTTGCGACCCACCATGAACCCGAGGTGGCGTTCCACTGTGCCCCGGGCGCGCTTCTCGCGCGGGCGCATCTCCGGCTGGCCACTCAGCACGCGGCCGTTGAAGTCGAAGTGCGCCTCGACGAAGTCGTCGGAAAGCAGCGGCGCTACGCTTCTCATAAGGTGAAAACGGTGGTAATCCTGCCAGTGGCTGAGCGGAGTCTGCGCCAGGATTTCGGCAACGGCCTCGATGTAGTCAGGCTGACGGACGTTGATGGCGTCCTGGTGTTCGGCGGCGATGTCCGCTGCGGCGAAAAATGCGCTCCAGGACACTCCGGGAACGTCTCCTGCGAGGTCGGCCACTGGAAGGAGATTGTAGGTGGCCACCGGATCTCGATTGCGGACCCGGGACCACTGGGCCTCGGCAAGGGCGGTCTCGAGAGCGATGATGCGTGCGGCAGCAGCCTGTCCGTTCGGCAGACCGGCGAGTTCGTAGAGGCGCTCGATGAAACCACGATAGCGCGTCATGATCTCCCGGGACTGCTCGTCCTCTTGCAGATAGTAGTCGCGGTCGGGCAGGCCAAGCCCGGCCTGGGTGAGCTGTACGATGTAGCGGCTGCTGTCGCCGGGGTCCTGACTCACGAACGCTGCCAGCGGCGCCGACCCTGCCTGCATACGGGTTTGAGCCCAGTAGCTGACGAGGTCATCGCGGCTTGTGAGCGCCGCGATCTCGGCGAGAGGATCGCGAAGCGGCTCGGCCCCGAGCGCCTCGATTCGCTCGGTGTCCATGAAAGCGCGATAGAGGTCGCCCACCTTCTGCACATCGGAGCCGTGTTCGGCGTACGGAGCCTGCTCGGCCGCCTCCTCGATGATCGCGAGAACCTGCCTTTCGGCGCGCTCGCGGAGGGTATCGAAGGAGCCCCAGCGGGAGCGGTCCGCCGGGATCTCGTTGCGGTCCAGCCAGCCGCCATTGACGTGCAGGTAGAAATCGTCCTGGGGGCGAACGGAGGAATCCAGGTAGGCCATTTCGATGCCGGAGGCGGCCGGTTCGGGTTCGCTCGGGGATGGTTCGGGTGTTGCGGCACAGCTCCAGAGAAAGGTTGCGCCGAGCATGACTGCGAACGCTCTAAGCATCGTGAGGATATCCTTGTTTCAATTGCCGATGGCGACAGCAGAGCGACGTTGCGACCGAAGCGCGCAGGGGCCAGGGTCGGAGTCCTGCCAAGTGTCGTATCCTGCCGTCTGGCGACAGGGAGAACGCAGTGATGGCGTCGGGTGCGTTCAGGGCACTTGTGGTCCTGGTGGTTGCGACGCTGAGTGCCCATGCACCTGGCGAATCATTGGACCGCGCCGCGCTGGCGGAGTTCGTCGACGGTTTCATTATGGGGCGGATGCAGACGGAAGCTGTCGCCGGCGTGACCCTGGCTATCGTCCACGACGGCGAGGTGGTTCTCATCCGAGGTTACGGCAAGGCGGGCGAGGACGTCGCGGTCGATCCTGAGGTCACGCTGTTCCGGCTTGGCTCCGTCTCCAAGCTCTTCGTCTGGACCGCAGTGATGCAGCTCGTGGAGCAGGGGCGGCTCGACCTGGAGACGGACATCCGCACCTGGCTGCCTGATCTCCCGCTGCGCTTACGCTTTGATGCGCCGATCACGCTCGCGCACCTGATGGCGCACACGCCAGGGTTCGAAGAGTCGCTGATGGGCCACCTTTTCACGAACGATCCAGGCGCCGTCCTGCCTCTGGCCGAGTACCTCGCCCGCTACCAGCCGCAGCAGGTCCGGCCGCCGGGACAGCTGCCTGCTTATTCGAACTTCGGCACGGCGTTGGCGGGACTCATCGTCGCCAGCGTTGCGGACATGTCATTCGAGGACTACGTCGAGACCCACCTGTTCGCGCCGCTTGGCATGCACTCCAGCACCTTCCGGGAACCCTGGGGGCCTCAACGCACCGGCGCTATCGATCAGGAACTCGCTGAGCGGATCAGCCGTGGCTATCGGCGGCAGGACGGCGCCTTTGTCGTCGGCGACTTCGAGTACATCGGCTCCATCGGGCCCGCAGGGGCGCTGTCCACGACCGCCACCGACATGGCGCGCTGGATGCTGGCGCACTTGAACGACGGCGAACTCGACGGTGTGCGCATCCTGGCGCCGGAGACGGCGCAGCAGCTGCATGGACGCCTGCACGGCATGGACCTGGAAATACCGGGCATGGCCCACGGCTTCATCGAGGGGCGCCTGCACGGCTGGCGCAGCGTTGGCCACGGCGGCGGTACGGTCCACTTCGTCAGCGACATGCAGCTCGTGCCCGAACTCGGGTTCGGGGTGTTCGTTTCCGTCAACACGGCCGGCGGCTACCGCCTGCTGACGGGATTCGCACAGAATCTCCTGGAGCGCTATTTCGATTACGGTCCGGACCCCATTTCGCGGAGGCCGGTAGAAGCGCCCGGCGACAGCGGTGCCTATGCAGGCGGCTATCTGGCTTCGCGCTACAACCACTCGACGCTGGAGCGGATGCTCAGTTTTCCGATTCTCGATGTGTCGGAAGCGCGCCCGGGCGTGCTGTCCGTCTCGGTCGTAGGGGAGGTCCGGCGCTTCTATGAGGTCGCTCCGGACACCTTTCGTGACCCGGAGACCGCTGCGGTCATTCGCTTCGTCAGCGATGAGCAGGGCCGGCCGGTGCGGGTCCTGCATTCAGGTTTGCCGATCATGGTGTTCGATCGGGTTCCGCTGTATGCCAACCCAC
Organism: Pseudomonadales bacterium; assembly: GCA_007131295.1. Classification (GTDB taxonomy): domain Bacteria; phylum Pseudomonadota; class Gammaproteobacteria; order Pseudomonadales; family Azotimanducaceae; genus SLTB01. The sequence goes on along the minus strand of SLQW01000107.1, from coordinate 4,815 downwards.
GCGCGCAGTTGAGTTTGCTCGCCGCCTGCCTGCTGGTCCTGCTGTGCGTACCCATCGGCGCCTGGCTGCGCCGGGACGGGCGGCTGGTGCAGACGGACGTCGAGCGCTGGGCGGCAGGGCTGGCTGTGACCACCGCGGTCGCCTGGCTCGGTTTCGCTGCATTGCTCGCCTTGGGCCTGATGTCGCTGGCGGGTGATCTCGGCAACGTCTTTTACGCCATTCCCAACGCGTGGCTCTATACCGCACTCGCGGTCGGGCTCGTCGGCGCCGGGCTCACTGTGCTGTCGGCGCTGCTCCTGCTTCCGGTCTGGCGCGGCGGCGACTGGACACTGGCCCGGCGCCTGCGCCACAGCGGCGTTGTCGCCGTCTGTGTGGTCACGCTGATCGTGCTGCGCGAGTTCAATGCCATCGGCTTCAATCTGATGCCATGAAGCGGTTGGTCAGGTGCGGGCCCGCAAGACGATGAGGCCGCCGATGATGATCACGGCAGCACCGATCCAGGTCCAGAGAGAAGGAATCTCGCCCCAGAACGCGAACCCCAGCAGTGCCGCCCAGAGCAGGGCGGTGTACTCCATGGGCGCCACGATGGCGGCGCGGGTCGCGCGATAAGCGTAGATGACGCAGTAGTGCACGCTGGCGCCGCAGAAGCCGGCGACGAAGAACAACAGCCACTCCTGTGGGGTTGGCGCCACCCAATGGCCCAAAGTCAGCGCCAGGGCCACCAGCAGCGACACCGGGATCGTGAACACCACCATGGCGCCGGTGGGCTCATCGGCACCGATCTTGCGCGCGGACAGCGCGAGCACGGCCCAGCACAGGGTACTCGCGAGCACTGCGAGCATGGCGGGGTGCCAGGCCGCGGTGCCTGGCTGCAGAGCCACCAGAACGCCACCGAATCCGATCAGGATACCGATCCAGCGGTGCAGGCCGACCCGCTCGCCGAGAAAGGGGCGCGACAACAGGGCAATCAGGAGCGGCGCAGCGAAGCCGATGGTCACGCATAGCATGAGCGGCAATTCGCCGAGCGCGTAGAAAAAGCCGAAGGTGGCGCCGGCGGCGCAGAGCGAGCGCACGACGTGCCAGCCCGGGCGCTGCGGACGAATGCTGCCGAGGCCACCCGAGAGCTGGGCGAACAGGAGCACGAAGGGCAGCGAGCAGAGAAGCCGAAGGAGGACGATCTGCGGCGTATCGAAGCCGCTCTGCAGAGCTTTCACACAGGCATCGATTATCGAACCCACCAGCGCGGCGATGATCATCCAGGCCGCACCGATCGCGGGCCGCGGATGCAGCAGCAGCTCCCCTCTGGCACCCATGATGCCCAATGCTCTCCTTGCACCGTCCCAGGTGACGGTCGCGCATTATGCCGCGCCGGGACTGAAGGGCGTAGCATGCAGTGCAGAGCGCAACGGCATCTGGACAGGCGCGGACGGGCGCCGTATGTTCCGGAAAGCCTAATGAATAGCCATTAATCGGGAGAGGGCCATGCACGATATCGTCATTCGCGGCGGTACCATCATCGATGGGTCCGGCGACGACAGATACGAAGGGGACGTGGCGATCGACGGCGAGCGCATCGTCGCGGTGGGCGAAGTCACCGCCCGTGGTCGGCGCGAGATCGACGCTGCAGATTGCCTGGTCACGCCGGGCTGGGTGGACGTGCATACGCACTACGACGGCCAGGCGACCTGGGATCCGGTGCTCGCGCCGTCGAGCTGGCATGGCGTCACCACGGTGGTCATGGGCAATTGCGGCGTGGGTTTTGCCCCGGTGCGGCCAGGCCAGCAGGACTTCCTGATCGAGCTGATGGAAGGCGTCGAGGACATTCCCGGCAGCGCCCTCGCCGAGGGCATCGACTGGCAGTGGGAGAGCTTTCCCGAATATCTCGACGCGCTCGAGCGCTTCCCGCGCGCCATCGATGTCGGTACCCAGGTTCCGCACGGCGCCGTGCGGGCCTACGTCATGGGCGAGCGCTGCAATACCCAGGACGATGTGCCCACGGCTGACGAGCTCCGGCAGATGGCGGAACTGGTCCGTGAAGGCGTGGTCGCGGGGGCGCTCGGCTTTTCCTCGTCGCGGACGCTGCTGCACAAGGATAAGCACGGCGTCCATGTGCCCGGGACCTTTGCCGGGTCCGACGAGATGCTGGCGCTCGGGCTGGGCATGAAGGGACTGCGTCATGGTGTGTTCGAACTCGTTTCCGACCACCTCGGCACCGAGGACGAGTGGGCGTGGGTGAAGCGCTTCGCGCGGGAGACCGGACTCAAAGTGACGCTGGTGGCGACCTCGGCCGCCGCTTACGAGGAAGGGCGCCTGTACCGGGTTGCCGACGAGGCGCGCGCGGAAGGCATGGAGATCCGGCCGCAGATGGCCGGCCGGCCCACCGGCGTGCTCCATGGCCTGACCTCGAGCTTCAACGTCTTCGTCGGCCATCCGAGTTATGCCATGGAGGTGGCGCCGCTACCGCTGGCCGAGAAGGTGGCCCGGATGCGCGATCCCGACCTGCGCGCGCGCATCCTCAGCGAGCAGAGCGCGATTCCGCAGACTGCCATGGGACGCTCCATGGCCGATCTGCTCTGGCAGGTGTTCCCCCTCGGCGATGCGCCCGACTACGAGCAGCCGAGGGAAGGCAGCGTTGCCGGCATCGCTGCGGCGCGCGGTGAGGATCCGTTCGCGGTGATGTACGACCTGCTGCTCGGGGACGAGGGCCGGGAGCTGTTCTATCAGCCGCTCGGTGGTTACAGCGACTACAGCCTGGAGTATTACCGGGACATCATGCAGTTGCCGAACATCCTCTTCGGCCTGTCCGACGGCGGTGCGCACTGCGGGGTCATTGCCGATGCCGGCATGCCGAGCTACATCCTGAGTTATTGGGGCCGCGACCGCAGGCGCGGTGAGCGTCTGCCCCTGGAGTACCTGGTGCGCAAGCTGTCGCGGGACACAGCGGAAGCCTATGGGATGACGGATCGCGGACTGCTAGCGGCCGGTGCGAAGGCCGACATCAACGTGATCGATTTCGACCGCCTGCGGCTGTATCGACCGGAGGCCGTGTTCGATCTGCCAACCGGAGGCCGCCGCCTCGTGCAGCGGGTCGACGGCTATCGGCATACGCTCACGGCCGGTCAAGTCACGTTCGAGTCTGGCGAGCATACCGGCGCCCTGCCGGGTCGGCTCGTCCGCGGCGGCCGTCCGGCCTGACGCCGCCAGCTCCGCCCCGGGTCACGCAGCCGTGTTCCGGGGCGGCTTTCCCCCAATCTCTGCTGATGCATGGAGTGTCCGATGACGGCGTTCGCCTTGCCCCACTTTTCTCTCGACCTCACCGGCCAGGTCGCGCTCGTGACCGGTACCACCTCCGGCCTCGGCTGGCGCTTCGCGCGGGTACTCGCGGCCTGCGGCGCCAAGGTCGCGGTCACGGGGCGCCGTGTGGAGCGCCTCGATGCGCTGGTGGAAGAGATCCGCAGCGACGGCGGCGAGGCGCTGCCGCTGCGTCTGGACATGACCGACCGCGCCAGCATCCGCGAGGTCGTGGCGCAGACCGAGGCTGCGTTCGGAACCATCACGATCCTGGTGAACAACGCCGGCGTGCCCGATGCCCAGCGCGCCCACAAGATGTCCGACGAACTGGTGGACACGGTGTTCGACACCAATCTGCGTGGCCCGTGGGTACTTTCCTGCGAGGTGGCGAAGCGGCTCATCGAGGCGAAGAAGCCTGGACGGATGGTCAACATCTCTTCGATTGGTGCCTTCAACTACGGCGGCAACGGTGCTGCGCTGTACTCGGTCACCAAGTCAGCGATCGCGCGCATGACCGAAGCGCTGGCGGTGGAGTGGGCGCGCTTTCACATAAACGTCAATGCGATCGCCCCCGGGGCGTTTTCCTCGGAGATGATGGACGGCATGATGGAGCGGCTCGGCGACTTCAGTCAGCACTTCCCGCGCAAGCGGGTGTGCGACCCGGCGCAGCTCGACTCCACGCTGCTCTACCTGGTCTCACCGGCCTCGGAAACCGTTACCGGGACCGTGATCAAGGTAGACGACGGCCAGGGTCCGCGCTGAGTAATCCTCGAAGCAAAAAAAGAGGCCGCGCGTGGCGGCCTTTGGGGAGGGCAGGAGAGGTGCCCTGCGCACCTGCCACGCATGGTGCGCACTCTCCCGCATGACGAACCTCGAGTAATGCGAGCTCATTAGTGATGCGCGTACATTAACTCGCCGGATGGAGGGCGGCAAGTCTCATGACGGTTCGACTCAACGGCATCGCTCACCTCTACATCACGGTGCAGGATTTCGCTGCCTGCAGGCCGTTCTACGGCGCCCTCCTGCCGTTTCTCGACATGCAGTGCCTGATCGACACCGAGGTGCTCTATTACTGCGTGGGTTCCCGAACGGGTATTGCCATCCGCGCTGCGAGCGCAGAGCACGCGGCGACGCCGTTCGATGCCTATCGGGCGGGCATGCACCACGTCTGCTTCCGGGCCCGGTCCCGGGAGGATGTGGACAGCGTGTTCGAGTTCGTCCGGGGTCTCGGCGCCAGGATCGTCCATCCCCCGCAGGAGGACGACTGGGCGCCCGGATACTACTCGGTGCTGTTCGAGGACCCCGGCGGGACGCGGCTCGAGGTCAACTTCGTTCCGGGCAAGGGAAACCTTGCGGCCGAGGTCGAATTGCCTCTACCCGCCGAGCGGCAGGCGCGCCTGTCGCGTCCCTGAGCTTGTGGGAAGCGGCAGCCCTGTGGGAAGCGGCAGCCGCGCAGCGGCGCCGCGAGCCCAACCGTCGCAAGGGCGTACCCTCAGGGCGTACCCTCAGGGTGTACCCTCAGGG
>SLQW01000174.1 GCA_007131295.1 Pseudomonadales bacterium | reverse complement strand
GCGCACTGTTTCACAACTGGATCGGCGACTACATTCTCCGCGACCGCACCCGCCAGCCGGGCGACAATGCCACCATTTACAGGAACGTTTCCGTGCGGATGCTCGGCGGCGAGCTGACCGTGCGGCGGCAATGGTCGTCTGGCTGGAGCGCAGAGGTTGGGGCAGGCTACGTCCGCGCTGAAAATCGAAGTGATGATCGGCCCGTTGCCCAGATGCCACCTCTGGAGGGCGTCGCCGCCGTCACTTACGAGTCGAACCAGTGGCTAACGGGCCTGCGGTGGCGTGGTGCGGCGCGGCAGACGCGGGTAGACAGCGATCCCCTGCTCGGCAGTGGCCTCGATGCCGGCAAGACCGCTGCCTGGGGCGTGCTCGACGTGTACGCTCGCTGGTCGCCCAGCCAAAGGTGGCGCCTCGACGCGGGCATCGACAATATGCTCGACAAGCGCTACGCGCAGCATCTGAATCGTGCCAGCGCCTTCGATCCTGAGCAGATCCAGGTCAACGAGCCCGGTCGCAGCGCCTGGATCAAGCTGCGGACCGAGTTCTGACATCCTGCAAGACACGGAAGCTTCCACGGCCTGCGGCCGTCGCGCGCCGTCAACGCTGCTGGGCACGCTCCAGATACCTGAAGTAGTCCGAATCGGCGCGCAGCATCAACGTACTGTTCGGCCCAAGCGCCCGGTAGCTTTCCAGGGTCCGGAAGAACGCATAGAACTCCGGATCGGCCCCGTACGCTTCGCCATAGATCCGGGTGGCTTCGGCGTCGGCTGCGCCCCGGATCTCTTCCGCTTGGCGTGCAGCCTCGGAGCGAATGCCCAGCAGGTCGCGGCCCATGTTACCGAGAATCTCCTGGCTTCGTCCCCGGCCTTCCGAGCGGAAACGTTCGGCGATGGATTGCCGCTCGGCGACCATGCGGCTCTCCACCTGACGTCGGACCGACTGGATGTAGTTGACCCGCTTGATTCGCACGTCATCGAGTTCGATCCCAAGGTCCGGCATGGAGTTCTTGGCCCGCGCGAGAATTTCGGCTTCGAGCAATTCGCGACCGAGCGTCGGCCGCTGCTGCAGATCGACGTCGTCGCGACCGGCCAGGGCGGGATCCTCCAGATCCTCGAGGTCCACCTCCCAGTCCCGCGAGCGGACGATCTCCTCCAGCTCGGTGGAAGACACCATGTCGCGCACGACCGAGTCGATGATGTCGTCGAGACGGCTCCTGGCACCGACCTCGTCACGCACACTGGTCAGGAACAGCAACGGATCGGCAATGCGCCAGCGCGCCGTGGTGTCCACCAGAATGAATTCGCGGCCGAGCGTCGGGATCTGCGTCACGTCGCCGTCCCACACCAGCAGGCGCCGGTCGAAGTAACGCACCTCCTGCCAGGGCAGCTTGACCTTGAGGCCCGGCTCGGTGATGACATCGCCGATCGGTTCGCCGAACTGCACGATGATGGCCTGCTGCGCCTCGTCCACCGTATAAAGCATGAAGTTCGCCGCGCCGAGGACGACGATGGCCACAAGGAGTGCGATGACGGTCTTCATGGCTGACCTCCGGTGGCACGCGCGGTGCCGCGGTTGACGTCGAGCAGGGGGAACGGTCCAACCTGGCCGTCCTGGACCACCAGCACCTGACCCACATTGGGCAGCGCCTCGTTCAGGGTCTCGAGATAGAGACGCGCCCGGGTCACCTCGGGGACACGCTGATACTCGCGCAGGACGGCGGTGAACCGGGCACTCTCACCCAGCGCCCGGTTGACGCGCTCGGTGGCGTAGCCCTCCGCCTCGGCAATGGTCCTGAGCGCCTGCCCTTCAGCATTGGGAATCTCCGCATTCACCCGCCTCTGCGCTTCGTTGATCATGCGCTCGCGTTCCTGCCGCGCCTCATTGACCTCGTTGAATGCGGGCTGCACCGCAGGCGGCGGGACCACGTCCTGCATCTCCACGGTGGAGATGCGGATGCCGGCGTCGTACCCGTCGAGGATCTCCTGAATCTCGACTCGGGCCTGGCGCTGAATCTCGACCCGACCGATGGTGAGCACTTCGGAGCCGAGCATGTTGCCGACGATGCGGCGCATCACCGACTCCGAGATGTCTCGCAGCGTCCGCGTCGGTTCGCGCATGCGGTAGAGGAACTTGATCGGATCGGCAATCCGGTACTGCACCACCCACTCCACGTCGATCATGTTGAGATCGCCGGTGAGCATCAGCGACTCGTCCTCGAAGTGGTCGGGACTGTAGGCGGTTCGACCGCCCTCCCGGGTCCCCTCGCTGCGGAAGCCGAATTCCTGCTTCAGCACGCGCTCGGTGGCGACGCGTTGCACCTGGTCGATCCCGAATGGCAACCGGAAATGCAGGCCGGGATCGGTTATCGCGATCACCGCCCCGAAGCGCTTGACGACGGCCCGCTCCTCAGGCTGTACGGTGTAGAACGACGTCAGGGCACCCCACACAGCGACCAGCAGCACGACGACGAGCAGTATGCTTCCCAGAACCCCCTTCGGCGAACCGCCGCCGCCGAGACTGCCCAGGACGGCCTTCAGGTCCGGCGGCCCGGATTGCCCGCGGCCCCAGCTTTGATTCGACTGACTCATGACTCGTCTCCCCAATCCGGAAGCGGTCAGTCTAACCACTGCAGGCCACGGTGTATGTGACGATTACGCGCGGGGATCAGATGGCCGAACCCGGCGAACTTCGCCGAACCCGGGTCGGTAGCCGTCCGGATTCATCCGAAGACGTACGGCGCGAGCGTGCTCTGGGCCTCGATGCGGTATTTGTGCCAGCGGCCGCCGCCGTAATACGCGAGGCTGCCGGGTTCGGCCTCGCCGTGGCCGTTGTAGTAGGAGAGGCAGTCGCGCAGCGGCGCGGTGGCGATGTCCGCCTTGCGGCAGTGTTCGGCGTAGGCCGCTTCCGGCTCTGCCTCCACGTCGACGATCCGCTCGCCGCGGTCGCGCATGGTCTGAAGCATCCAGACGATGTAATCGCTGTGCGACTCGATCGCATCGGTGAAGTTGAAGCTGCCGCCGCCACCCTGAGGTCCGGAGACGATGAACAGATTGGGGAAGCCACGGCTGTGGATGCCTAGGAACGTGCGCGTGCCTTCTTCTTCCCACTTCTGCTTCAAGCTCCGCCCGTCGCGGCCGGTGATCATGTTGAAGGTCGACGTCGCCATCCACTGGAAGCCGGTGGCGTAGATCAGCACGTCCAGCGGGTACTCGACGCCGTCGTGGACGACGCCACGGGCGTTGATCAACCGTACTCCCTGCGGCGCGGTGTCCACCAGATGCACATGTGGCAGATTGAAGGTGGGCAGGTACTCGTCGTGGAAGGTCGGCCGCTTGCAGCCGTAGGGGTAGTAGGGCTTGAGCGCCGCCGCAGT
>SLQW01000039.1 GCA_007131295.1 Pseudomonadales bacterium | reverse complement strand
TGCGCCGGCGCGGGAGAGCCTCGAGATCCGCATCCTCTGCCTGTTCTCGAGCTGAGGACGTTCGGGCTCAGGCCACCATGCCGCCCAGCCGGGACCGGATGATCGCCTCGGCATCGGCAACGATGCGGTCGATCAGTTCCTTGACGGTCGGAATGTCGTCGATCAGGCCCTGGACCATGCCCGCGGACCAGATGCCGCCGTCCGCATCGCCGTCGGTCATGGCCTGCCGGCCGCGGACGCCGGCTACGAGATGCTGGATGTCCTCGAACTTCGCGCCGCCCTTGCCTTCGATCGCCACCACTTCCTCGCTGACCGCGTTTTTCATGACCCGGGCAGTGTTGTGCAGGGTGCGGAAGATCAGGCTGGTCTGACGCTCGTCGTTCGTGACCATCCGCTGCTTGAAGCTCTCATGAATCGGCGCTTCCTTGGTGACGCAGAAGCGGGTGCCCATGTTGATGCCGTCAGCACCCAGGGCGAGGGCCGCAGCCAACCCGCGGCCATCGGCGAAGCCGCCGGAAGCCAGCATGGGGATCTTGACCTTGTTTGCCGCGGCGGGAATCAGAATCAGGCCAGGGATATCGTCCTCACCCGGGTGACCCGCGCACTCGAAGCCGTCGATGGAGATCGCGTCCACGCCCATGCGCTCAGCCGACAGCGCGTGCCGGACAGCGGTGCATTTGTGGATCACCTTGATGCCGTGCTGCTTGAAGTGGTCCACGTGTTCCTGGGGCTTGTAGCCTGCTGTCTCGACCACCTTGATGCCGCCCTGAATGATGGCGTCGCGGTACTCGGCGTAGGGCGGAGGCTTGATCGCGGGGAGAATGGTCAGGTTCACGCCGAAGGGCTTGTCGGTCATCTCCTTCGTGCGGGCGATCTCCTTGGCGAGATCCTCCGGTGTCGGCTGGGTCAGCGCGGTCAGGAAGCCCAGGCCCCCCGCATTGGCGACGGGCGCCACCATTTCGGCATAGCCCACCCACTGCATGCCGCCCTGAACAACGGGGTGCTCCACGCCGAACATTTCCGTGAATCGCGTCTTGATGGCCATCGATCGGTTCCTGTGTGGTGAACGAAGCGGGTCGGCCAGCGCTGACCGGCCGGCTAATGCGCGCGAATGATACTGATGAGGCCCGTGTTTGGCGCGTCCGGTTCGGGGATATTGCGCAGGCGAGCCGTGCGGATCGGACTGACAATCTAGGACTTGCGCCACGGCGCCTGCATGGTAGTGAACGCTCAGGCATAATAGCTGGCTCGAGTGATCGGTCTGATGTCCCTGGATTGCTGCCCTCTGGCGACGTCCGCGAATCGGGAGACCTGCACTGTCGGATTCGAAAGTACTGTCTCTACTCGGGGCAGGTTCGGCTATGAGCATGTTGCCGCTCGCGATGGCGCAGGCCATTTGGTTGCGCATGGCGGGTCAGCGCAGCACCGAGCCCTTGGGTGCTCGCTCGGGTTGGACTGGCGATGCGGATGCCGAACCCCTGCGGCTCCTGCTGGCTGGGGATGCGCTTGCGCTCGGCGTCGGTTGCAGTGCCACGGAGCGCTCCCTTGCGCCGCGTTTGGCCTACGCCCTGGCGGTGCGGCTGCGGCGCAGGGTCGAGTGGCGGGTGATTGCCGAGCGCAGCTGGACGGCTGCCGAATTGCTGCGTCATCTATCGCTCACTTCGGTTCCCGCCCACGACATCGGGATCATCGTGCTCGGCACCAACGATACCATCAGCCTCACGGGCCGCGGTCGTTGGCGGCGTGAATTCCAGCGTATTCTCGAACTCATGGAGAGCAGCGGCAGTCGCCTGTTGGTGAGTTCGGGCGTGCGCATGACGGGCTCGGTTCCGGCGTTGCCCTGGCCTCTCGCTTCGCTGCTTGGTGAACGCGGGCGGCAGCTCGACCAGGATGCTCTCGAGGTGGTGCGCCGCTGCCGTCCGGAGGTGCACCAGAGCAACCTGCATCTGCCGATCCCGGCTGCTGAGTTCGGCCCGCACCTCGAACGCTACGGGTTCTACCCGACCGCTTCCGGCTACGCGCATTGGGCGCGCTGGCTCGCAGAGCGTCTCGCCGCGGAGTGGCAGGCCCTGCCGGAGACTCTGCCAGGGTTTGCGCAGGGCGGCTGAACGCCGCTCTCACCTGCAGTTCGCGACCACGTTGGCGAGAAAGCGGTCCGCGCCGTTTGGAGCGAAGCCCGTCAGGAAGCGTAGTTGTCCGGGCATAGACGGGTCAGTCTCGAGCCAGGGCACCCGCCCGGCCCCTGCATCCGGGTTGCCACCTCTTGGCGCCTGTTCCACGTCACGAATGCGCCAGCCGCGGACCTCGCTCTCGATCAAATCCGGGGTACGCAGCCAGGCGATGGCAGCGGAATCCCAGGGGTGAAAACCCGCGTCGTCAGGAAAGCTTCGCAACCAGTGCTCGAGCCAAGGCTGGGCGCCGTCGGTCAGATGACGCGCGAGCGGCGTGCCGTGGGCGGCAATGGTCTCCAGATGCGCGGCCGTCATGCTGATCGGGCTTGAGAGCTCGAATCCTGCGCAGACCACGGGTACCCCTGATTCGAGCAGGATCCGCGCGGCGCGGACGTCGTTTTCGAAGTTGAAGTCGCGTACCGGTCCCACGTCGCCGAGATAGAAGGCCCGTCCGGAGGTTCGGCCGCCGACGATGACCACTTCGTCGATGCGCTCGGCGTCCTCCGGGTAGTGCAGCAGCAAGGCGCCCAGGTTGCCGAGGGGACCGAGTGCCGCGATGCGCAGCCGCTGCCGGCTGAGCAGCTCGTGCAACAGCGAGACCGCCGGTGTCGCCGGCGGCAGGCCGGAGGCGGGAATCGCGTGCGCCGCGCCCGCGGCCACCGGAACGTCCACTCCCGCGATCGCGATCAGCTCGTGGGTCACGTCGACCGCGGCTGCGAGCGGCGCGTTGCCGAAGGTGACGGTTATGCCGAGAACGTCGAGATCCGGTGCGTTGAGGGCTTCGGCGATGGCGAAGGCGTCGTCGACGTCGCGGGGGCGGCCCTCGTGAATCACGCCGAGGGCAGGATCGGTGTCGATGACGATGGGTGTGGCTGCGCGCGTCATGACAAAACCAGCTCGCGTCCGAGTTCCAGCCAGCGTTCCCGCTGCGCTAGATCCGCAGCGATCGGGAGCTGGGCGACGCCGAGCAGGCGCCGGATGAGCTCGGCGCCTGCGAAGGCATCCGACAGCCGCGTATCGAATGAACCTGTCGGAGCGTAGCCGTTCAGGGTGTCGATCGCGCTGCCGGTGAAGTGGAGATGCGCCTGGAAAACTCCGAGATCGAACTCAGCCGCGCCCAGATGACCGAACTCGGGGTCGATAATCGCGGGACCCTGCGCTGTCTCGAGCCAGCTTCCCGGGTAGTAGTCACCCTGCAGCAGGGTGCTGCCGTCCCGCTCGTACTCGGCGGCCAGTTCCTGCATGCGGCGCGCGAGCGCCGTATCGGCGCGCAGGGTCTGCGCGATCCGGCCCAGACCAGGGCAGAACTCGTCCGCGTCCGGGCCTGTATCCGGATCCAGCGGCAGGTCGAAAATGTGGATGCGATTGAGCGCGCGCATAGACCGGTTCGCAAGCTCCGGCCACTGTGCCGCATCCACCTCGAGGGCGTGCAGGTGGCCTAGCCAGTCGAGCAGCGCCGCCGCTTCGTCCCGCGTTATGACGCGGCTGCCGTAGCAGGCGGTGTAGTCACGCGCCTCTCCGAGATCCTCGAACAGCGCTGCGTGCTGTTCCGGATCCGCTGCCAGCAGCTGCGGCATACGGCGAACGAGCGCAGGTTCGCGGGCCGCGAGCCGATAGAAGGCGGTCTCCACTTCCATGCGCTCCACGGGCGCCTCGATCTCGGGAAACTTCTCCACCCAGGGCCGCGCCTGCTTGAGGATCACGCTGTCTGCTGTGCCGCCCACGAGCGAGACGCGCAGCACAAGGTTCATGTTGCCCTCGCCGGCGCGGGTCACGGCCGTGACGTGGCTGTCCGCATCGATCCAGTCACGCTCGCGCAGGAAGTTGGCTACGCGCTTCGGATCGGCGTCGAGAATATGCTGCTCGGACACGGCCCCCTCAGCGGATAGCAATGGGATTGATCACCATCTGTACCGCGCCGACGAACTTGGGCGTGCCGAGTACGAAAAGGAATTCCCAGCCTTCGTCCGCAGCCAGTTCGGCCGTATTCATGTTCTCGAGGATGTAGACGCCCCGCTTCGCCAGCAGCTCCACATGCACGGGAAACGCAAGTCGCGGGTTTTCGTGGGGGATGGGCTCCAGCGCCCAGTTGTCAGCCCCGATGGCCACGGCGCCCAGCTCGGCAAGGTAGCGTGCGCCTTCGAGACCGAGGCCCGGCTCGCCGGAAATGAAGCGTTCCGGATCGCTCTCCGCCAGCGCCTGCCAGCCGGTGTGGAAAAGCACCACGTCGCCGGCACGCAGCTCGACGCCCTGGGCCTCTGCCGCCGCGTCGATTTCCTTCCGATTGAATGCAGTGCCTTCGGGCAGGGGGTCCATGTCGTAGTGCCGGGTCATGTCCAGGAGGACGCCGCGGGTGACGATGGGCGGCAGCTCGTGGGTGCCGAACTTCGTGAGTCCCGTCGGCGAGACGAAGTCGCTGGCATGAAATCCGTTGTAATAGACGTGGTTCTTGCCGATGTGCCCGAGACCGTCGATCTGACTGCCGATACCGAGCCAGGTCACCATCATGTCGTCGTTGCCGGTGGCCTGATTCTCACCGAGCGTCGCCCCGGTTCCGTCGCCAGGCTGGACGATATTCATGCTGAAGTAGCGGGGCGGAAACGCCGGGGTATCCGCGCCCGTCTCCACGCCCAGCGAGTAGGTCTTGCCGGTGCGGATCAGTTGCGCGGCCTCGAGGACGAGTTCCGGTGACAGGCGGTTGACCGCGCCCAGGGTGTCCTCGGGTCCCCACGGAGACTGTGTCCAGTCGTTTTCGTCCGCGCCCAGCGTGCCTGCGGCAACGATCAGTGCTGCAAGCAGCACTCTGCGGATGATGGTCATGATCTTCCCCTCCCTTGTTCTTCAGTAACACGTGCCGCAGCGGGCGCCGTGGTCAGGGCGTTTTTGAGCTTGCTGTGCAGGCCGCCGAAGCTGCCATTGCTCATGATGACGATGTGACACGGTTGCGTCTCGCCATTTGCGTCCTTCGATCGCTGGTGCATCTGTTTGACCAGGGTCGCGACCAGCCGGTCCACGTCTTCCGCCATCTGCGCTGGAACGACGCTCGAGGCAACCACCTCGGACAGATCCCAGTTCAGCTTGGGACTGCGGAACCAGATGGCACGGTCGGCGGCAGCACAACAGGTGGTGAGTTCGTTGCGCAGCGTTCCGAGGCTCATCGTGTGCGACCGCGGTTCGATCACGGCAACGATTTCTTCGCTGCCGACCTGGTCGCGGAGCCCCTGCAGCGTCGTGCGGATGGCCGTCGGATGGTGACCGAAGTCGTCGTAGACGCGGATCCCGTCGGCGTCGTGGATCAATTCCATGCGGCGTTTGACGCCGCGAAAACTCGACAGTGCCGCGACCGCCTGTTCGGGCTCGACGCCTGCATGTTGCGCTGCCGCGATCGCCGCCAGCGCATTCCCCATGTTGTGATCCCCGATCAGGGACCATGCGACTTCGCCCACGGACGTTCCGTTGCGTTCCACTGTGAATCGGCGCCCCTGTCCGCCGCGCTCCCCCACGCTCCAGGTGACGCCCGTATCACGGGGATGTGGACGCAGCTTGCGGCGTGAGCCCGTGCGTACCGGAAGGAAGCGTTCGATGGGGGTCCAGCAGCCGCGGCCGAGGACCTCCTCGAGGTTCTCGTCCTGGCGCGGCATGATGATGCGGCCCTCGCCGGGAACCGTGCGCAGAAGCAGATGAAACTGCTCCTGGATCGCGCCGATGTCCGGAAAGATGTCCGCATGGTCGTACTCGAGGTTGTTCAAGACCAGGGTGCGGGGATGGTAGTGGACGAACTTCGAGCGGCGGTCGAAGTAGGAACAGTCGTACTCGTCCGCTTCCACCACGAAGCAGCGACCCGTTCCGAGTCGTGCGGAGCGGGGGAAGTCCACGGCGACGCCACCGATAAGGTAGCCAGGATCGTGGCCAGCCTGATCGAGGATCCAGGCCAGCATCGCCGTCGTCGTGGTCTTCCCGTGGGTGCCGGCCACCGCGAGCACCCAGCGGTCGCGCATCAGGGAGCGGCCGAGCCACTCGGCGCCGGACATGAAGGGAATGCCCTGGTCGAGGACCCACTCCACGGCCGGGTGACCGCGAGGCAGGTTGGCGTTGCCCATGATCACCAGGTCTGGCCGCGGTTGCATGAAGGCGGCGTCCCAACCTTCCATGACCGGAATGTTCGCCGCCTCCAGAACATCGCTCATGGGTGGGTAGATGCCGGAGTCGCTTCCGCGAACCGTATGGCCCTGCTCGGTTGCAAGCAGGGCGAGGTTGCCCATGAGCGTGCCGCCGATACCGAGGAAGAAGAGATTCATCAGCGACTCCTAAGCGGACGGCGCCAGCGGAACCACCGCGCCGGTGACCATGAGGCTCGCCAGAGTCACGAACACGGCAATGGCGATGCCCTGAGGCAGGCGAGCCGAAAGTGCGCGGGCGAATATGAACCCGGCTACGGTCACCCACCAGAATACCAGGGCAAGCTGGCCGAGAATGAGAACCCAGTCCAGCAGCGTACTCGGGGCCTCCATGGTCGGACGCGTCATGACCAGCATGGGCCAGGATATCGCCGTGATGATCGCGTCGACGCCTATCAGCGCCGTGAACGTGGCTGTGAAGCGATGGGTCAGTTCATTGGCTCGCAGCACCAGCCAGCTTGCGCCGGCCAGTACCGCCGCAGCCACTACCGGGATCGACAGAGCCTGCATGAAGGTGGGTTCCACCGGTGCCGAAAGTGCGACCAGAGTCGATACGATCAGGTTGACCGCTACTACGAGGCCAACGAAGAACCCTGCGGTCGGCACGTGTTCCGGACCGGTACGCAGGAGGCAGAGATTCCAGAACAGCATCAGGATCGGTTGCATGATGCGGGTACTGCCCCTGCCCTCCTTCTTGCAAAGCGGATACTGCTCGGCCGCGCTCAGGGTGGAATCACGATCCTGCAGCCGCGGCGGCGCGATTGTCGCACAACGGTCACCGGATCGGGCGACCCGATCGACGGTGGTGACACGGGGCCTGCCGGCTGCCCGTGCATCGTGCACGGGGCGCAGCAGGGCGATAACCTGTGTCACCCCACGAACCGCGATGAGGAGCCGTCATGCCGAAGACCCGACCCGAGCGTCCGCGCAATGCGTTCTATGCGCAGAGCGGTGGCGTTACAGCGGTGATCAACGCCAGTGCGGCCGGCGTGATCGAGACTGCGCGCGCCCACAAGGATCGAATTCGCAAGGTGTACGCAGGCCGCAACGGTATCCTCGGTGCGTTGGCGGAAGAACTCATCGACACGAGTAAAGAGACGGCGGCGACCATAGCTGCACTGAAACACACACCGGGCGGCGCTTTCGGCTCCTGCCGCTACAAGCTGCGGGCCATCGAAGACTCGCGGGCTGAGTACGAGCGCCTGATCGAGGTTTTCCGGGCGCACGACATCGGCTATTTCTTTTACAACGGTGGCGGCGATTCCCAGGACACGGCCTGGAAGGTGTCGCAGCTCTCCGAGCGCATGGGGTACCCGGTCACCTGTGTCGGCATTCCCAAGACCGTCGACAATGACCTGCCGCTCACGGATTGCTCTCCGGGTTTCGGATCGGTTGCCAAATATGTGGCGGTTTCGACGCGGGAGGCAGGTCTCGACGTGGCTTCCATGTGCGCCACTTCGACCAAGGTCTTCATTCTCGAGGTCATGGGGCGCCACGCTGGTTGGATCGCGGCTGCCGGTGGCCTTGCTGCAGAGCGCGACGACGATCCGCCGCACGTGATTCTGTTTCCGGAGATCCCGTTCGATCGCGAAGCCTTCCTGGCTCGCGTGAAGGCCACCGTCGAGCGTATCGGCTACTGCGTCGTCGTTGCCAGCGAAGGTGCTCAGTACGCCGACGGCAGTTTCCTGGCTGAAGCGGGGACGCGCGATGCCTTCGGCCACGCCCAGCTCGGTGGCGTCGCGCCTACCCTTGCAGCCATGGTCAAGGACGCGTTCGGCTACAAGTACCATTGGGCGCTGGCCGACTACCTGCAGCGGGCCGCTCGACACGTCGCTTCGCGCACTGATGTCGAACAGGCGTATGCAGTGGGCAAGGCCGCCGTCGAGTTCGCGCTCGCCGGCCGTAACGCGGTCATGCCGATCATCGTCCGGGGCAAGGGCAAGCGTTACAGCTGGAAGATCGATGCCGCACCGCTGGCCAAGGTGGCGAACGTGGAACGCAAGATGCCGCGGAAATTCATTACCCGCGACGGATTCGGGATCACTCAGGCGGCGCGCGACTACCTCGCACCGCTCATCCAGGGCGAGGCGGAGACGCCATGGCGTCATGGCTTGCCGGTCGTTGCGCGGCCGAAGCAGGTGATGGTGCCGAAGAAGCTGCCGGCGTTCACGCCGAGCTAGTCGACCGGGAAGTCACGCGCTGGGCGTCACACGCCGGGCGTCGCACGCTGGGCGCCCCCACACCTTTCGCGTATGATTCGCCGCCGTTCGGCTCCACCTCCACAGGGCACCCACTCATGAGCCTTTCCGCCGTACCTCCTGGCTATCGCCTTCCGGACGAGATCAACGTCATCATCGAGATCCCAGCCAATACCGGTCCGATCAAGTACGAGGTGGACAAGGTCAGCGGCGCCGTATTCGTAGACCGGTTCATGGCTACGCCCATGTTCTACCCCTGCAACTACGGCTACGTCCCCGACACGCTCGCGGAAGACGGGGATCCCCTCGACGTGCTCGTTATCACGCCGTTTCCGATCCTTTCCGGGGCCGTCGTTCCGGCGCGCCCAGTGGGCGTGTTGAAGATGGCAGACGAAGCCGGCGACGACGCCAAGATTCTCGCGGTACCGCTTGATCGTCTTACCACCGAGTATCGGGAGGTGACGTCACCGGAGACGGCTCCGTCCCAGCTCGTACGCCGCATTGAGCACTTTTTCGCCCACTACAAGGATCTCGAGCCAGGGAAGTGGGTGAAGCTCGAGGGCTGGGGTGGTGTCGATGATGCCCGCGCCATCATCACCGAGGCGATCGAGCGCTTCCGCGACCACCAGTGATCGGTCTGCATCCGCTCAGTGGTTGTGGCCGCCCATGGCGGCCCGCACCGGAACGCTGAGCTCCACCTCCCAGCCGTCCTCGAAACTGAGCGTCACCGGAACGCGATGTCCGGCCTCAGCGGTCTCGATGTCGAACAACATCAGGTGCAGTCCGCCCGGTTCCAGCGCCACTGTCGAACGCCCGTCGATGACGATCGAATCCACCTGCCGCATGCGCATCATGCCGTCTTCCTCGCGCATGGTGTGCAGTTCCATGCGCGAAGCCTCGGGCGAGCGCGCAGCGATGAGCACCTGCTGCGTGCGACCCTCGTTGCGCAGCCGCATGTAGCCGGCGGCTACCGTGCTGCCCGGTGGTGTCTCGCGAATCCAGGGTTCGACTACGGTGAGGCTGCGTTCACCCCCGCCGGGGCCACAGGCCGACAACAGCAGGGCGAGTGTGAGGATAACGAGGCGTGACACGCATGGACTCCGATCGAGTGAGGCGAACGGCAGTTTAACGTGAGGCGTTTGCGGATTCATGCCGCAGCTCAGTTTTCCGCCCGGAGCTCGATGCTTGCCGGCCGGCCGATCTCGCTGCGGGCCCGCAGGCGGATGCGCGGCGGTGCCGCGTTCATCTGCTGATAGATCCAACGCAGCAGTTCGTCCCGCGGTGCCGTGATGACGACCAGCAGTTGCTCGCGTTTTGCCCGCTCGCCCCATGCGGCGAGCTGCTCGGCGAGCGCCGGATGGCGTGCGTCCAGGTCGGTAGCAGCGAGCTCGAGGCGTGCCTCGGGTTCCGCGAGCAGGCGGCGGATGCTCTCCTCCACGGTCGCGATGGAGGTGTGCTCCGGAGCGACCTCACGACCCTGATCGAACAACCTCTGCGCGGCCGCGGCATCCCGGCGCTCGGCCGCAGCCAGCGCCAGTCCGAAGTATGCGTCGGCGACTCGAGCGATGCCGGTCAGCGCGCGTTCGTCGTCAGGCAGGAATGCCAGCACCTGCTGATAGCGATCGTAGGCGTTGTCGTGTCCGGGTGTGGTCAGACGCATGGCCGCCAGCGCCACTTCCGCGTCTGCAAGCAGGTGTTCGATGCGCTCTGCTGCGCGCGGATCGAGGATGCGCGGATCGGCGGCGCCTGCCAGCGGCAGGGCAGCGATAGCGATAGTGGCGAGCAGGCATAAGCTACGACGACGCCAGAGCATGTGCGGTCAGGCCCGAACTGGAGTGATCTGCTATTCTGAACTTATCGCGGGACGCCGCAATCCGGCGGCTCGGAACCCGATAGGTGGATTGGGGTCAGAGCAGTCGTCGTGGTCGCGTCCATCTTTCGAGGATCATTGGTTCGGTCATGATCATGCGACCGCTTCTGTTGCTTCTTACACTCTGCGCATTCATGGGATCCGCGGCGGCGAACCCGTTCGCCCAGCAGCCGCAGTTCCTGCCGGCGCATGAAGCATTCATCCTCGGCGTCGAGCTTGATCCAAGCGAACCGGGAGCCTTCTGGCAGGTTGCCGACGGCTACTACCTCTACCGTCATGCCCTCGACTTCGAGCTGCGTGACGGCGGCGATGCGACGCTTTCCGTAACCCACATTCCGGAGGGTTTGAAGACCACCGACGAGTACTTCGGTGACGTCGAGGTCTACTACCACGAGCTGCGGGTCGCACTTGCGCTCGAAGGCACGCCCGCCCCCGGCGCCTACATGGTGGTGCGGTACCAGGGCTGTGCCGACGCCGGCCTCTGTTATCCGCCGGATGCGCGCTACGTCTCTCTTACCGGCGCGGAAGCAGGCAGCATCAGCCGCACCCCTCCAGAGGCGAATGGCGCGACGGCTTCGAGTGCGGGCGCTTCGACGACTGCCGCCGAAGCGTCCGCAGCGACGGCGTCTGCGACTGCGTCCGCGACGGCTTCCGTGGCCGTAACCCGGGAGGGCCGGCTCGCGGGTCTGCTGGCAGGGGACCGCCTCGGGCTGGCGCTGCTGCTGTTCTTTCTTGCCGGCATCGGCCTGACGTTCACGCCCTGCGTGCTGCCGATGATCCCGATCCTGGCCAGTATCATTGCCGGGCAAGGGGATATCGGCCGCAGCCGCGCGGCGCTGCTCTCCGCCGTCTACGTGTTGGCCATGGCATCGACCTACGCCGTCATCGGGCTCATGGTCGGTCTCTTCGGTGGCGCCCTGAATCTCCAGGGCTGGTTACAGAGCCCCCCGGTTCTCGCCGTGTTTGCAGGCCTGTTCGTGTTGCTGGCGCTGGCCATGTTCGGTGTGTACGACCTGCAGTTGCCAGCGTCGCTGCGTGCGCGTCTCGAGCGTGGCGGAAAGGGCGGCACCCTGGGCGGGGTTGCGGTTATGGGGGGACTTTCGAGCATTCTGGTATCGCCGTGTATCTCTGCGCCGCTCGCGGGCGCGCTGATTTACATCAGCGCCAGCGGCGATGCCGTCCTTGGCGCGGGAGCGCTGTTCGCGCTCGCGCTAGGCATGGGCGTGCCGCTGATGGTTGTCGGGGTCGGCGGTGCGAGCGTCCTGCCGCAGGCTGGGCCCTGGATGAACGGGGTCAAGGTGGCTTTCGGCATCCTGCTCCTCGGCGTCGCCGTCTGGCTGCTCGAGAGGGTGCTGCCAGGATCCCTGGTGTTAGCGCTCTGGGCCGCGCTTGCCATTGGTGCTGCCGTGGCACTGGGTGGTCTTGATCTGACGCCGAGAACGGGAGTCGGTCAGGTCGGCAAGGCTGCGGGTGTCATGTTCGGCGTTTACGGCATTCTCCTTCTGGTCGGCGCAGCCAGCGGCGCCGACGATCCGCTGCGTCCCCTGGGGCAGCTGGTGCGAGGTGGCGATGGCGCCATTGAACAGCGGCCTACGTTCGCACCGGTGGCGGATCTGGACGACCTCCAGCGCCGCGTCGATGCGGCAGCGGCAAGCGGCCGGCCGGTGCTGGTGAAGTTCGATGCGGACTGGTGCATTTCCTGCCGGGTCATGGAGCGCAATCTGTACCCGCATCCGGAAGTCAGGCCGCTGCTCGACGATTTCGTCCTGCTGCGGGCGGACATCACCGCCAACGACGCAGCCAATCGCCGTCTGCTAACCCACTTCGATCTGTTCGGACCACCCAGTCTGCTGTTCTTCGCGCCCTGGGCGAACGGCAGTAATGCTGACCACGAACTGCGTGAGTTGCGTGTACAAGGCGAAATTGGCCGCGACGCCTTCACGGGTCATCTGCGCACGGTGCTGGAAGCCGCGCGCGGCTGATTGCTCCCCGGGAGTCTGCCCGCTATGGTCGGCGCGTCCGTCGCCGGCCCGGCGGCGCTACCCCGAGAGGAACCTTCATGGCCAGGGTGCTGGTACTGCATGGACCCAATCTCAATCTGCTCGGAACGCGGGAGCCGGAGGTCTACGGTACCGATACGCTTGCCGACATCGACTTCCGGCTGAAGGCCGCTGCGAGTGAGGCCGGGGCCAACCTCTCCAGCTTCCAATCCAACGCGGAAGGGGCGCTGATCGACCGTATTCACGAAGCGCGCAAGGACGGAACCGATTTCATTCTGATCAATCCGGGCGCGTTCACCCACACCAGCATTGCCCTGCGGGACGCCCTTATCGGGGTCGCCATTCCGTTCATCGAGGTGCACCTGTCGAACGTGCATGCCCGGGAGCCGTTCCGGCGCCACTCTTATCTCTCCGACGTTGCAGTCGGCGTGATCTGCGGCCTCGGAGCCAAGGGATACGAACTGGCGCTGTCGGCAGCGCTCGGGCGGCTGCAGGCAAAGACATGAGCGGCCGGCGACGGCTGCAG
>SLQW01000007.1 GCA_007131295.1 Pseudomonadales bacterium | reverse complement strand
AGGCGTATTCGGGTCTGAGCGATGCCGAGATCGCCGAGCTGGACCGCTGGATCCGCCGCCATACCCGCGAGCGCTTCGGGCCGGTGCGGTCGGTGGAGCCGACCTGGGTGTTCGAACTCGCGTTCGAAGGCATTCATCCGTCGCCGCGGCACAAATCCGGCGTCGCGGTACGCTTCCCGCGCATCAGCCGCTGGCGGCGCGATCTCGCTATCGCCGATGCGGACCGGCTCGCCGATCTGCGCAGGCTCATCGATGCCTGACCACCACCAGGTCATGACCGGTGGGGTGCCGGATCCTCTCGCCGACCCGGCACTGTCCGCCTGGCTCGACGCCCGCGGCTGGTCCCTACTGCCATTTCAGCGCGAGTGCATCCGCGCCTACCTCGCTGGCGCAAGCGGCCTCGTCCACAGCGCCACCGGCACCGGCAAGACGCTCGCCGCCTGGCTCGGACCTCTGCTGGAGGCGCGCCAGGAAGCGCCCGCCACAGCGCCGCGTGCCCGGGTGCTCTGGATCACACCGCTGCGGGCGCTGGCGAACGATCTGGTCACCAACCTGAACGCCACGGCGGCGGCCTTGGGCCTCGCGTGGACCGTGGAGCAACGCACCGGCGACACCGGCGCCGGCGTCCGCGCCCGTCAGCGCAGGCAGCTGCCGAGTGCCCTGGTGACGACACCCGAGAGCCTGTCGCTCCTGCTGTCCTACCCGGACACCCTGCGGCAGCTCACGAACGTCCGCGCCGTGGTGGTGGACGAGTGGCACGAACTGCTTGGCAACAAGCGCGGCGTACTGCTGGAACTGTCCCTGGCCCGGCTGCGGGCACTGGCACCGCACCTGCGCCTGTGGGGCCTCTCCGCCACGCTCGGCAATCTGGACGATGCCCTGGAGGCATTGCTCGGAGCGAACCGGAGCGGCCGCGTGATCGCCGGGGACCTGGATCGAACGGTCGACATCACCACTTTGATTCCGCGTGACATCGAACGCTTCCCCTGGGGCGGTCATATCGGCTTGAAGCAGCTCGACGCCGTCGCTGGCGTGATCGACGGTGCCGCCTCCACTCTGGTGTTCTGCAACACCCGCTTTCAGGCGGAAGCCTGGTACGACGCCCTGCTGCGCCATCGGATCGATTGGGTGGACCGAATCGCACTGCACCACGGCTCGCTGGACCGCGGCATGCGCAACCGGGTCGAGGACCTGCTGCGGGAGGGGAGGCTCAAGTGCGTGGTGGCGACATCGAGCCTTGATCTGGGCGTCGATTTCAGTCCGGTAGAGCAGGTGGTGCAGGTCGGCGGACCGAAAGGGATCGCGCGTCTGCTGCAGCGCGCCGGGCGCAGCGGCCACGCTCCCGGCCGGGTATCGCGTATTCATTGCGCACCGAGCCACGCCCTGGAGATGCTCGAGTACGCTGCTGCCAGGCGCGGCGTCCATGGCGGGCGGATCGAACCGCGCGCGGCCTTGCGCGGTTGCCTGGACGTGCTCTGCCAGCATGTCGTGACCCGGGTGCTCGGTGAGCCCGCAACGCCGGAAGAACTCGAAGCCGAGATCCGCGACACACGCGCCTACTGCGATCTCGGCCACGCGCCGTTCACCTGGGCTATCGACTTCCTGACCCGCGGCGGTCCGGCGTTGCAGGCCTATCCCGAGTATCGGCGCCTGGAGCGGACCGCTGACGGCCGCCTGCAGGTCGCCGCGGTGCAGATCGCCCGCCGCCACCGCATGGCCATCGGCACCATCACCAGCGATGCCAGCGTCGCCGTGCAATGGCTGCACGGCGGGCGCATCGGCCACGTGGAGGAGAGTTTCGTCAGCCGTTTGGCGCCGGGTGATCGCTTCATGTTCGCCGGTCGTGTGCTGGAACTGGTGAAGGTCCGCGACATGACCGCCTACGTCCGCCGCGGCCGCAGCACGCGGCGTGCCATTCCGCGTTGGGCCGGTGGCCGCCTGCCGCTGTCGAGCGAACTGGCCGCGGGCGTACTCGAGTTGCTGGAGGCCTTCGCAGCCGGCGCGCGGGACGAACCCGAACTGGTCGCCCTGGCGCCGCTTCTGGAGGTTCAGCAGCGCTGGTCGGCCCTTCCCGCGCGCGAGGTCCTGCTCGTCGAGCGCATCGAGAGCCGGGAAGGACACCATCTTTTCCTGTATCCATTCGCGGGGCGTCTGGTGCATGAGGGCCTGGCCGCGCTCCTGGCGTGGCGCATCGGGCAGAGCCAGCCCGCCACGTTCACCACCACGGTGAACGACTACGGCTTCGAACTGCTGACGGCCACACCGCTGGACGTCAGCGCGGCGAGCCTGCGTAACCTGTTCACGCCCGAGAACCTGACCGAAGACGTCCTCGCCTGCATCAATGCAAGCGAGATGGCACGCCGGAAGTTTCGCGAAATCGCCCGCATAGCCGGTCTCGTTTTTCAGGGTTTTCCCGGTAGCGGCAAGTCGACGCGGCAGATTCAGGCATCCTCGGGCCTGATTCACGATGTCATTGCACGCCACGACGGCGACAACCGCCTCCTCGCCCAGGCCCGCAGCGAGGTTCTGGAGCAAGAACTGGAGCAGTCGCGGCTGCGCGCGGTCATGGAGCACAGCGGCAGCCAACGGTTCGAGCTGACGACGCCGGCAAGGCTGACGCCGCTCGCCTTTCCGCTGTGGGCGGACCGCATTTCCTCCCGTCTGTCGACGGAGCGCTGGCAGGATCGGGTGGCGCGCATGCTCGGCACGCTGGAGCGTGCGGCCGGATGAGCGCGGGAGCGCTTTCGATCGAATGCGCGGGCGCATGCGTACTGCTCGACGGCGAGCGCGCCGCAGTCTACGACGGCCACGTACTGGCGGCGGACGTGCATCTGGACAAGGCCGTGAGCTTCCAGCGCGCCGGGATGCGCGTACCGCTCGGCGACGAGAAACGCGATCTCGATCGTCTGGCGGCGCTGGCCGCCCGCCATGCGGCCCGCGAGATCGTCATCCTCGGAGACCTCGTGCATGCCCCGCCGCGTCCTGGCAGCGCGACGGAAAATGCGCTCTTCGCCTGGCAGCGCTGCCACCCGCAACTTCGCCTCAGCGTCGTCGTCGGCAACCACGATCGCGATGCCGCGCGCAGCCTCGCCCACTGGCCCGTGCGCTGGCTCGAGACCGGCTACAGGCTCGGCCCGTTCGCGCTCGAGCATACCCCGCCTGCCGCGGCAGCCGCCGGTGGAGCCTTCGTTCTCGCCGGCCACCTGCATCCCGTCATGCGTCTGCGCGATGGGCGCCGTGACGCCCTGCGTCTGCCGGTGTTCTGGCACCGGGGCGGATCGCTGGTGCTGCCCGCCTTCGGCAGCTTCACCGGCGGCCACCCGATCACGCCCGTTCCGGGCGATAGCGTCTACGCCGTCGTGCAGGGTTCGGTCATGCAAGTTTGCTGAGCTGTGCCTCGAACTTCGCGCGGGT
>SLQW01000069.1 GCA_007131295.1 Pseudomonadales bacterium | reverse complement strand
CGGGTCTCGACTTCGAAGCGCGCGATTTCCGCACTCCGCACCTCGTCGAGCCGCGCCCGCTCGGCGGCAAGCTCGGTGAGCGCCCGTTCGGCGCCAGGGCTGCCGGCCACACCGACGCGCGGGTCTCGAATCTCGATCAGGACCTGACCCGACGCCACGGTCTCGCCTTCCCGTACCGCGACGCGCTGCACGAGTCCGCTCTGCGGCGCTTCTACGAGCAGGACGCCACCCTCCGGAACCAGGTAGCCGTAGACGCGCTCCGTGCGTGCAAACTCACCCCACCACGCCATGGCAGCGGCCGCGGTCGTGAAAAAAAGCAACGTCAGGAGTGTCAGGCCAGTTCCGGGTGGCTGCGTCAGCAGCAGGTCACCCCAGAGTCGGCGGCGCGCAGCCGCCTGGGCCTGAATGCGAATGAGGGGTTCTGGCGGCGGTGCCTGCGACATGACGACCTCCCGCCAGCATGGTGAGCTGGGGACGTGCGTCAAGTCGCCGCGAGATCACGCCGGTACCCGTGCGCCAGCGTCAGGACAAAGCGTGCGACAACCGCGCGGAACGAAGTCAGCCGTCGCCGAAGGCGACGATGAACGCCCCGATGCGCCCGGCATTGGCGCCGAGATCGCTCTGGCCGACCCGAGAAGTGGACCGCAGGTCGATCCGACTGCCGCTGCCGTCCGCCTCGATGCGGATCACGACGTCGTCCCTGAAACCGTACAGCCGCGTTCTTGCGGTGGCCTCGATGTGACCGGCGTCGGCGTCGGCGGCCACCAGCTCCCAGCCGAAGTCGCGCACGATCGCTTCTGCGCGCGCGAAGGCCGCAGATGGCGGCAGCTGAGTATGGATCGGCCGCACGAACGGATAGGCCTCACGGGTGACGTCCGCCAGGGCGTCAGCATCGTAATCGAGAGGATTGGCGTCCGGGCCGCGCAGCTCGACCACGGCTACGAAGCGAGGCGGGTTCGCCGGGTCGGTGGTGATATCGTGGATCGGCGGCACCGCATCCGCGCGCACGAACCATGCCCCCATGTTTGCCACCACGGCCAACGCGAGTACGCCGCCGACCGCGAGCGGCAACCGCTCGCGGACGAGGCCCTGTCGTAGCGTCATGACCACACCGACCAGCGCGAACAGCAGGACCAGCACGCCGAGTGCGGCCGCCATGCCGGGCAGCATGAGTACGGCCGCGGGGACGCCGAGAATGCCGATGCGGTAACCCATCGGCGCCAGCACGAGCAGCAGTCCCGCGATGATGCCGCCGATGAGGACGAACTTCGCCCACCACGCCAGTCGCTCAGTTGCCGCGTGTCCTTCCGCCATAGCTACGCTCCCGCTGCTTGCTGCCGCTGCTCGCCTGATTGTCGCCGCTACCGGTGCCGGAGGCCATCGAAAGTCTAAGCGCGTGTCCGAGGTCGAGCCCTCAGACTGCCGGATCGGCCCTGCGTCAGAGATCGGGCGTAAAGACGTTTACCGGATCTCCGGCCTCGACACGCCCGCGCAGACCGAGGAAGTCTTCTCGGGTCATGGCCAGGAGCAGCTCGGCATCCTTAGGTACGTGCGCGCAAAAACGCGCCCCGTCCTCCAGCCGGCCGACGACGATCCCCGCCTCGGGAACTTCCGACCGGCCGAACAGCACAGTATAGGTCTCGATGCCGGCCTTCCCGGAGGGCGCCGGCTCCAAACGCGGGTGCGCGATGCTGTCGATGCGGCGCTGATAGAGCGCCGGGTCTTCCCGCACCCAGGGCGCGTCGCCGCGGTCGGGCAACGGCGACGGTTCCGTGGAGTAGATGCCAGCTGCATGCTTCGTCAGATAACCGCCGTTGGCGGTGACGAGGCCGAACCTCCCTGGATGTGCCCGCAGCTTGTCCACCATGGAGGCGATGGAGTTCATCACGTAGTTGTTGCCGGCACCGCCGTGGAACGGCAGGCCGCCGGTGACTGTCAGCGGTCGTGGATCGTCCCTGGCGATGCCGAGCTCGTCCCGGGCAATCTGCACGGCACTGGGAAAGCAGGAGTAGAGGTCGATGAAGTCCATCTCATCGATTCCACGGCCGGCCATGGCGAAGGCCCGCTCGCCCATGGTGCGGATGGCCGGCGAGCTGTAGTAGTTCTCGCGGTCGGTCACGTACCAGAGTTCGTTCGCATCGGCACAGCCGTGCAGATACACCCACTTCGACTCATCTATACCGAGTTCCTTCGCATAACCAACCGACATCAGCAGCAGCGTCGCACCCTGATTGATCTGGTTCATGGCGTTCATGTACTTCGTGTAGGGCCAACCCACAAACCGGTTCTGCGGCGTAGCGGTCGCGATCTCCTCGGCGCTGCGTCGGATCGGGTACCAGGCGTGAGGATGCTCAGCCGCCACGTCCGTGAAGCGGGCAAACAGCTCTCCCATCACCCGCTGGTGACCTTCGATGGTCTCGCCGTAGTGGCCACGGAGGCCGTTTTCGTACAACGGATAGGCATGGGCCGGAATCATCAGGCCGTGCGCCTGCTCCACCTCGTTCCACATGGGCTTTTCCGGGAACAGGTATTCGGCGTCGCGATCCGCCGGTTCTTCCCAGTCGGGCGTACGGCCGGCCTTCTTCAGACGGCGGAAGTTGTCTATGGCTTCCGAGCCCGACAGCAGCGCGAAACGCATCTCACCCCGCGCAATGGCCTCGCTGAAGCGATTCACCAGGTACTGCGGCATGTTGCCGCCGTTGGGGGTCAGCCACTGGCGCGCCCGGCTCGCGCCGACTCGGCGTGCCAGCGCGGCCGGCGAGTTGCGGGTGGACTCTTTGAAGCTGCGCACGACGGCGAGTACGTCCGCGTCCGCCAGGTGTTCGCGATCGATGCCGGCATCGGCGACAGCGCGCCAAGTCGAGGTCTCCATGAGGTCGAGCGGACTCGAGGCGCGATCGAGATCGGGTTCCCTCTCGGTGACCTGCCCCACCCCCACCAGTACCGGAACCCGATTGCGATCCATGACCTGCATCTCCCGCGATTACGAAAAGGCGCGGGAGTTTACCACGGGCAGTCCGGGCTACAGCGACAGCAGCTGCCCGCAGGAAGGCGGCAGGCGGTTGTCGAGGGCCTCGAGCCAGCGCTTCGCGACCGCCTCCGTCCCGCGCTCATGCCGGACCTCGAACATCTCGCCAGTCGCGTCGAGGAAACCGGCCCAGGCCACTCCGGCGCGCTGCTCCAGGCCACCGGGGCCCCAGTCCCCAGCCCGCTTTTGGATCTGTGCCGGCGCGAAGAACATCTGCGGCGCCGGTCCGGGCAGCTCCGCCTCGGTCTCGCCCGCCTCCCAGTGCGTGACACCCACCATGCAGTCGTGCCGCAGCGCGTCGCCGAAGTGGCGATGGATGCGCATCCGTAGCGGCGCATCGCCCGCCATGTCGACCACTACGGCCTTTGGATCCGTTCCCAGGTCTTCGAGATCCGCATAGGCGAGCACCTGGTGATAGCAGCCGAGCGCCTCACAGAACGCCCGGTTGCCGGGAGAGGTCAAGCCGATGACCCGCACCTGACCGGCGCGATTGCGGTGCAGCAGGTGGGCGAGACCGATGGCGGTCTTGCTCGAGGCACTGGTGAGCAGCACCTGACCGGCGCCGAAAAAGTCGTTGTCGGCCAGGTAGTCGTCGAGCAGGAAGGAGGTCATGAACAGCGGCCGCAGCAGCATCTGCTCTGCCTCGCGCGCCGGGTCATAGCCCGGATCCGCGCTGACCCGGTTATAGGTGTTGTATACCCGGTTCAGATGCTGGCGATGGGCCGCGCCATCGGTGAAGCCCTGCGGCCCGACCCGGGTCGGGCTGACGACGAGCTGGCTGGCCATGGGAAAGTAGCCGTAGAAACGCTCGCCCTCCTCGACCCCTTCCGCCCGCGAGCGCAGCACGTCGCCGAACCCCCAGACCGGTACCCGTCCCCAGCCGTCTTCGGCGGGAAAGAAATCCCAGTAGTTCATCATGTCGCCGGCCACGGCGTAGGTGACGTTGTTGGCCGTGAGGGCGAACACGTCGACCCCAAGCAGCACCTCACCGGCGGCGAGTTCCACCGCATCCGGTTGCGGCAGCGCCTGCTGCCTATGCACACGCAGGTCGTCGCGGCGTACCTGAAAGTCCACAGCATCCTTCATGACAGATATGCTCCCGTTCCATTAAGCCGGTCAGCCGGCTGCAACCAGGTCAACGACCATGACGACCGCTCGGGTGTAGCCGCCACCACAGATAGTAGAGCCCCACATTGATCACGATGACGCTGAGTCCAAGCAGCACCTGCACCGGTCGCGTCAGTCCCGGTGGATAGATCAGCAGAATCAGATAGTGCTCGATGAAACTGCCTGTGTAACCCTCCCCGCCGGCACGCACGCGCAGCCACTGTTCCAGCGGCGTCAGCGGGCAGATCCAGCCGGCGGTGACCACCAGCGCGGCCCAGACCGCCGCCGGCAGGTGGACCACCACGAGCCAGCGCCAGCGCAGTGCCAGCAGCGCCCCAAACACGGCAAACAGGATGAAGGCGCCGTGCAGGGCCAGAACTGCTTCGGCAGCGATCCCCCAGAGCACGTCAGCTCCCTGCCGCCTGCAGCAGCATGCCACCGGTACGCAGGGTCGCGAACACCACCGCCAGAGCGAACCCAGTGACGAACAGCGCGAACAGCATCAGGAAGCCCCGCTGCAGTCCCGTCCACAGCCTCGCTCCCGCACCGGCACCAGGCTTGCGCTCCGGCAGCGGCGCCGCGAACCCGTAGCTGACCGCGATGCCGAGTACTGCCCAAAGCAGCGTCGTCATGGCGGAGACGTTGTAGACCTCCACCCGCCACTGCGTCGGGCCGAACAAGGTCGCTGCAAAGGCCGCAGCGCCGCACCCGCCGAGCAGCCAGAACAGCCAGCGCACCGGCCACAGACGCAACGCGAGACGGTGATAGAAATCGAGCATAGGCTCATGCTGCCAGGAACAGCATCCAGACACACCCGAGCAGCGCGCTCACGGCCAGCAGGTAAAACAGGCCGAGCCGCAGGACGAACGCCAGTACGAACGCAATCGCGACCAGTACCGCCGCCGCGGCATCGAGACTGACGAGGACCGGCAGGTGCATGGCGAGCCCCCAGCCGGTGATCGTCGTTCGCTCGGCGAACAGGACGTTGAGCGCGAACCAGAGTGCGAGATTGGCGATCACCCCCACTACGGCTGCAGTGATGGCCGCCAGCGCCGCAGCCAGTGCCGGCTGTGCCCGCAACTTCTCAACGTAGGGCGCACCGAGAAAAATCCAGAGAAAACACGGCAGGAACGTCACCCAGGTGGTCAGCAATGCCGCCAGCGTCGCCGTCAAGAGCGGTGCATCCGTACCTCCATGGCGGAGGCCGGCGAGAAACCCGACGAACTGGGTCACCAGGATCAGGGGGCCGGGGGTCGTCTCCGCGAGCCCGAGACCGTCGAGCATCTCGCCAGGTTGCAGCCACTGATAGTGTTCCACCCCCTGCTGGGCGACGTAGGCCAGCACGGCATAGGCACCGCCGAAGGTCACCAGCGCAAGCTTGGAGAAGAAAAGGCCGATGCGGGTGAACACATCCTCAGGGCCGAACAATCCCAGCAGGGCCAGCAGCGTCCCGACCCAGAGAGCGAGGCAGACCAGCGCAGCACGGAACGTTCCAGGGCGCGCCACCACCTCCACTCCCGCAGCGGCAGCCACCGCCTCCCCCTGCGGTGGGCGGATCGCCGCAACCGCGAATCCGATCGCGCCGGCACCGAGCACCACCAGCGGAAACGGCAGGTCGAACGCGAACAGTGCCAGGAAGCCGCCTACGGCCAGGGCAGGATGCAGCAAGCCGCGCAGCGAGCGCGCGGCGATACGCATGAGCGCCTGCACGACGATGGCGAGCACCGCCGCCTTGAGACCGAAAAACAGGCCCTCGACCAGGGTCTGATCACCGAGGAGGACGTAAAGCCATGACAGCGCCAGGATCACCAGTGCGCCCGGCAGCACGAACAGCACACCGGCGACTACGCCGCCCTTCACGCCATGCAACAGCCAACCCGAGTACACGGCCAGCTGCTGCGCTTCCGGTCCCGGCAGCAACATGCAGTAGTTGAGCGCATGCAGGTAGCGAGCCTCATCCAGCCAACCTCGCTCCTGCACAAGGACCCGGTGCATGAGCGCAATCTGCCCGGCTGGCCCGCCGAAGCTGAGCCAGCCGATTCGCCACCAGACCGAGAGCGCCTCCGCAAAGCTCGGCGCGGTCGTCACGCGGCGGCCGCCATACTCAGCCAGACGTCGCTGACGCCGTTGATCACGAACTGCACCGCGATCACGGCGAGGATGAGCCCGAACACCTTGGTGACGATCACCTTGCCCGAATCCCCGAGGCGCTCCACCAGCACGCGGGAGTAGAGCATGGCGTAGTAACAGGCAAACGCGGTGATGAGGATGGCCACGAACACCAGCCCCACGTGCCAGATCGTCGGCGCCTCGCTGGTGAGGATCATGACCGTGGCAATGGAGCCGGGACCACTGATGAAAGGAATTGCCAGCGGAATGATGGCCAGGCTCTGCGCGTGCTTCGCCGCCGGGGAATGATCGCCGTCGTCGTCGCCTTCGAGGAGCGCCGACTGCTCGGACTCTCCCGTACCCTGGCGGATCATCCCCATGGCGATGCCGAACAGGATGATTCCCCCGGCGATGCGGAACGCCTCCAGCGTGATGCCGAAGAGCTGAAAGATGATCCCTCCGAGCAATGCAAAGACGAAGAAAATGCTGGTGGACATCAGCACCGCACGGCGCGCGACCTGCTCGCGCCGCCGGTCGCTGGCGTAAGGCAGCAGCGACATGAACACGAACGCGGTAGTCAGCGGATTCACGATCACGAAGATCGCCGCCACCGTGATCAAGAGATAGTTCAACAACGTCGTAATTTCGCCCAACAAAGTCCTTCCTCCTGATGCCGTTAAATCCCGCAGATAATGGTCGCCACTTGACCACACGATAACGACCGTTAGACTACCTGCGCCATCAGCCGAGAGAGGAACCGCTGCCTTGGAACCCTGGAGTCGTCGCGCTCGCCGGAGCGCTGAACGTACCGGGTCCGTGCAGGAAGCAGTGACGGCCTGATACACATCGTGCCGCCGAGTGCCCTGCCGCCACCCGTCAGGATGCAAGCTCGGCCCGGCGCAGACCATTGCACCAGCCCTTGCCCCAGTTCGTTCACCCCGGACCGTCCGACGGGTTCCGCATTGCCGTGCCCTGCCGCGGGCGCGGTCACTCTGCAGCAGCATTTCCTCGCGAGAATCGCCCGTTCGCCAGCGTAAGGGGGAAGCATGGAACAGGAACTGCCGCAGGATCCGGGCAAGCAGCCGCTCCGCGAACTGATCGAGTCGGGGGCCTACGAGGCACTCGCCGAGCGGCTGCCGGAGGAACACGTCCAGGACATCGCCCATGCCCTCGAGGACTTCGAGCCGAACATGGTGCTCGAAGTTTTCGGCATGCTGCCGGGAGAAGAGCGTCCGGAGGTCTTTTCCTATCTGGATCCGCCGCAGCAGTATCAGATCCTCAGTGCCGCCGACGACGAACTGGGCATTCCGCTGCTGCGTGGCCTCTCCGCCGATGACCGGACGTCCCTGCTGGAGGACCTGAAGCCGGAGCAGCTTCAGGAAATCCTGCGCCTGCTGTCTCCCGCCGAAGTCCGCCATGCCATGGAGCAGCTGGGCTATCCGGAGCAGAGCGCCGGGCGGCTCATGAACACCGAGTTCGTCACCGTCCGCCCGAACTGGTCGCTGGCGCGGGCGCTGGACCATATCCGCCGTCAGGGCGAAAAGGGCGACGGCGTCAACACGCTCTACGTAACCGACCACCGCGGCAGGTTGCAGGGCACGATCAGCCTCAAGCGCCTCGTATTGGAGAAGCCCGACAAGGAGGTGCAGAGCCTGATCTCCGGTCCGCCGGTGAGCATCGATGCCGGCGAGAGCCGCAACGAGGCCGCGCGCGCGATCCAGCACTACGACATCACGGCGCTGCCGGTGGTGGACAGCCACGGCGTCCTGCTCGGTGCCGTTACGGTCGACGACGTGATGGACGTGGTCGAGGAGGAAGCCACCGAGGACTTCCACAAGCTCGGCGGTGTCGGCGTCGTCGGCCTGAGCCTGCGCGATGCCCGCCCCTCCCTCCTCTACCGCAAGCGCGTCGGCTGGCTGGTGCTGCTGGTGTTCATGAACATCTTCGGCGGCGCCGGCATCGCCTACTTCGAGGCCACCATCGAGGCGGTCATCGCACTCGTGTTCTTCCTGCCGCTGATCGTCGACTCCGGCGGCAACGCGGGCTCCCAGTCCGCCACCTTGATGGTGCGCGCCCTGGCCATCGGTGACGTCATGGCCAGGGACTGGCTGCGCCTCTGGGGCAAGGAACTCGGCGTCGCGATCGCCCTGGGCCTGACCATGGGCGTGGCCGTTTACGGCCTCGGCCTCTGGCGAGGTGGGGCCGAGGTGGCCACGGTCGTCTCCCTGTCGATGGTGCTGGTGGTGGCCTTCGGCAGCATGATCGGCATGGTGCTGCCCCTGCTCCTGAACCGCTTCGGGTTCGATCCGGCGACGGCCAGCGCGCCGCTGATCACATCCATCGCGGACATCTGCGGCATCTTGATCTACTTCTCGATCGCCACAGCCCTCCTGACGATCCCGGCCGTGTAATGTGGCCGGGTCCGATGCCATGGGTCTGACGACGCTGGCAGACTACCTGCAGTCGGCCTTCGGTCTGCTGCTGGCCGTGGTGCTCGGCGCACTGATCGGCTACGAACGGCAGCGTCGCCAGCGCACCGCCGGGCTTCGGACCAACGCACTCGTTGCCCTCGGTTCCGCAGCCTTCGTCATGATCGGAACCATGGTTCCGGGCGAACTCAGTCCGACCCGGGTCGCCGCCCAGGTGGTGTCCGGCATCGGCTTTCTCTGCGCCGGCGTCATCATGCGTGACGGTTTCAATGTCCGCGGTCTCAACACCGCCGCGACCATGTGGTGTTCGGCTGCGGTGGGCGTGATGGCGGGCATGGGCTACGCGGTCCACGCGCTCCTGATCACGGGCGTGGTCCTCATCGCGAATCTCGCACTGCGCCCGCTCGCAGGCTGGATCAACCGGCAACCGGTGGACGAGCACAGTGAGGTCGAAAGCACCTACGCCCTGACCGCAGTCTGCCAGCAGGAGGACGAGGCGCAGGTGCGGGCGCTGCTGCTGCAGGCCATCCGCAACGGTCCGCTCCAGCTCCGAGGCCTGCACAGCGGTACCCAGGAGCCGAGCGGACGCGTCAAACTGCGGGCAGAGCTGGCCGGCACCGGCCAGAACCATGCGTTCCTGGAGCAGGTCGTGGCGCGCTTGAGCCTCGAGGGCGTCGTCAGCGAGGTGAGCTGGTCGCTGGTGGTGGCTCAGCCGGACGAGGCCGGCACGTCCTCCGGGCTTTTCGAGCGCTGATCCGCGGTGGCTGAACTCAGACAGCAGATTCGTGTGCTGCTCAAGCGCCGAAGCTGGCCGGAACTGCGCCGCCTGGTGCGGCAACTGGCTCCCGCCGACGCCGCCGACGCACTCCTAGAGCAGGACCGCGAGGACTGGGTGTTCCTGCTGAAGATGTTCGAGGAGGAAGCCGCGGCCGAAGTCGTCAGTTACCTTGCGCCGCCTCAACAGGCCGAGCTGCTCGCCGACCTGACCACGTTCGAAAGCAGCGCCCTGCTGCAGCGCATGTCGGCCGACGATCGCACCGCCCTGCTCGCGGAACTCGCCGATACCGAGGTCGACGATCTGCTCGCGCACCTGCCAGCCGTGGATGCGGCGCGAGCACGCCGAGCGTTGACCTGGCCGCCGCGCAGCATCGGCCGGCGCCTCGATCCCGACTGCATCACCCTGAGGCCGACCTGGACGCCCGACAAGGCGCTCGCTGCCCTGCGCGCCCTGGATCGACCGGATGCGGTCAGTGACCTGCTCTTCGTCACCGACGACACCGGCGCGCTGCTCGGGCAGATCGACCTGCAGGCACTCATCCTTGCCGATCCCGAAACGACGCTCGCCGATCTGATGGATACCGGCCTGGTGAGCGTGACCCCGGAATCGGACCGGGAGGAAGCCGTGGCGCTGGTGCGCCACTACGACCTTGAAGTCCTGCCGGTGGTCGATCACGCCCGCTGTCTCATCGGCATCGTCACGGTGGACGATCTGATGGAGATCGCCGAAGAAGAGGCGACCGAAGACTTCCACCGCCTGGGAGGCGTCGGCGTCATCGGCGTCAACCTGCGGCACGCCAGCCCCTGGCTGCTCTATCGCCGCCGTATTCCATGGCTGCTGTTGCTGATCGGCACCGGATTTCTTGCCAGCGGCATTCTCGCCCTGCATGTCGAAACCATGGCCGCGGCCCTGGTCCTGGTGGCCTTTCTGCCGCTGGTGATCGATTGTGGCGGCAACGCCGGCGCCCAGTCCGCAACGCTGGCGGTACGCGCGCTGGCCACCGGCGATGTCCGACCGGCCGACTGGTCGCGCGTGCTGGGGCGCGAGGTCGGCGTGGCGGCCGCGCTAGGAGTATCGGTGGGTGCGGCCGCATGGGTCCTGGGTCTCTTTCGGGCGACACCGGACTTGGCCTGGGTCATCGCAGCCTCGGCAACGCTGGCGGTCGTGGTGGGCAGTCTGGTGGGCCTGCTGCTGCCGTGGATCCTGCTGCGGCTCCGCCTCGATCCGGCCTACGCCAGCGCCCCACTGGTCACCTCGCTGATCGACTTGCTGTCGATGTCCGTCTACCTCGGGCTCGCTGGCGTCACCCTCGCCAGCGGTTGAATTCATCAGGCGTGACGAGCTACGCTCTGTGATAGTTATGTTATAACGTATTTATTTCATCAGAGCGCTCACATGCCCCTTCCCGTCACCGTACTTTCCGGATTCCTCGGCGCCGGCAAGACCACGCTGCTGAATCACATCCTCAACAATCGCGAAGGTCGCCGCGTGGCGGTGATCGTCAACGACATGAGCGAGGTGAACATCGACGCCGCCACCGTCCGCAGCGAGGTGGACCTCCACCGCGGCGAGGAACGGCTGGTGGAGATGAGCAACGGCTGCATCTGCTGCACGCTGCGCGAGGATCTGCTGCTAGAAGTCTCCCGCCTGGCGGGCGAGGGCCGCTTCGATTATCTCGTAATCGAATCCACCGGGATCTCCGAACCCCTGCCGGTCGCGGAAACCTTCACCTTCCGCGACGAGAACGGCGTCAGCCTTGGCGATGTCGCCCGCCTCGACACCATGGTCACCGTGGTCGATGCGGTGAACTTTCCCCGCGACTACCACGAGGCACTGAGTCTGAAGGAGGCCGGCGAATCGCTCGGCGAAGATGACGATCGCAACGTTGCCGATTTGCTCATCGAGCAGATCGAGTTCTGCGACGTGCTCGTCGTCAGCAAGGCGGACCTTGTGAACGACGAGCAGCTCGAGGCGCTGACTGCCGTGCTCCGGCGGCTGAATCCGGAAGCGGACATCCTCCACGCAGACCACGGCCGCGTGCCTCTCGACCGGGTGCTCGAGACCGGTCGCTTCGACTTCGAACGCGCCTCGACGGCCCCTGGCTGGCTGAAGGAAATGCGCGGCGAACATACGCCGGAAACCGAGGAATACGGCATCGGCAGCTTCGTCTACCGCGCCCGCCGTCCTTTCCATCCGCAGCGTCTCTTCGACTTCCTTTCCGCCGGTTGGCGCCACGGCAACCTGCTGCGCTCCAAGGGCTACTTCTGGCTCGCGACGCGCCCGGATCTTGCCGGCTCCTGGTCCCAGGCCGGCGGCATCATGCACCACGGCTTCGCCGGTCTCTTCTGGGCCGCGGTGGACGAGACGGACTGGCCGGAGGACTCAGAGGCCATCGATCAGATCATGCGGCGCTGGGCGCACCCCTACGGCGATCGGCGTCAGGAAATCGTGTTCATTGGCCAGGGCATGGACGCCATGGCCGCCCGCAGTGCCCTTGACGCCTGCCTTCTCGACGACCATGAGCTCACGCTCGGTCCGCGTGGCTGGCAGACGCTCCCCGATCCCTTCCCACCGTGGTTGCCCGAAGGCTACCTGGAAGAGGATGCAGCCCATGCTTGAGCACGCTCGTTTCAGCCCTGATCTCGCGGATCTGGCCAGCATCTACGAACCGGGTGTGCATCTGGCCGTCGCCGAACGCCGCCTCGATGCGGACGCGGCCACCTTCGTTGCGCAGGTGCTGCGCGAGCGGTCCCTGCCTGCGGTGGAGTGGGTCATGGGGCCGGCGCAAGCCTCAGCGCCAGCGCTGGTCGAAGCGCTCGGCCTCATGGGGCCGAAGCTGGCCGCGATCCCCGGATTCGACGCCTGGTGTGCCGATCTCGACCTGCAGCGGGAGCTGTTCGCAAGCCTGTTCGAACTCGACGCCGTGGGGGTCCGCGTTGCCACGCTGCATGGCCCCATGTGTCCGCGCTTCCACGTCGATCACATTCCGTGTCGGCTGATCACCACCTACGGAGGCCGCGGCACCGAGTGGTTGCCGGAACCCTGCGTCGACCGCAGCCTGCTCGGCCGTAGTGATCTGCCGCTGCTGCGCTCGGCATCCGGCGATGCGATTCAAGTCATCGAACCTGGGTGTATAGCGCTGTTCCGCGGCGAAGGTTGGGAAGGCGGGAGCGTCGGCGGCGTCGTCCATCGTTCGCCGCACATCGGTGAGGAGACGCCGCGGTTGCTGCTGACGCTGGATTTCGTTCATTGATCTCAGCCGACGGTGGCCTCGATACATCGTCGCCCGGCAGCGTCGCCGGAGAAGTCCGGGTGGCCACAGCGACCCCGATCTGACCGCACAATCGCCTACCAGGACTCCAACACCAAGTCCGAAACGGGCTCGAACTCACGCTGATTGCGCGTAACCAGCGTGGCATCGTGGGCCACTGCAATCGCGGCGATCATCAGGTCGTTCGGGCCAATCGGTTGACCACGCGCAGCCAGGTCAGAACGAATCAAGGCATAGTGCTCGGCGCATGCATCGTCGAAGCTCAACGACT
>SLQW01000122.1 GCA_007131295.1 Pseudomonadales bacterium | reverse complement strand
TGCCGGCGTCACTCTGGCCAGCCATCACTTCCGCGAATAGTGATTCACTGATGTGATAGGCAAGTCGGACGCCGTAGCCGGCGTTTGTGCCGAAGTCCTCGACGCTGACGAAGCCACCGAACACACCGAGCTCGAAGTTCTCCGTATCGATACGCGGCTGCCGGATCTCGCGGCGATCCACGGTCGGGTCTACGACCGGGCCGTCCTCATCGTGCAACACCTCGCGCCCGAGTGAACTACACCCGCTCGTCCCCGCAACGACTGCAGCGAGAAGCGCGCACTTCAGAAAAAGAATGCGAAACCTGCTTTCCATTCGTCCACCGCCTCATTCTCATTGCGATTGGTGAAGACCAGATGGCTCTTGTATTCAGCCCGCACCACGAATCGGCGCGTCAGATGCATGCGTAAGCCCACCCCGACGCTCGCGACCTGGTCGGTTCGACGCTCTGCCTCCGCAAGCCGCGCCTGCGGCCGGATCCAGATCACACCCGTACCCAGAGACAGGAAAGGCGATACCCGCCATTCTGGGAACGGCTGGTGCACCAGGTGCGCATTGATCATCCATGCGTCTGAGAAACGACCGGTAATCGTGTTGCCGGTGAGTTCCACCGCCAGGTTGCGGGTCAGCAGATAGCTGCCGTACGCGGAAATAATGTCGCCGCCGCCAAAGTCTCCGAGCATCACCCCCGACTCCCAGCGGCGCTCGAAGTAGGCAGCCGCGTCGGGATGGTCTATCTCGAGGGGCCGACCTTCCGGCGTCGTCGCGCGGCGCATCTGGGCCAAATTGACCCAACCGACGTGATCTCGCTGCCCTCGGACTCGAAACCAGTCCGTGCGTCGCGCGAGGATTTCGAACGACTCTCCTCGATCGAAGACGTGAAAGATCGGATAGCCGCGGCCGGGTCCGGTATGAAGCTCCATATACGGCTCGGCAACCACGGCCTGCACGTTTGCCGCCTGTGCCGGCGCGGCGAAACAGATGCAGATCAGGACTGCTACCAGGGACAGGCGGAGGACCATCTCAATCCTCCGGTGCCGCGAACGGGTCGTTGTAATACTGCGTCCCGATGTCGATCCACTCGGAGAGCAGACGCAGTTCGGCAGGCGTCAACCAGCCTGCGTGGCTGCCGCCCGGTTCGAAGCGGTCGAAGAACCGACCGGCGGAAAGTGCGCGCCCAACCGCCATGGGTGGCGGCTGGGACACCGTCGCGAGGATAGGCTCGCCAGTCTCCTCGTCGACGCCCACCTCGATCAGTCGATCCTGGAGCACGCCATCAACGACCTCGCGCTCGTTGCGGGGGAACACCAGCTCCCGGTAAGCGTTGAAGTGATCCTGCTGCAGCGGCGAGAGCCCATCGCCCAGATCGAGATTGGCGATCGGCACCCGCAGCGCACCCATGTCGTCGGTGCGGCTGTGGCAGCCCGTGCAGGTATGGTCGGCAATGACCGTGAATCCATCCTCCGGATCGATGACACTGCGATCGAGATCCCACAAGGGATGGATGTGTTCCTCATAGTGGATAACCGCGCGACAGCGCGGCTGCCATTGCGTCAGGCAGTCAGCCGCCACCGGAACCGGCGTTTGCAGGTCCAAGTAGCGCCAGGCAAAGGATTCATCCGGGGCCCGTCCCGCACTGACCTCGTCAGTCCAGACATCCTCGAAAACCACGTCGACGCTCGGCACTCGAACCGCACAGTCGGTCGTACAGCTGATACGCGTACGGACTTCAGCCATCGTCTCGCCAAAATCCGCAAACAGTTCCGGTACCGTATTAGGGAACTGCTGGCCGGTGCTCGTGGCACCTACCCATGCACTTTCGAAGGCCTCCTTGCGCCCGTGCGACAAACCACTGTTTGCTCGGTGGCACCCCGTGCAGGAGAGGGTCTGACCGGGCCGAACCTGCAACCAGCTCCGGTGCCGGTCGCTTATACGACGGCCCCTGCCGTCCAGGACCTCCACCCCCAGCGGCACATTCGCGGGGACCTGGACGATCACTGAGCCGTCCGGCTCGATAGGCGCGTAACCGATGATCTCGCGCATACCGTTGCCGGGTCCGCCACGACCGAAGGCGGTATTGCGAAAATCACGTACGTCGTCGTCTGGAAGCGCCACAGCCTTGATTACGCGCAGGAAACGTGCAGGGCGCTCTGCAGCCGTCGTAAGCGCAGGATCAGCCAGGGCCGCTATGCCAGGTCCAGTGGTATCAACGCCATTGATGTCGTAGACGCTGCGTATCGCGAGCACTCCACTGTCCGCATCGGCAAGCAGAGGATCCGCGACGCCGGAGTCGACCTGATCGAACAGGATCAGCGGCAGCGGCCGGCTCTGCGCGGCCACGACCTCAGTGAACATCACTCCTTCCCTTGGCGGTATGACGGGAAGCTGCGTTTCGGTCACAGCGTCGTATAGATACAGGCCATAAAGCGGCGGAGCCGCAATGGCGTCCGGATCCTCCAGCAAGCTTGTCGTGCACGGCAGCGTGCGATCACCCTCGCCAAGCAGTCGACACAGACTCCAGGTCACGAACATACGGCCGCTGCCATCCCGCAACGGCCATGCTGAGCTGTAGCGGCCGCCTGGTGAGATCTCTCCATTGGTGCGCACATCATTTACGGTCGCAGAGCTCTGGGCCTGACCTGAAACACCACCCGCCTGAAAAGGTACGGACTGCTCGCTTTCGACGAAGCCGTCGACGTCGATGACTACCAGGTCGGCGCCGCCGTCGGCCGACGCGAAGGGCCGAAGCTGCACCAGAATCCCATCGTCAGCAAAGCGTGGCTTGAGGAACTGCACCGTCGCGCCGTCTGTGCCGGTTTGATGACTTCTGGCGCCGTAAAGGAGTTCGAGATCGGTACCGTCCGGATTCATCCGATACAGATGCATACCGTTACGCCCATTGGCCCGGTCCCAGCGGGTGAAGACGACCTGGCCGCTATCCATCACTTCCGGGTGCAGATCGTGGCTCTGATTGAAGGAAATCTGCCGAATATCGCTGCCGTCAGCGTTCATGACATGGAGCACGAATGCCGGCTCGTTCCGCTCTTCGTTCAGCGCATCGAATTGCGGTTTGCCTTCATCGAGAAGAACCGCCTTGCTTTGACGCTGCCGCGTCGAGGAAAAAACGATACGGCCGTCGGGCAGGTAGGCTGGCGAAATGTCATGGCCCGTCTCTGCCGTGGTATCTGAGGCGATGACCCTGCGCAATAGATCGGCACTGCGGTCGAACTCCCAGATGTTCCAGGTGGGCTGGTCTTCGTCGTTTGCTCCGGGTATGAAAGGACCGCGCAGCGCGAAGACAAAGCGAGAACCGTCGAAGGAAGCGTTCAGATCGCGAACGTCATACTGACCTTCTTCCAGCTCCGCCATGAGGTTGCGCTCGGCTGCCGAAGGCGCAGCCCGCTCACGGACGATCAGCTCTGCCCCCGGCCGGAATGTCAGCAGCAGCCGTG
>SLQW01000216.1 GCA_007131295.1 Pseudomonadales bacterium | reverse complement strand
TTCCCACGCACGACTCGCCATCGGCCACTCTCGCAGCCTCACGGTGGGTTCGGTCAGGTCTGACAGCGCGAGCCGAATGCGGAATCAGTATAAGTGATGGCCGGACGCGAGCTGCACGCTTGCGATTGTCGGGAACCCGCCGGATCCTGCGAAATTGCAGCAGCGTGGGTCCAAAGCCCCTGTCACGGCCACGGCTCCGGATCGAGAGTCTGGCCACCAAGGATGTGATCTGCCGCCTTCTCCGCGACCATCAGCGTCGGAGCGTTGATGTTGCCGTTGGTGATCGTGGGGAAGATCGAGGAATCCACCACGCGCAAACCTTCCGTGCCGATGACCCGACACTCGGGATCCACCACCGCATCCGGGTCATCGGCCGCGCCCATCCGGCAGCTCCCGCAGGGATGGTAGGCACTCTCGACTTCCCGCGCGACGAACCGATCAATGTCTTCGTCACTGCTGCACGCCACACCTGGCGTGATCTCTCCGGCAGCGAATGCCTCGAAGGCGGGTTGGGCGAAGATCCTGCGGCTCAGCCGCACACAGGCCCGGAACGCTTCCCGGTCGTGCTTGCCCGAAAGGTAATTGAAGCGGATCCGCGGCGGCGCCAGTGGGTCCGCGGAGTCCAGCCAGATCGAGCCCCTGGCTTCGGAGCGAGTGGGACCGACGTGCACCTGAAAGCCGTGCGACTTTTCCGGCTGGGAACCGTCGTAACGGATTGCCAGGGGCAGGAAGTGGTACTGCGCGTCGGGGTAGTCGGAGTCCGGCAGCAACCGCACGAAACCACCGGTTTCGAAGTGATTGCTGGCGCCGACGCCCGTTCGGGTGAGAAGCCACTGGGCCGCTGCCAACCCCTTCGCAAAGGGGTTCATGTAACGGCGCAGCGTGATCGGCTGCGCGCTGCGCATCTGCAGATAGATCTCGAGGTGGTCCTGAAGATTGCGACCGACCCCGCGACGGTCGCCCTGCACGGGGATGCCGAGCTTCCGCAGGTGCTCCGCGGGACCCACACCGGATTGCATGAGCAACTTCGGCGAATTGAAGGCCGAGCCGCAAAGCAGCACTTCACGCCGGGCTGCAAGGCTGCGCAGACGTCCGCGATGGAGGTACTCGATGCCCGTCGCCGTATCGCCGCGCCAGAGGATGCGCGTGACCAGCCCGCGGTAGCGGCGGACATTTTCCCGACGCAGCGCCGATCTCAGATAGGCCCGTGCTGCAGACCAGCGCAGTCCAGAGTTGATCGTCTGCTCCAGCGGTCCGAAACCTTCCTGACCGCCGCCATTGTAGTCGGTGCTCCGGCGGTAACCCGCCTGCTCCGCGGCGGCGATGAAGGCCTCATCGAGTAGGTGCGACGGCTCTGGCCGTCGGATCCGCATCGGACCGTCCCGCCCGCGGAATGCGTCTCCGCCGCCGACGACATGCTCGAGGCGCCGGAAATAGGGCTGCACATGTCGCGCGGCCCAGCCCGTGGCCCCGAGACGCTCCCAGGTGTCGAAATCCCTGGGATGGCCGCGAACGTAGACCATGCCGTTGATCGAGGACGAGCCGCCCAGCACCTTGCCGCGCGGGGCGGCCAGCGAGCGCCCGTCCAGATTCGGTTCCGGCTCGGTGCGATAACCCCAGTCGTAGCAGCGCATGTTCATCGGGTAGGACAGCGCAGCGGGCATCTGAATGAACGGCCCGGCATCGGTCCCGCCGTACTCGACCACGGCGACGCTGAAGCGGCCATCGGCAGACAGCCTGTCGGCGAGCACCGATCCTGCCGATCCGGCACCAACGATCACGTAATCTGCCGCGTCCTGCGTCCTGACCGCCGCCATGCTCACTTCGCCAGAATCGCCTTGGGACTGCCGACTTCGTACATGTTGATGATGCCGCAGCCCATCAACGTACCGTCGTAGAGCTCATAGCCGAGCAGCTCCTGGGC
Organism: Pseudomonadales bacterium; assembly: GCA_007131295.1. Lineage (GTDB taxonomy): Bacteria > Pseudomonadota > Gammaproteobacteria > Pseudomonadales > Azotimanducaceae > SLTB01. The sequence goes on along the minus strand of SLQW01000216.1, from coordinate 11,149 downwards.
GCGCTCGGGGAGCTGCTTCGCCCGCTCCGGCGGAACGCCCAACCAGCTGTTCTCGACCGGCAGCAGCCAACCGAGGCAATAGGAAACCGACAGCCCGCGCCGTGGCGGACCATCTCGATGGGTACCGCCACCGTGGAGCAGGTCGCCGCGAAAGATCGCCGCCGAGCCCGGCTGCATCACTGCGCTCGCGGTTTCGTGCTCAGCAGGCATGACTGTCTCCCCTAGTGCGTTGAACCGCCAATGATCCAGCTTGGTCCGATGTTCCCCCGCACCGAACAGTTGCGCGAGCCTCCGGTCTGGACCATATCACTGCGCGGCACACGGCGACGGTGCATCAGAACGACCCGAAGCAATACCGCAGCGTCACACCATCAGTCGACGAAGTACCGTAGACCGGCCCATGGAACACGGAAGTCCGAGACATCGAATGCGTCGACCACGCACCTCCAACCTCGCCCTTCAGGCAATCAGCGCGTCCAATCGACCACCGGCCAATCGGACAGACGTCCCCGGCAGCCGGCATACTCGTCGCTTGCCACCACAAAGGAAGTTGCCATGCGCCTGGACCTCTGCACCTGGGAAGAGGTGCAACGCCACCTCGAAACACACCGCGCCATCCTGGTGCCGATCGGCTCCCACGAACAGCACGGACCCACCGGCTTCATCGGCACCGATGCCATCTGCCCTGAGACCGTGGCGCGCGAATTTGGCGACCGCGACGGCGTTCTCGTCGGTCCGACTCTCGGTATCGGCGTCGCCCAGCATCATCTGGCCTTTCCTGGCTCTGTCGCGCTGCGACCGACCACGCTGATCGCTGTGATTACCGACGTGGTTCGCTCCCTGGCCCGCCACGGTTTCACCCACTTCCACTTCCTGAACGGCCATGGGGGCAACATCGCCACCGTGCAGGCGGCGTTCGCGGAGATCTATGGCGAAGCGAGCTTCGCCGCAACGGCGAGCACCCTGCACCTAAAGCTCGACAATTGGTTCACCGGCCGACGGGTGCTCGCGCTCACCAGGGAACTGTACGGTGACGCCAACGGCCAGCACGCCACCGCCAACGAAGTGGCACTCAGCTACCACGCGTATCCGGATCACGTTAAGGACGCCCAGCTCCATCCCAAGGTCGCACCGAATGGCCGTTTCCGTGACGCGGCCGACTACCGCGCGCGCTTTCCCGACGGCCGCATGGGATCAGATCCGTCGCTGGCCACCGTCGAGGACGGTGGCCACCTGCTGGAGGCGGCCGTGGAGGATCTGCGCGATGCGCATCGCAGCTTTACTAAGGCATAGGCTTCGATTCCCGCACCTACTACTGGGCCTGAAACGCAGCGTATGAAGACCGTTCCCGCCCACCTGGGTTCTGTGCTGATGCTGGGCGTGGTCTCGCAGCTTGCCCAGGTGGTGATGCTGCGCGAATTGCTGATGGTGTTTCACGGCAATGAGCTGTCCATCGGCATCATCCTGGCGGCTTGGCTGATCTGGGTCGGTGTCGGCACCGCCGTGGGCACGGCGCTCGCCGAGCGCAGCGAGCGAGTGCTGACGCTGATGGCACTCAACGCCCTGATCCTGCTGCCAACGCTCGCACTGAGCGTACTCGCCAGCCGAGCGTTGCGCGGCATCTTCGACGTCGTCCCCGGCGCCTACCTGGCCCTGACCGACATCATGCTGGGCAGCCTGCTGCTACTTGCACCCGTCGGCATTCTGCTCGGAATGCAGTTCGTGCTGCTGGCCAAACTCTGGCGCCTGCACGATCGCAACGACGATACGCTCGGCGCGGGCAAGACCTACATCGGCGAGGCCCTGGGCAACATCATCGGTGGCATGACCTTCAGCCTGCTGCTGGTGCATTACCTGAACGCGTTCGAAGTGGTGGTCCTGGCTGGGCTCCTGGTGGTTCTGGCCGTGCTCTGGGCGGGTGCCAGGACCACGGGGATGGGGGAGCCGCTACCTCGCAGTGGGCGGCATGCGCTGACCGGCGTCCTGTTGGTCGGGATCTTGGGCTTTGCAACGCTCCCCGGCGTGGAACGCTTCGGCCACTACCTGCAGTGGCGCTCGATCGCACCGGAACATGAATTGCTCGAAGTGCGTCAATCGCGGCATGGCAACATCAGCATCGCCCGCCGCGACGATCAGCTGAGCTTCTACCGCAGCGGGCATCTGATGTTCGCGGCAGCGGGTCCCGATGCGCCCAGCGCGCACTTCGAAGAACAGGAAGCCGCAGTTTTCGCCCACTTCGGCCTCACCCAGCACCCTGACCCAAGGCGCGTCCTGCTGATCGGCGGCGGCTTGCGCGGTACGCTCGGCGAAATCCTCGAGCACCCGGTCGAGCGGGTCGACTACGTCGAACTCGATGAGGTGCTGACCGCGGCTGCGCGGCGTTATCTCGGCGCGGCGACACTGGCCGCCCTGGACTCGCCGCGGGTGAATCTCGTCCACCGCGACGGCCGCCTTTTCGTCAAGGAAAGTCGCGAGCAATGGGACGTGATCCTGATCGACGTCCCGGACCCGGCAACGGCCGTACTCAACCGCTTCTACACCACTGAGTTCTTCACCGAGGCGCGAGCGCGGCTGGCCGAAGGCGGACTGCTGGTGCTCAATGCGGTCTCGACCCCGGGTCTGCGTGGACGCGCGGTGGCCAACCGCAATGCCACCCTGCGCCACACCCTGGCTCGACACTTCGAGCACATGCTGGTGGTCGGCGACCACCACCTGATCTATCTCGCCAGCGACTCACCCGAGGTTATAAGCGCCGCACCCCAGCGGTTGATCGAGCGCTACCGTGCGCGCGAGGTGCGCAGCCAGGCTTTTTCTCCCGGTCACTTCGCGCTGCTGCTCGAGCCGGGTCAACTGGCGCGGGTGAACTGGGTTCTGCGCCACCACGGTCGCTCTCCTGACGCCCACCGCACCGGCCCCCCTTCGCCACCTCTGCGCCCTGAAGCACCGCTGACACCCACGCTGGACGAACTCGACGAGGTCGACGAGCGCCTGTTCGTCAATTCCGATTTTCGACCCGTCGGCTACTTCCATACCTTGATGTTCTGGGGCGACCTGACCGGCACCCGAACCGCCGAGCAGCTCGGCCGCCTGCTGGACGTGCGTCCCGGGTGGATTGCGCTGCCGGCAGTGCTGGTTCTGGTCCTTATCGGACTGCTGCGCATAACGAGCCGAGAACGCGCTACTGCTCCCGATCGACAACTGGCCGTAAGCCTGGCCGTTTTCACCACTGGGCTTTCGACCATGGCCATGCAGGTGGCCCTGCTGTTCGCGTTTCAGAGTCTGTACGGCTTCGTCTACGAAATGCTCGGCCTGATCGTAGCGATCTTCATGGCGGGACTGGCCGCCGGGACGGCGCTGACCCAGGCCAGAGTGAAGCAACGGGCGAGCCTCGGTTTGCTCGCGTGCGTTCAGGGAGCCATCGCACTGTTCGCCCTGCTGATCGCCCTGCTGCTTCCTCTGACCGCGGCGCTGACCTCGGCAAGCGCCGTGTTCCTGTGCTTTGCCGCCCTGACCTTCACCGGCGGCCTACTGAACGGCGTTGACTTTCCGCTCACAGCGGCCGCGTTCCGGGCCGCCAACCAGCGCCCGGAGCGCTCGGCCGGCCTGGTTTACGGGATCGAGCTGTTCGGCGCCTGCGCGGGGGCCGCCTTGGCAAGCGTGCTGATCGCGCCTATCCTCGGCATTGTGGCCTGCTTCCTGTTGGCGGCCATCGTCAACGGGACAGCGCTGGCCGCTCTGTTGATAGCCAGGCGGTGATGTATGTCCGAGAAGCACGCGCAAGATCACCCCGACCTGATCCTTTCCAGTTCCCGCCGTGAACTCCTGAAGGCTGGCGCTGCCGGCTTGTGCATGATGTGCCTGGCGCGCAGCGGCGTCGCTTCGGCTCAGGTTGGCGACACCGGCCGCGGCCTGATCCGGCCCAGAAAAGCGGCCTGGTTCAGTGAGCTCGGCGGCGGCAGACTCCGCTGCGATCTCTGCCCATGGCAATGCGAACTCACGCCCGGCCAGACCGCGCGCTGTCGGGTTCGTCGCAACCACCAAGGGCAAGGTCAGACTCTGGCCTACGCCAACCCGGTGATCGTGCAGGAAGAACCCGTCGAGCGTCTGCCGTTCTTCCACGCCCTGCCGGGAAGCCGCACGCTGGCTGTATCGACCGCCGGCTGCAACTTGGGCTGCAAATTCTGCGAGGTCTGGGACATGGCCCAGGTCGAGCCGCACGAGGTTCACGCCTACGACATGCCGCCGGAGGCGGTGATCGAACAGGCGCAGGTAGCCGGTCTGCGTTCCATCAGCTACGCCTTTGGCGAGCCCGTGGTGTTCTACGAATACATGCTCGACATCGCCAGGCAGGCCCGCGCAGCCGGACTGCTCAATTTCATGCACACCGGCGGCTTCATCCGCCCCGAGCCCCTGGCCGAGCTGATCGAGGTACTCGATGCCGTGAACGTCGACCTCAAGGCCTTCGACGACCAGTTCTATCGTGAGCTCGTCGCCGGACGTTTCCAGCCTATTTTGGATACGCTCCTTCAGGTGCGCGCGAGCGGCGTGCATCTGGAAGTCACGACCATCGTGATCCCGGGCCTGAATGACAACCTCGAAGACATCGCGCGCATGTGCAAGTGGATTCACGACGAGCTGGGTGCGGACACGCCGCTGCACCTTGCGCGCTTCTATCCGCTCTACCAGCTGACAAACCTTCCGCAAACCCCGGTTTCGACCCTGGATCAGGCGCGCCGCGTAGCGATGGAATCAGGACTGCGCCACGTCTACGTCGGCCGCGTGACCGGACACGAAGGCGAGAACACCCGCTGCCCGAATTGCTCACATCAGGTGATCAGTCGGCTGGGATTCTTCGTGGACGAGGTCGACCTCGACGATGGGCGCTGCTCCCAGTGTGGCCACGCCATTAGCGGCCTCTGGTCAGCCTGATCCCTCAGGACGCCAGGCGCCGACGATAGACCTCTTCTGCGGCGAGCGCGCGCTCGTCGAAATGGGTCAAGCCCGCCTCCCGCGCCCAGTCCATCGCTTCGAGGAACTCGCTGACGTAGAGGCCGCGGGCAATATCTTCGTACTCGAACGCGCGGTGCTCGACCCGCCACTGCGGCATGATGTTGAGGTACGTGTCCCGAGGCAGGTTTTCCGCCACCCAGGCCACGAACTCGCGCGTGCCCGCTACCCGGTTGGGCATGACCAGATGCCGGATCATGAGTCCACGCAAGGCGATACCACGATCATCGGTGACCAGGTTCCCGACCTGGCGGTGCATCTCCAGGATGGAGGCCTGGGCCATGGCTGGATAGTCTCCGGCCCGTTCCATGGCAAAGCGCTCGGACTGCGCGCCATCCATGAACTTCAGGTCGGGGAGGTAGATGTCGACGATCCCGTCGAGCAGGCGGATCATCTCCACGCGCTCATAGCCGCTGGTGTTGTAGACGAGCGGCAGGCGCAGCCCGCGCCGCATCGCCAGCCCCACCGCGCGCACAATATTCGGCAGGACGTGCGTCGGGGTGACCAGGTTGATGTTGTGACAGCCACGCCGCTGGAGATCGATCATCATGTCGGCCAGTTCGCGATCGCTGATCAAGCGCCCACGGCCGGCGTGCGCGATCGGCCAGTTCTGGCAGAACACGCAGCGCAAATTGCAGTGAGAAAAAAAGATCGTCCCCGAGCCGCGCCGTCCAACCAGCGGGATTTCCTCACCGAAATGCGGGGTATGGCTGAAGACGCGCACCCGGGCCGAGGCGCCGCAAAGTCCGGTGTCACGCCCGTTACGATCCACCCCGCATTCGTGCGGGCATAGGCGACACTCGTCGTATTGCGCGGCAATGGTCTCGATGCGCTCATCGAGCAAACCGGCCTCTGCAAGCCGTCGATAAGCCGGTCGACCATCGCGAACCGCAGCAGCAGCGGACGAGAGTGGGAAGCCGGCGGAAGCCGCGACAGCGGCGGAGGCCGCGCCTTTGAGCAGATTACGGCGGTTGACCGTCACATCACACCTCCCTGCGGGCGCGCAACGGCGAACGGGGTATTAGCATCTCACTGGCGCTATGGCGGGGGCAAACGACTCGGCTCGAGACCCACGCGCCTGACCTGACCCTAGTGGGCCATGCGCGCTCACCCCGGAAACGCCTGGCACTCTCAGGCGCCACCCGAACAGGTCAGCACCTCACCCGTGACATAGTCCGACTGAGGGATGCACAGCATGAAGATGCCGCCGGCACCGTCCTCAGGCTCACCAAGACGTTGCAGCGGGGTCCGAGCGATCAGCGCTGCGGTCACCTCATCGCTGATGCCGACACGCAGCGCCCTCCCGTCCACGTCAATGGTCGGGGGCGTCTCGCCGAAACCCTGCGTGAGCCGCGTGGCAAGGTAGCCGAATGCCACCGCATTGACGGTGACGTTATAGCGCCCCCACTCCTTCGCCAGCGTTTTCGTCAAGCCTACCACCGCCGCCTTGGCCGAGCTGTAGCCGACCTGGGTCGCCGCACCTTGAGTGCCGGACACGGAAGACACGTTAACCACCTTGCGACAGCGGGCACGGCCGGACGCGTCGATTTCGCGCTTAGCCTGCGGGCGCATCCACTCGGCGAACGCGCGCAGGATCCGAAACGGCGCCGCCACGTGAACATCGAACATGGCCTGGAACTGCTCGTCGGTGTGATTGTGTGCAGCACCGTTCCAGATGTAGCCGGCATTGTTGACGAGAATGTCGATACCTCCGAAGGCATCAACCGCATCCACGATCAGCCGTTCAGGCAGACCCGGATCGGTAACGCTCCCGGGAACACTCAGGGTTTGTGCGCCCGCGGCCGCGAGCTTCGCTGCCGCCTCGTTGCACACTTCGGCATCGAGATCATTCAATACCACCCTCGCTCCGTGTTCGGCGAGCAGTGCCGCCGTGGCACGGCCGACGCCTCGACCAGCTCCTGTGATGATGGCGACGCGTCCGTCAAGCAGACCCATGAATCAACCTCCCTCGCGCTAAGCGGTAGAGCGTTGCACGCCGACCTTCGTCTGTCTCCCTGCGGGCAGCGCACTGCACCCCGGAGACAAGCTCGGGAAGGCAAATTCCTCGCCCGCATTAGCTCATTCAGGATCCGTACTTGGCGCCGTTCGCTGCGCGCAGTATGTTGCCTGCCCGAATCCGCCCCGTTCTGGAGGACGATCATGGGACTGCGCATTGGCTCGCTCGCACCCGACTTTACGGCCGAAACCACCGACGGTGAGATTCGCTTCCACGACTGGATCGGCGACTCCTGGTGCATCCTATTCTCACACCCGAAGGACTTTACGCCCGTCTGCACCACGGAACTCGGCTACATGGCCCGGCTCAAGCCGGAGTTCGACCGCCGCAACACCAAGATCATCGGCCTGTCGGTGGACCCGGTCACTAACCACGCCGCCTGGGCCAAAGACATCGAAGAAACTCAGGGAACGGCGCCCAACTATCCGATGATCGGCGACACGGATCTCGCCGTGGCCAAGCTCTACGACATGCTGCCAGAGGACGTCACGGGCAAGGCGGATGAGCGGACACCCCAGGACAACGCCACCGTGCGCTCCGTGTTCCTCATCGGCCCGGACAAGCGCATCAAGGCCATGCTCACCTACCCGATGACCTCTGGCCGGAACTTCGACGAAGTCTTGAGGCTGCTCGACTCACTGCAGCTCAACGCGCGCCATACGGTGGCGACACCGGTGAACTGGCAGCCCGGTGAGGACGTCATCATTCCGCCGTCGGTCAGCGACGAGGAGGCGCAAAAGAAATACCCGCAGGGATACAAGACGCTTAAGCCTTACCTCCGTGTCGTCAAGCAGCCGGAGTGAGCCAGCGTCGAGCTCCGGGTCTGCGGTTGGACTTTGGTGAGTGGCGGTCGCAGGGCGTCGAAACGATCATCGAGACGATGATTCGGTCGATTGCCCTGCGCTGACTCCATAGCTGAGGTGCACAGCATCGCAAGGCGGCATACACCTGTTGGCGTTTAGCGTAGCCGGACGTGGCTGACTCAAACCGTGCGACCCGCCCGATCACCCTCACGAAACGCTTCCAGAGCGGAACGCGGCGCCCGGGCATCGCCGACCACCTGGGTGGGAGCAAACCGCTCAAACAACTCCCGCTGATCAGTCCGTGGTCGCGGATGAATGCCGGTGACGACGAGGTCAAAGGGCTTTATATCCTCCTCACCGGAGAACCCATCTCGCAGGTGCGCCTGCCCGTCAGCAATCTTGGCCAGTGACGTGGACACACGAAGGTCGACGCCCCATTGATGCAAACGTGGGCGGTAATAGGCCAAATGGGTGAAGCCAATATTGGCCCCAAACGTGGCAAAAGGCGTCACCAGAGTCACCCTGCCACCGCGGTTCACCACCGACTCCAGCACCAGGCACGTCTCGTAATTCGCTCGGCGATCGACCATCAGGACATTGAGGCCCGTCATGTCCAGCTTTACATCCTCGAAGCGCCCCGCAGCCGCATCATCCGAGGAAATAAGCGGAATCGATCCATCATCGCCGATACCAAGGTCCGTATGAGGCTCGGCTCCCGTAGCCATGACGATGGCATCAGGTTTGAAACGCTCGAGAAAGGCTTCATCTACTGCGGTATGCGTTTGGACATCCACCTTGAGCAGCTCGAGTTCCTGCTCCACCCATGAAGTGGCCGTGAGCAGATTGGAAGCCGGACCAAGCGGCTCCAGCAGTGTGAAACGTCCACCAAGCCGTGAGCCGAACTCCGCCAAGGTCACCCTATGGCCGCGCCGCGCGGCGATTTCAGCAGCCTTCATTCCAGCCGGCCCTCCGCCCACGACCAGCACGCGCTTGACGATGCTGATGGGAACATCGAGCGCCTGGAAGCGCCGTTCCTCACCGACTTCCGGATTATGGATACAAGTGATGGGAAATGAGCCCGTACGATCGATACAGCCTTGATTGGATCCCGTACAGGTGCGTATGCGGTGCGCTTGCCCAGTGGCCACCTTGGTGACCAGATCCGGGTCTGATATCTGGGCGCGAGTCATCCCCACCAGATCGCAATCACCTTCTTCGAGAGCGCGCTCGGCCAGGTCGGGCGTCGGGATCTTGCCCACGCCAATCACGGGAATCCGTCCAGCTACCGCCTCCCGCAGGCCACGAGTCAAAGGCAGGTATTCCCCGAAAGGGTAGCGATAGTTGGCAATGGCCCGCGCGTAGTGCCCTCCGCCCGCGCCTTCGGAGTGGTTGAGGTAATCGATCAACCCCGTCCCTGCCATGGTACTGGCGATCTGACAAAGACGCGCGTGGCCGAGGCCACCGTCGCTCGGCTTGATGAAATCATCGGCTGAGATGCGCAGACCGAGCACCTTCTCCGGACCGATAGCATCACGAACCCGCTCGGCAAGAGTCTTAAGAAAGAACAGATCTTCACCCCACTTGTCCTTGCGCTGATTGGCAAAGGGACTGAATGACTGCTGGATCAGATAACCATGTGTGCCGTGCAATTCGACGCCATCAATGCCGTTGCCTACCGCGGTCTTGGCAGCCATCGCAAAGGCATCGATCACCTCCTCGATCTCGGCATCCGTCATTTCATGAGAGGCCTCTCCAGCATCGGAAATCGTTCCGGAGAAACCCCAAAGAGGTGTGAGGTCGTCGCGACTCTCTGATTTGCCCTGCACACCAAAATGGAACAATTGAGAAATGATCCGGGCCCCGTGGCCATGCACTCGATCCGCGATCTTCCGAAACTTCACCGCCATATCATCGGGGTCGTAGATAAAGTGGTTCGGAATCTGGCTCGAGGCGTGCACGTGCATCGCCGTCATGATCAGAAGCCCCGTGCCACCCATGGCGCGTCGCTCCTGATAAGCGATGTAGCGCTCGCCATCTGAACCGGGACGATAGAAGTCGAGAAACGCAGAGTGCGCCGTGGACACCACTCGGTTCTTGACTTCGATCGATCCGACCTGAATCGGCGTCAGCAACTTCATGGCGACTCTCCCTCACCTTCATACGTGACCAAGGATCGGGATTATGTCCGCCAGCCAACGGCCAGAGACCTCTGGATTCAGCCAGAAAGGACCGTACCGGCGTCTTCACATCATGCGTGGGTGACGCAGCAGCCGCTGTTAGCAAGGCTGCCATGGAAGCGTTGTGAATCTCGCTTCCTGCTAGCCCTGCACGCAAATGCTCAAGGAGGTTTTCGGCAGACCTATTGATACACAGACTGCCACATCACTCTTGAGAACGAGGTCAACTCCAATCCGCGATTGAGCCAGCGACTCAATTAGGCACCGCAGATCTTGGCCGAGTGCCAGGAACAAGAGTTGGAACCCCCGCATCACTGCCCATCTGTGGCTGCTCTGGACAATCCATCGAAGACACATCGCGGAGTGTGGTCGCTTGGCGTCCCCGAGAATGCCGCGGCCGTTTGGAACGTACCGCGTCTTCGTTTCCGGCTGATGATTTGTAGAACGAACGCGCTCTGTCAGCCTCCGCACGCCAGAGCGCTCCACCATCGTCACCGGCCAGGGAACTCTCCCTGCCTGGCGCGCAACGGCTCGCGGCCTCCGTGAACCCGTCCCAGGGCCTCTCGTCGGCATCGGCTTTTACCAGCGCGGCCAGAAACGGGCGCCCTGCCCGTTGATCCTCGTGCATGAGAAATGCCAGAGCGCGGCGGTGTAAGTTCGGGTCGCCGATCGGACCTGCCGCAGCGAGTCGGTTCTGAAGCTCGGATTCTTCGATATATCTGGTTTCGCCAACACGCTGGAGCAGAATGGAGCGCACCAGAAGTCCTATCTGGTTCAAGGTCAAGGCGGTTGCCAAACCTCCGGTTCCCGGTCGCAGTCCCGGACCTGGTAAGCGGTGCGGGGTTCGGTCGCGAAGCAAATCCGATTCCAGTTCGTAAGCACGGCCGTCCGGTTCAATGACGGCGGACCATGCCCTAGCACCCGCGCGAAAACTGACACGCACCCTGCGATCGTCATCCCCCACATCATGCTCCATGGTTGCGGTAACCCGACCGACACGTATCGCCTGTCTCAGTTCACGCTCTGAAGAGCCGAGCCGTTCGGCAACGAACGAAGCATCGACAGTAATGTCCTCCGGAAGACCGAGGAAGACAGAAGCTGGCAAGGCTCGCATGGTCTGACTCCTTCGCGGATTGCACAGCTGT
>SLQW01000146.1 GCA_007131295.1 Pseudomonadales bacterium | reverse complement strand
GAATGCGCGGATGCGGAGCTTTGGCAGAGCTTCGGCGACGCCGCAGAACGCATCGGCGCTCTGTTCGAGGCCGGCGAGTTCAACAAGGCGGTGCGCGAAATCATGGCTCTGGCCGATCGCGCGAACCAGTTCATCGACAGTCAGAAGCCGTGGGCGCTGGCCAAGGAGGCGGGACGGGAGCAGGACGTCCAGCGGGTATGTACGCTGGGCATCAACCTGTTTGCGGTGTTGATGGTCTACCTGAAGCCCATCCTGCCGCGCATGGCCGAACAGGCCGAGGCATTCCTCGACGTTCCGCCCCTGCACTGGGCTGATGCCGGACGTTGGCTCGGCGCGCAGCGCATCAAGCCGTTCAAGGCCCTGAAGCAGCGGCTGGACCCGAAAGCGGTAGCCGCCATGATCGAGGCCGGCAAGGCACAGGAGCCGACCGCCGAGAGCAAGGTGGAACAGGAAGCGGATGACGCCGCCCACATCGGCATCGACGATTTCGGCAAGGTCGACTTGCGGGTGGCCCGCGTGACAGCGGCGGCACACGTAAAGGGAGCCGACAAGCTGCTCGAACTCACCCTGGATGTCGGTCCGCTCGGCCGGCGCACCGTTTTCTCGGGTATCCGCAGTGCCTACGAGCCGGAGGCGCTCGAGAACCGGCTGGTGGTGCTGGTTGCGAACCTGGCGCCGCGGAAGATGCGCTTCGGCGTTTCCGAAGGCATGGTGCTGGCCGCCGGTGAAGGCAAGGACATTTTCCTGATCGCCCCCGATCCGGACGCCGAGCCGGGCATGCCGGTGCGCTGAGCTCGGTTGCGCATACGTGGCCGAGGCCCTGCTCATCCTCCTCAGCGCGATCCTGGTGAACAATTTCGTGCTGGTGCAGTTTCTCGGCCTGTGTCCGTTCATGGGTGTCTCCAACAAGGTGGAGACCGCGCTGAGCATGGCGCTCGCCACCAGCTTCGTGCTGACGCTGGCCGCCGGTGCAAGCCATGTCGTGTTCCACTATCTGCTGGCGCCTCTGGGCCTCGAGTACCTGAACGTGATCGCGTTCATCCTGGTGATCGCAGCTCTGGTGCAGTTCACGGAAGCCCTGGTGCGTCACACCAGCCCGCTGCTGTACCGTGTGCTCGGCGTGTTTCTGCCCCTGATCACGAGCAACTGCGCCGTCCTCGGGGTGGCGCTCTTGAACACAGGCACGGAGCGCAGCTTCGTCGCAGCGCTGCTCTACGGCTTCGGCGCGGCGGTCGGTTTCAGCCTGGTGCTGGTCCTGTTCGCTGCGCTGCGGGAACGCCTCGCCGCCGCGGCCGTCCCCGTGCCCTTCCGTGGCCCCGCTATCGCCATGGTCACGGCAGGTCTCATGGCGCTCGCGTTCATGGGCTTCATGGGGCTCGGCTGAAGGTATGGAAGCAATCATCGCCATTCTCGCCATGACTGCGCTGGCCGTGGCCTGCGGCGCCGGCCTCGGCTTCGCCGCCGCGCGCTTGCGCGATGACGTCGACCCGGTGGTCGCGCGTATCGATGCGCTCCTGCCCCAGACCCAGTGCGCCCAGTGCGGCTATCCGGGCTGCCGCCCCTACGCGGAAGCGATCGCCGCCGGCGAAGCCATAAACAAATGCCCGCCCGGCGGCGAGGAGACGGTCAAGCGCCTCGCCGACTTGCTGGGGCGCGCACCGCAGCCGCTGGCCGCGGAGGAAACTCACACGCGAGTCGCATTCATCCGTGAAGAAGACTGCATCGGCTGCACCTTATGCATCGCGGCCTGTCCAGTAGACGCCATCGTCGGCGCCCAGCGCATGGCGCACACGGTCATCGCGAGCGAGTGCACCGGCTGCGATCTCTGCCTGCCGCCCTGCCCCGTGGACTGCATCGACATGCTGCCGCGGCCGGGAGCATCAGCGTGATCCCGTGGCGCTCGGCCTCGTTCGGCGGCATGCAGGGTCTCGACCTGCCGAGCCGCAAGGCGCGCACCCGGAAACTCGCCATCGAGAGCGCAGCGTTGCCGCCGCGTCTGCTGATGCCGCTGAGGCGCTACGGCGGCGGCCGGGCCGAAATCCGCGTGCAGATCGGCCAGCAGATCCGCGGCGGCGAAGTGATCGCCGTGGATGCCGTCGACGTCCCGCTGCACGCGCCCACATCCGGGCGCGTGCGCGCGTTCGCCGAGACGCCGGAACCCTGCCTCGAGATCGAAGTCGACGGCGACGATCTCATGCTGGAACCGAGTCCGCTCGCTGGCGGTCTCGATGCGCCGCCGGAAGCTATCCGCGCTTGTTTGCGCGCAGCAGGTCTCGTAGGCCTCGGTGGCGCCGGCTTTCCTACCGCCACCAAGCTCGCTGCCGCCAGGGGGGTGGACTGCCTGATCATCAACGCCGCCGAGTGCGAGCCCTACCTCACCGCAGACGAGAGGCTGCTCGCAGAGCGCAGCCCGGAAGTTCTCGCCGGCGTACGCGCCCTCGCGCAGGCTACCGGCGCCCGCCGCGTGGTAGTGGCAGTGGAGGACGATAAGCCAGAAGCCATCACCGCGCTGCAGACGGCCGCCGACGATGACATCGAGCTGCACCTCCTACCGCGGATCTATCCCTCCGGCAGCGAACGTCAGCTGGCCGCCCTGGTCACAGGCAGGGAGGTACCGAGCGGGCAGTTGCCCCTGGCGATCGGCGTACTGTGCCAGAGCGTAGCCACCGCCTGGGCCGCCGGTCGCGCTGTGTTCGCGGGTGAGCCGGTAACGCGTCGCATCGTCACCGTGGCCGGCGCTGCCATCGATCGTCCCGGCAACCTGGAAGTGCGCCTCGGTACGCCCGTTGGCGAACTGCTGCGCGAGCGCGGACTCGACCCGTCTGCGCTCGCGGAACTGCGTCTAGGAGGGCCTCTCACCGGGCGCATCGTGCGCGATCACGCGGCACCGATCGGCGCCACCACCGCCGCCGTGCTCGCGCTAGCCGGCGCTGAGGCTGTCGGATCCGAGCCGGAGCAACCCTGCATCCGCTGCGGTGCCTGTGCCGAGGTTTGTCCCGCCTGGCTGCAACCACAGCTTCTGCATCAGCTGATTCGCGCCGGCGACGCCGAGGGGGCGGGAGCTGCACACCTTGGTGACTGCATCGAGTGCGCGGCCTGCGTCTGGGTGTGTCCAAGCCGCATTCCCCTGCTCGACGACTACCGCGCCGGCAAGCACGAGCTGGCCCGTCGCGACGCCGCGCGGCGCGAGGCCGAGCGCGCGCGGCTGCGCCATGAACGCCGCCAGGCACGCATGGAGCGCGAACGCGAAGCTGCCGCAGCGGCCCGGAAGGCGCGGCTCGCGCGAGTGAACGCAGCGGTGGCGCGGGCTCGTTCGCGGACCTCGGAGTCATGATTGCGGGCAGCCGGCCCCCCGCGACCTTCGGCGTCATGAGCCAGGTGGCGCTGGCCACCCTGCCCGGTCTTGTGGTGCTCACCTGGCTGTTCGGCGCAGGCGTGCTCTGGACCGTTGCGCTGGCGAT
>SLQW01000184.1 GCA_007131295.1 Pseudomonadales bacterium | reverse complement strand
TGGTCGCGCCGGCGCACCTCGATCAGGCGCGGCGCAGGGGCGCCGGCCGCCCTGAGCGCGGCGGCGAAGTCTGTGTTCTCGGCTTTGCGGGCGTCGTCGTCGCCGTCGGCGAAGAGCAGCAGCATCGGGGGAACCTCGGCGTCTACATGCGCGGCGGGAGAGGCGTCCGACCAGTGCGCCGGTTCCCCGCCCCCATACCGTCTGCGGCCGTTCCGGTGCCAGCCTCGGCACGTGGAAGAATCCGGAGATGGGTGCGACGGCACGGATCGCGTCACGCGCCACGCCGGCAGCTTCGAGCCAGCGCGGGTCCGTGGCCAGCAGAGCGACGAGATAGCCGCCGGAGGAGTGACCGGCGAGCACGACTCGGTCCGGGTCGGCACCGATTTCGCGCGCATGATCCACCGCCCAGGCCACGGCAGCGGCCACGTCCTCGACATGGGCCGGGTGGGTCACTGCTGGCGAGAAGCGGTGGTTCGGCGCAACGGTGACGATGCCCGCCGCCGCCAGGCGCTGACCCACGTGAGCGACCAGGGACTTGTCGCCGAACAGGAGCCCGCCGCCGTGAACGAACACCAGCAGCGGGGCGTCCTGCGCGCCTTCCGGGGCATAGACGTCCAGAGTCTGCCGGACGTCTTCGGTATCGCGATAAGGAATGTCATGCTGGATCAACAGGCGTTGGCTGCTGCCCGCGGCGAGCATCATGGCCAGCGCCGTCGCAAGCAGTACATCAATCGCCATAGCTCACCCCCATGCCGGCCCGGACGTCGTTGTTCACCCCATAGGGCGGAATCGGATAACGCAGACCGTTGCCCGCCAGGCATTCCATGCCCTCGATGACCCCTGGCAGGAAGTGAGGCGGCAGGGCCATCAGCAGTTCGTCTTCCATCACGCCGCCGTAGCGCCGCTCGGCGTAGCAGGGAATGGATAGGCTGGGTTCGCCGGTAGCCAGGGCGCGACCCCAGGAATCGGCGCAGGCAGATTCACCGACGCAGCCCCATTCGAGTTTGCGATAGCCACTCCACTGCAAGCCGTTGATGAACAGGATCATCTGCGCAGGCGTGGCGTAGATGAGGCAGATGTCAGGCGGATCCAGACGACCGCTGGCGAGCGGGCTGACGGCCAGGGCGGTGTAGCGGCCGTGTGGAACGTGGTCCATTGCCGCCTGATGCGCTGCAGCGTCGTCTGCGGTCGCGTACCAGACGCCGGTCATGCGTTTGCCTGAGAGCCATTCCTCGTTGCGCGGGTGCAAGCCGACCACTACGCCGCACTGGGCACCTACCAGGTCTTCTGCAGTAATGCCGACCGTCCAGCCGTTGCGCGCGGCTTGGCCGACGATCTGGTCCGTAGTGTGGACCGCCTTGGGACGGCGAATGCGGCTGATCGCCTCCATGTCGGCTCGCCGCTCGAACAGTTTCATCGCAACCGGCGTCGTGCGCAGGCGCAGGAGACGGTTGAGTGCGTCCACCATGCCGGCGAAGTCCCCGGGCTGAATACGCCGGTCG
This sequence comes from Pseudomonadales bacterium, assembly GCA_007131295.1. GTDB lineage: Bacteria > Pseudomonadota > Gammaproteobacteria > Pseudomonadales > Azotimanducaceae > SLTB01. The sequence goes on along the minus strand of SLQW01000184.1, from coordinate 34,364 downwards.
GATGCGATGGTCGTTTCGGATCCACTCATGGTCGCTGCCCCCTCGTACGTAGAGTGCCCGGATTCTGTCGCTACCGCCGCGGTCTGTCATCTTTACCGGCAGGTGTGGGAAGCTGGCGCAGACTCGAGCACAGGTAATGCACATGCGATTCAGCGATCTCAGCGAAGAGGAGAAGGTGCGGCTGCGAAGCGCTCAGTACATCAACCTCGGTACCTGGCGCAGGGACGGTAGCCTGGTGCGCACGCCGGTGTGGTTTGCGGAGCATGACGGTCGCTTCTGGGTGTTCACCGCCGGTAGCGCAGGCAAGGTGAAGCGACTCGCCAACGACCCCAGATGCGAACTGGCCCGCTGCGACGCCTGGGGTGGCAGCACCGGACCATGGATCGATGCCCATGGGGAAAGGGTGACTGATGCGGAGGATGAGCGCGCCGGCTACCTTGCCCTGCGGGCCAAGTATGGCTGGCAGATGGGGCTCACCGATCTGCTGTCGAGACTTGCCGGGCGCTTCCATCAGCGCGCGCTGCTCCGGCTGCGGCCGCGGGAATGCGAGACCTTCGAAGATTGATGTGACGGGGCTGCCTGCGGCTCGCGGTAGTGGTGCTGCACGCCGAGGTCGCAACGCGCTATGCTCCAAGCAAGTCGCCTCAGCCCCGAGGCGCCCGGGCGGCGTGCAGAGCAGCGTGCCTGACGGTGGCTCTCAGCAGCGCCGCCGCAGCAACGAAGGAGTCGCTACGTGCCCCCAAAGCGTCCCACGAGTCTTGGTGAACTCCGCTCCATGGGGTTCGAAGTTCTGCCCATCCGCGAGGAAATGCGGCGCAACCTGATGCGTAGGCTCGCCGATGGCGAGGACCTCCTGCCGGGCATGGTCGGCTATGAGGACACCGTCATCCCGCAACTGGAGAACGCGATCCTCGCCGGCCAGGACATCATCCTGCTCGGCGAGCGGGGTCAGGGAAAGACCCGCATCATCCGTTCGCTGACCGGGTTGCTGGACGAGTGGACCCCGGTATTGGAGGGGGTCGAGGTCCCCGAGAATCCGTTCGCGCCGATCAGCGCCCAGGGCCGTAATCTCGTCGCGGAGCAGGGTGATGCCGCGCCGATCCGCTGGCTCCATCGCGATGAGCGCTACGGCGAAAAGCTGGCGACTCCGGATATCACCATCGCTGATCTGATCGGCGAGGTGGACCCTATCCGCATCGCCGAAGGGCGTTACCTGTCGGACGAACTGGCCCTTTCCTACGGCCTCATTCCGCGCACGAATCGCGGCATCTTCGCCATCAACGAACTGCCCGATCTCGCAGAGCGCATCCAAGTTGGTCTCCTCAATGTGATGGAGGAGCGGGACGTGCAGATCCGCGGGCATCGAGTGCGGCTGCCGCTCGACGTCTTCATCGTCGCGACTGCGAACCCGGAGGACTATACCAACCGCGGCCGCATCATCACGCCTCTGAAGGATCGCTATGGAGCCCAGATCCGCACCCACTACCCGGAGACCGCGGAACAGGAAATCCGGGTCATGGAGCAGGAGTACAGTCGCCTCGACATGGGCGAGTACCGGGTGTACGTGCCGGACTTCATCAAGGAGATCCTGGCGGAACTGACCCGCCTGGCGCGCGAGTCGCCGGATGTCAGTCAGCGCTCCGGCGTTTCCGTGCGGGCCTCCGTGGCCAACTACGAAACCGTTCTGGCCAATGCCCTGCGACGCGCGATACGAACCGGCGAACAGGACGTGGTGCCGCGGGTGTGCGATCTACCCTTCGCTCTGGCTTCCATGCTTGGCAAGGTCGAGTTCGAGGCCTTCGAGGAGGGCCGCGAGCCGCGCATTCTCTCGCGTCTGCTGGACCAGGCCGTGAGCGACGTGTTCCGACGCCGGGTGAACCTCGAGCGCCTCGATACCGTCGTCGAATCTTTCGGTGAGGGCCTCGCTGTCGAGATCGGCGAGGCCATGCCGAGTGCCGCCTATGGCGAAGTGATGCTCAAGGTTTCCGGACTCACCGAGGCAGTCACCCAACTCGCGCCCGACGGCAACTCCGCGGTGCGAGCGTCGGCCTGCGAAATGATCCTCGAAGGCCTCCACCTGAACAAGCTGCTCAACAAGGACAGCGTGGCCGGGCAGACCACCTATCGGGGAGGCTGACATGAGCGCACGCAGCCAGCGCTTCCGTTACTCGAACTGGGACGGCTCTCAGGCAGACCGGTTTCCTTCTGCCGAAGAACTCATGAGCGAACTGTCGGAAGACCTGCTGCAGTTCGGCGATCTGCGTTCGGCCCTGCGCAACATGATGCAGCGTGGTTTTCAGATGCAGGGCACGCCCATGCAGGGGCTGCGCGACCTGATGCGGCAGCTGCGCCAGCAGCGGCGGCAACGTCTCGAACGCTACGATCTGTCCAGCGTGATGGATGGCTTGTCGAAGGAGCTCGATGACATCGTCGACCTCGAACGCGCCACGCTCGGCTCCATGGACGATGACAGGCCTGGCGGCGAAAATTTTGCCCAGGCTCTCATGGGTGACATAGCCGACCGCAATCGCGAGTTCCTCGACAATCTGCCGGATGAACCGGCGTCACGCATGCGCGCCTTGAGCGACTACGAGTTCGTCGATCCCGAAGCGCAGAAGCGCTTCGAGGAGCTTGTCGAGCAGCTGCGACAGGCCATGACGAAGACCTTCTTCCGCGACGTGGAGAAGATGATCCGCGAGATGTCCGAAGGGGACATCCAGCGCATGAAGGACATGGTTCGCGACCTCAACGAGATGCTCGTCAAGCGCATCGCCGGTGAGGACCCGGATTTCGACGGCTTCATGGACCAGTACGGTGACATGTTCGGCGACAATCCGCCGCGGTCGCTCGATGAACTGATCCAGCAGATGCAGGCCCAGATGGCCGCCATGCAGTCACTGATGATGTCCATGCCGACGAGCCAGTACGAGCAGCTGCAGCAGCTTCTGGCCGATCGGCTCGGTGACCCCGACCTCGATTCCGATCTGCGCAAACTGATGCAGAAGCTCGATTTTCTCGACCCCGGTAAGGGCCAGCGCTACCGCTTTTCTGGCGACGAGGAGCTGGACCTGGCCGCCGCGATGGATCTGATGGGCGAGATGCAGGGGCTCGAGGAGCTCGAGTCACAGCTGCAGGCGGCGCAGGCGGATGGCGATCTCTCGCACATAGACCTCGACCAGTTGCGTGACGCGCTCGGTGAGGATGCTGCGGATGCCATCGAGCAGATGGAGAAGCTGCTCGAAGTGCTCGAAGAGGCCGGCTTCATCGATCGTGACGGCGCCGGCGTGGAACTCACGCCGCGCGGTATGCGCATGATCGGTCAGAAGGCGCTCGGCGAGATCTTTCAGGCGCTGCGACGCCAGGGCCTCGGTAATCATGCGCAGCCGGAGCAGGGCCGCTTCGGCGATCGCATGGAGGACACCAAGGTCCACGAGTACGGGGATCCGTTCAATCTGCACATGGCTAGAACGCTGCAGAATGCGCTCCGGCGCGGGGGTCCAGGAACCCCGGTCGCGCTCGAGGCGGACGATTTCGAGATCTATCGCAACGAGACTTCGACGCGTACCGCCACCGTGATGCTCGTTGACCTGTCCTGGTCCATGGAGCTCAGGGGCGCGTTTCCGGCCGCGAAGAAGGTGGCCATGGCGCTCAACAATCTGATTACTTCAGCCTACCCGCGAGACAGCTTTCACGTGGTCGGTTTCTCCGCCTACGCCAAGGAGCTGAAGTCCCACGAGGTGCCCTTTCTTGCCGTGGACGAGTACGTACTCGGAACGAACATCCAGCACGCTTTGCTGATTGCCGAGCGGCTGCTGGCACGTGAGCAGGGTGGCTCGCGCCAGATTCTCATGATCACCGACGGCGAACCTACGGCGCATTTGGAGCACGGTCGTGCGCAGTTTGCCTATCCGCCGACGCCGATGACCATCCGGGAGACGCTGAAGGCAGTGAAGCGCTGTACTCGGGCCAACATCACCATCAACACCTTCATGCTTGACGAGAGTTACTATCTGCGCGCCTTTATGGACCAGGTCAGCCGGATCAACGGCGGGCGAGTTTTCTACTCGTCGCCGGAGAAGCTCGGTGAGTACGTGCTCGTGGACTATGTCCAGCACAAACGCAAAATCCTCGGGCGGCGCTGACCGGCAACGTCCGCCACGCTGCACAAACCCTTGTTCAGGAGAAATCGATGATCCGGTTCATCACCGCTGTCGTCTTGTCCGCAATGCTGGCGACGACGGCAAGCGCTGGAGTCGGCTGGCCTGGTGCTGACTACGATCCCGACATTCCTACGCTCGAAGAAGTGGTCGGACATGCGCCGGGTGAGCGCCTGACCCATTCCGCGGATGCCCAGCGCTACCTCCGTGCCCTGGCGGAAGCGGCGCCGGACCGCACGCGCCTGGTGGAATACGCGCGGAGCTGGCAGGGACGGCCGTTGACCTACCTGCTGATCGCGACTCCGGAGCGCATCGCCGCCCTGGACGACATCCGCGCCGATATTCAGCGGCTCGCCCATCCGCGTGATCTCGACGATGCAGCCGCGCGGCGCCTGATCGACCGGCTACCGGCGGTGGTGTGGCTGGCCTACGGGGTCCACGGCAATGAAGTCTCCTCTACTGACGCCGCCTTGCATACGGCCTACCATCTGCTCGCCTCACGCGATGACGACGTCGCCGAGATGCTCGAGCAGACGCTCGTTGCCATCGACCCCGACCAGAATCCCGACGGTCGCGAGCGCTTCGTGCACCACTACATTCAGACCGAAGGCATCGTACCTGCGAGCAGTGCGATCGCCGCGGAACGGCGCGAGCGCTGGCCGAACAGTCGCAGCAACCACTACCTGTTCGACATGAACCGGGACTGGCTCGGGCAGACCCAGCCAGAGTCGCAGGGTCGGGCCGCGACGTTCCGTGAGTTCTATCCCTTGATTCATGCCGACGTGCACGAGATGGGAACGGACACGAGCTACTACTTCCCGCCGCCGGCCGAACCCTTCAATCCCCATATCACTCAAGGTCAGCTCGACCGGCTCGAGCTGGTCGGGCGCAACATCGGTCGGCATTTCGACCGTTTCGGTTTCGAGTATTTCACGCGCGAAATCTTCGATGCTCTCTACCCCGGCTACGGCGACAGCTGGCCGGCGTTCCACGGCGCCGTCGGGATGACCTTCGAAATGGCCTCTGCGCGCGGCCTTGCAGGGCAGCGGCAGGACGGCAGCATCGTGACTTACGCGGATGGCGTGCAGCAGCACTTCGTCGCCAGCATTGCCACCGTCGAGGCCGCTGCGCTCAATCGGCGCGAGCTGCTCGAGTCGTTCTACGAATACCGGCGCTCCGCGGTCCGGGGTGAGCATGGTGGGCCCCGTGAGTACCTGCTGCCGCCGGGGCGGGACCCGGAGGCGGCGCGTGAATTCGCCGGACGGCTGCTTGATCACGGCATCGAGGTTCGCCGCACCACGTCCGCGACCCGCGCCTGCGGTGTCGACCTGCCCGCCGGGTCCTTCCTGATCAGCTCGCGTCAGGGTGCAGGACGTCTCGTCCGTACGTTGCTGGATGACGACAGCCCGATTGCCGAGGCGTTTCTCGCGGAGCAGGAAAGGCGCCGCGCCCGGGGTCTCCGCGCAGAGCTCTACGATGTGCTCGGTTGGGCGCTGCCTCGGCTTTACAACCTCACGGTGACGCCATGCGACCGTGCAGTCGGCGGTGATGCCCGGCCATTGTCCCCCGATGAGGATTTCGAGCTGCGTTTGCCTGATTCGGCAGAAGTGGCCTGGCTGGTTCCCTGGGGCAGCCGGGCGTCCGGACGCTTTCTCGCAGGTGCGATGCGTGATGGGCTCGTTGTGCGCGGCGCGGTGCGGCCCATGACCCTCGAAGGACGTGCGTACGAACGCGGAACGCTCGTCATTCGTGTCGCGGATCACCCCGATGTGGAGCCTTCCGACCTGCACGCGCGGGTGGTCTCCCTCGCGCGCGCGAGCCGCGCGGAAGTTGTCCCTGCGGACAGCAGCTGGACCACCGCGGGCACCTCCTTCGGCAGCAACAACGTACCGAAGCTGCATCCGCCGCGGATCGCATTGGCCTGGGATACCCCGACCCGCTCCCTTTCGGCCGGCCATACCCGGTTCATGCTGGAACGGCAGGTCGGCTATCCGGTGGAGCCGGTTCGGGTCGCTCATCTCGGAGAACCGGATCTGGATCGCTTCGATGTGTTGATCCTGCCCGATGGTGGCAACTATGCCGCGATTCTCGGCAGCGGCGGGGTAGAGCGCATCCGCGCCTGGGTGCACAGGGGGGGCACCGTGGTCGGTCTCGCCGGCGCCACCGACTTCCTTGCTTCTGCTCCGGCTTCACTGTTGCCGGCGCAACGGGAGCGGGCGATCGACACGCCTGCGGCCGAAAACGTTGATACCGGGCCGGTTGCCGGCCTGCGTATCGAGGATGACGAAGACCTGGCTGCCGCGACAGCTGCTGCGGATGCAGACCCGGACTGGATACCGGGTGTGGTCATGCGAGGTCATCCCGATCCTGACCATTGGCTCACTGTCGGTCTCGCCGACGAGTTGAACTTCATGGTGGATGGCCGCCGCGTCTACCGACCGCTGCGGCAGAACGAAGGCGTCAATGCGGTGACCTTTGCGGCCGCTGATAGCCTCGTCGTCAGTGGTCATCTCTGGGAGCAGAACCGTGAACAATGGGCCTTCAAGCCTGCGGTGATGGTGTCGGAGCACGGTGCCGGCGTGGTCGTGGCGTTTACCACCGATCCCAATTTCCGCGGCTTGATGGATGGCCTCAACACGCTGTTTCTGAACGCCATCCTGCGCGCACCGGCCCACACGGGGCGGTTGCGCTGAGTCGTTTTCGCCGCTACGTCGGCATCGACTACTCCGGTGCCGGCACGCCGTGCGCACGGCTCTCCGGCTTGCAGGTCTTCGAGTGCCTCGACGGCGAGGACGTGCGGCGGGTGCCATCGCCTCGCGCGGGCACAGTGAACTGGACGCGAAGCGAAGTGGCGGCTTTCTGCGCGGCAGCGCTCGAACGCGCTTGCGCGGAGCAGGCGCCGGTGATTATCGGCATCGATCACGCTTTTTCGTTTCCGGTGAGCTATCTCCGCCACCACGGGCTGACCGATTGGGATGCGTTCCTCGACGATTTCGTTGCGCACTGGCCTACAGACAGGCCGGATGCGCATGTCGATGACTTCCGCCGGGGCAATCTGCGCTCTGGCGATGCGCGCGCGCTGCGCCTGTGCGAGCGCTGGACGGCGGCCGCCAAAAGCGTGTTCCAGTTCGACGTTCAGGGCTCCGTCGCCAAGTCGACCCATGCGGGTCTGCCCTGGCTGCGCGCATTGCGTCGCACCGCGGCTGGATTGCACTGCTGGCCCTTCGATGGCTTCGACGTGCCGCAAGACTGCTCCGTGCTTGCCGAGGTCTATCCTTCGCTGCTGCGGCGGCGCTATCCGCAAGCTGGTCTGAAGCCGGACGAGCAGGATGCGTTCGCGATTGCTGCCTGGCTTGCCGACATGGATCGGCGTGACGCGTTTCCGCGCTACTTCGAGCCGCCTCTGCAGCCTGATGAAATCGAGGTGGCGCTGAGCGAGGGCTGGATCCTGGGCGTCACCTGACCCCGCGTCCCCAGCCGTGCAGCGGTGAGCTATGCCTGCCAGACGTTGGTCCCAGACGTTGGTCCCAGACGTTGGTCCTGCTCCCGATCGTTCCCGCTTCCGGTCGGAATGTGGCATGGTGAATGGTATCCGCGCCCGCTTTCCGGAGCCCCTCGGTATGAATGACGATCCGCACAATCTGCCCGTAGACGACGCGTCAGAGGGCACGCAGCAGATTCCGGATCCGGCCAGACGCCGGCTGCTGCTCGGCGGCGCCGGACTTGCGGGTGCCGCGCTCGCAGCCGGTGCGGTCCACGCCACCGGGCGCAATCGCGATCATGGCCGCTATCATGGCCAAGTGGTGCTCATTACCGGCGCCACGTCTGGAATCGGTGAGGCGACGGCTCATGCCTTTGCCCGGGAAGGCGCGAAGGTCTGCTTCTGCGGCCGCCGCGAAGCACGTGGTGCCGCCGTCGAGGCCGCGATTCGCGAAGCGGGCGGTGACGCCCTTTTCGTTCAGGCGGACGTGCGTGACGAAGACCAGATGAAGGCCCTCGTCGTACGCTGCGTCGAACGCTTCGGCGGGCTCGACATCGCCTTCAACAACGCCGGCATCGAGGGGCCTCGCGGCGCGTTCGACGAGATCGACGTCGACGGAGACAACAGTTACCTGGATGTCTTCCGGACCAACGTCGATGGCGTTTTCTTCGCCATGCGCCATGAGCTTCCAGTGATGCGAAGGGCCGGCCACGGTGTCATCGTCAACACCGGCTCCATGCTTTCCCATCGTGGCTCGCGCTTTGCGGGCGCCTACGCGGGCTCGAAGCATGCGGTGATCGGCCTGACCCGGTCAGCTGCCGCCGCGGAAGCCGAGCACGGCATCCGGGTCGTAAGCGTGTCGCCTGGCGGCGTGGAAACGGAACTGCTGCGGCGGTTTCTCGGTGGTTCGCTCGAGGGAGCAGGGCGCAACAACCCGATGGGACGGATTGCGCAGCCCTACGAAGTGGCAGATGTCGTACTCAATCTGGTGGCGCCGGAGAACACGTTTCTCAACGGCGACGATGTGAAAGTGGACGGCGCTTCGTCCGCCTGATTGCCCGCTCGCGACTCGTGCTCAGCCCGGCTCGACGAGGAGTGTGATCACGTCCTGATACCTGCCGGGGGGAGCCGCCTGCAGGTCACTTTCCCGAAAACTGACATCCAGCGCGGCATTGCGTCCGAACGAGAAAACGCAGAGCAGCGCAATCGTGTTGCCCTGCAGCCCCGTTAGCCGTTCCCCGGACTGAACGTCTTCGAAGCTGTTGCCTGAGCGGTCCTGAAAGTTCACCTGATACGGCACGTAGTGGTCGCCGAATGCGGCTCGAAAGCGGCCCTCGGATGCGTTCGCAGAGGTTGCGGTGATGTCGTAGACGCCGGTGTCATTGCGGTAAACGCACATGCGAGCGCGCCCCGACAGATCACCGCTGCCGGCATACGTACCCAGATCGATGTCGTTCAGGCGTGTTAGCCAGACGCGCGCATTGATGGAGACGCTGATCTCCATGTCGCCATGCGCTGCTTCCGCGCTCTGTGCGGAAGCCTGGCCGATACCGCCGAGCGTCGTGGCGGCCAGAGCCAGGATGCATGCAAGAAAGCGCAGGTTTGTTCCGGGCATGTGCGGCGTCCCTCTGCCGGTCATGGTCACTCGTTCGTTTACAAACAAGAAACATGCCGTGGACGCAGCGCGCCGAACCGCGACCGGGAGAATGACTCCCGGCCGGACTCAAGTGCTTGTCAAATTAGGACTTTTACGGCTCATTGAACGGTGTCTGCTGGCCGCTATGGAAGGATTTGGGGCAACGCAGCTGACGAGAGCAGGATGACGCAACGCGTCACTTTTTGCCCTTGCTCAGCCGCGCATGGCGCGCAGGGTCGAGCGCACCTCGTCCACGAACACCTCGGGCCGCTCGAACGCTGCAAAGTGGCCGCCTTTGTCCTGCTCCGAGAAATGAACGATGTTGCTGAAGCGCTTATCTGCCCAGCGGCGGGAGGTGCGGAAGATTTCCTTTGGAAATACGGTGAGTCCTGCTGGGAGCGTCACCGGTGTCAGATCGAGATTGCTGAAACTCTCCCAGTACAGGCGCGCGGACGACGCGCCGGCATTGTTCAGCCAGTAGATCATCACGTTGTCGAGCAGTTCGTCTTTGCTGAGCACGTTTTCCGGGTGACCGTCGCAGTCCATCCACGACCAGAACTTCTCGATGATCCAGGCGGCTTGACCTGCCGGCGAATCAGCCAGGCCGTAGCCGAGGGTCTGCGGGCGGGTGGACTGCTGTTTCGAGTAGCCGGAGTCCCAGTCCTGATAGTGCTGCATCCCTGCCAGGGCTGACTGCTCCGCGGGTGTCAGATCGTTCATGGTCTCCGGATCTGGTGGAGCGATGGGCATGTTGAGGTGGATGCCGCGGCACGCGCCCTTGTTCTGGATCGCGATCATGGTGGTCACGATGGCGCCCCAGTCGCCGCCCTGGCCCATATAGCTTGCGTAGCCAAGCCGTCGCATGAGGGCATCCCAGGCCTCGGCGATTTTTTCGACGCCCCAGCCTGGCCGGGTCGGTTTGTCGGAGAAGCCGTACCCGGGCAGCGAGGGGCAGACCACGTGGAAGGCGTCCGCGGCGTCTCCACCGTGGGCGACCGGGTCCACGAGCGGGCCGATCACCTTGTGAAACTCCATGACCGACCCCGGCCAACCGTGGGTCATTAGCAGCGGGGTTGCGTCGGGGTTTTCGGAGCGGACGTGAAGAAAGTGAATCCCGACGTCGTCGATCGTGGTTCGGAACTGCTCGAAGCCGTTGAGGAGGGCCTCCGCGCGACGCCAGTCATAGCGGTCACGCCAGTAGGCCACCAGTTCCTGGACGTAGGCCAGCGGAATGCCCTGAGACCAGTCGTCCGGCGTCTCGGGGTCCGGCCAGCGGGTCCGCTGCAGGCGGTCGCGAAGATCCACCAGGTCAGTTTCGGGAATATCGATGCGGAAGGGGGTGACGACGTCGCTCACGGGCTGCTCCTCCAGGTTTTGGAGCGCGCACGCTAGCACAAGTCCGTCAGTTGATTCGGTCCGCTCCGGTCAAAGGAACTGCACTGAACTGCTGCTGCCCATGAGCATCTCGCCGAACTCACGCGCGTCCTCGATGATCGCGCCCAGCGGGCCGGCGTCCAGGCCGAGACGCAGTGCACCGGGAAACTCCGCCACCAGGGCCGGATCGAGCCCGTCCTCACCGACGCCCTGAGTTGCGATGGTGATGGCGAGAACCAGCAAGGTCCGGACATCGTCGTCGTTGGGCGCGTCCTCGTCGCCCTGTTCTGCAATGGCGCGAACGGCGCTCTCCGGCAGGTGCCACGACTTCGCGATGGCGCCACCGATGAGCGGATGCCACTCCTCGATCAGGGCCGCTGCGTCCTCGTCTTCGAACATTGCCCTGGCCTGGCTGCCTGCCTGACCGAGGATGTAGATGCGGCCGATATTGTGGATCAGGCCTAGGGTAAGCATGTCCTCCGGCGCCGCACGGCGGCTGCGGCGGGCCAGGCTGTAGCAAAGCTCGGACACCATGCGGCTGCGGTCCCACTCCGGTTCCAGAAGGGAATGGATCGCCTTGTACTCGGGCGCCCGCTGCATTTGCTGCATGGCGAAGTGCAGACTCACGCTGTGGACCAGCCGGGTTCCGAGACGCTGGACGCAGGTGTCCATGTTGGTGGTCTCGATGCCGCCGCGCCGGTAGATCGGAGAATTGGCGAGCTTCAGTACACTTCCCGCCAGAGCAGGCTCGCTCAGGATCAGTTCGCAGATCTGTGCGATCTGAACCTCGCTTCGATCGAGCGCGCGCTGGATCAGGGTCACCACGGAAGGCAGTGCGGGGAGCTCGAGGTCCCCGGCAGCAAGGCCGTCGCGCAGGCCGCTGATAAGCTGCAGGGCGGCGCCGCAGTGGTCACCAGCGCCGCTCGAGCGGGCTGCACCTGGATTCTTGACCGTGTCTCCAGACACTGTGGACATGCCTTGACCTACCTCGATAACGCCTGCATGTCATCGTTGTCGGCCGCGAACGGCAAAGCTTTAGCGCATCGTAAACGGCCAGCACGGAGCGCAGGGGAACCGTGGCTGGCTCGAGCTCGCTGGCGATCGGGCCCGACGGCCTGCCGGGTCCGATCGCCAGCTGTTCAGGGGCGCAGGCGGAAGCCAGCGTGGACCTGACGGCCCGGCGTCGCATAACCGAAAACGTCCTGATAACGCTCGTTGCCGAGATTGTCCCCGCGCAGGAACAGTTCCAAGCGGGGGCCTGCCTGCCAGGTCGCAGCCGCGTGAATGAGCACGTAGTCGTCCAGCGACAGTCGTGTAGCGGGGAAGGTTGCGAACGACAGGTCGTCGCGTTTGCCTGTCCAGACCACGTCTGTACGCAGGCGCAGGCGTGCCTCGAGGAAATCGCGAGTCAGACTCAAAGCAGCATTGTGGCGGGGCCGTCGCAATTCCCGGACCTGAGTGTCGTTTTCCGGCTCCGTGGCGTCGAGCCACGCATAGCGGGCGGTCACAGCGGTGGCAGCGTCCGGCCGCAGCGTGAGGCGCGCTTCGACGCCTTCACGGCGGCTGTTGCGATCCCGGTTGCGGGCCGTGAACAGGCCGCTTGCCGGATCGAAGACGAAGCCATCGATCTCCTTCTCCAGGCGTGCCCGATGCCAGACCAGTTCCAGATCGGCGCGTTCGTCCAGGAATGCGCGCGTCCAGCCGATCTCAACGCCCCTGGACCGTTCCGGTTGCAAATTCGGGTTCCCGATAAAGGTGTCGGGTGTGAAGCCGAACCGCTCGGTGAATACAGGATTCTTCACTGCTGTGGCGTAGCTGATCCAGAGCGACCCGAGCTCTGCGGGCAGGTTGGTGCGCACGCCCGTACGCCAGGTCGTGGCGTTCGCGAAGTCACTGTTCCAGTCCCGGCGCACCGCAGCCATCAGGTGCCACGCTTCATCGGGGTGGGCACGCCATTCGAGGAGCCCGGAGCGGTGATCGAGACTCTGGTTCTGATTGGGATCGCCGAAGGCCGTCGCCATGCCGCGCTGGCGGAAGTGCTCACGCTCGGCTTCCAGCGCGACCACGACCTGCTGGGTGCCAGGCAGCAGGGCCGCGAACGTGTGCGCGGACTGAGCACTGGCACGGAAGCGGCGGCCGGCGCGTAGATCGGTGGCACTGCCGTCTGCGAAATCTTTGTGCCGGGAACCTAGCGCTTCGAGGGTGAGGCGGTGTTGCCAGGCTTCATCGGGCGACCAGTCCAGGTGGACCCCGGATAGCACCCGGCGGATCTTCGACTCCTGGTCGCCGTCAGCTGGCACGAAGTCCGGCGCGGGCGCTGGATCGAATTCCACCGACGCGTCGAAGCCGCGCACGGTCCCGGACAGCCTCAATTCGGGGGTGAGGTCGACCGCACCCCGTAGATTGACGGTCGTGATCGTGTAGCCGTCCGGGTCACCGTCCGGATCACCGCGGTCTGCGGAGATGTTCTCGCCGCGGGTGTCGTAGTGGTCAGCGACGATACTGACATCGCCACGATCACCGAGTCTGCCCGCGCCGATCGTCACTTCCCGCGTGCGCCGGCTGCCGATACCCGCGCGCAGCTCGAGGCCGTCGATTAGCGGGGTCCGCAGGTGGATGGCGCCGGCAACCGCGTCACTGCCCCACAAAGCGCCGCTGGGGCCAGGTAGAAGCTCGATTGCCTCCACCGTGGGTCCGCGCACGTGGGCGAAGTCGTAGGCTGAACCGATGGCGGGATCGTTGACCTTGAAGCCGTCGATGCGGACCTGGACGTGGTCCGCCTCCGAGCCGCGAATGCGCATTTGGGTCAGGGTTCCGGGGCCGCCGCTGCGGGAGATGGCCGTGGTCGGCAGGGTGCGCAGGAGATCAGTGGCGAAGGCCGCCTCGGCGTCGCGCAGGTCGTCGCTGGAGAGCGTCTGTGCGCTGCCCGGAAGTTCAGCAGGCGGAATGGGCAGTCGGCTGCCAAGTACGACGAGGTTCTCGATGCGCTCGGCGCGCGAGTCGTCGTGCTCTTGGGCAAATACGGATGAAGACAACAGGACCGCAGCCGCAGACAGCGGGCGGATGAGCCGGTGCAGGGACATGATGCAGAACTCCCGGCCGGCGCCCCCCGCACCGACCGCTATGGGCGCATGGGGGAGACGGTGCACAGGGAGCGGGCTTGATCCGACCCTGAGACACCCTCGTGCCGCCCACCGCGCGCACTGGATGACACGCCGGGCCGGTCTCCGGGCTCGCGAGCGGGAGCTTCGCTCCGGGTTCGATGCCTTCCCACCTTCGCAGGGCGCGGTCGAAACCGCTTCTGCTGTGGCAGTGGCTGAATGATCGAACCTTCTCGCCTACCGTTGCGGGGGCAGCGTCGGCTTTCGACCGACTTCCCGATTATCCGCCCCTGCGTGGGCGGCACCGCGGCGTGGTGAGCGCAAGATTCTAGCCGGCGCCCGCGCTTGCGCCTAGCCGTCGCGTTGGCATGTCTGCATGAGCGGCGTTCATCTTCTGCTCGGCCGCATCCCTCGAACGAAGACGATGTTCTGGGCGCAATTCGGCTGGATCGAATCGCGTCGCACGAAGTGTGCCCGGAGGGTGCCCGCAGGGGATGGCCGGCAACAGCGCCTCCCTGCGGGAGGTACTCTCCCACACAGAATTGACGTTCTGTAGTTCTTGATCGGAGCAAGCACTTTGTGGGAAGGCGTGCCTGCGTGCAGCGCAGGCGCGTCGAACACTATCGAGGTTGTTGTTTCAGAACCCGGTCATCTGGCGGCCGCCTAGCAGATGCAGATGCAGGTGAAACACCGTCTGCCCGCCTTCCGCATTGCAGTTCATGATCAGGCGGTAGCCGGACTCCGCGATGCCCTTGTCGGTCGCGATCTTGCTCGCGGTGAGCAGCATGTGACCGAGCAGTTCCTGATGTCTCGGCTCGGCGTCGTTCAAGGTCGGAATCTCTTCCTGCTTCGGGATGATGAGGATGTGCACCGGCGCCTGGGGATTCACGTCCTTGAACGCGAGCACATGATTGTCCTCGTAGACGACGTCGGCAGGAATTTCGCCGCGGATGATCTTGCCGAAGATCGTCTGCATCAAACGTCACCGAGGCTTAGCAGGTTGAAGAACTCCCGCCGGGTCTTGGGTCCGTAGGTACGGAAGTGGGGATTCGGGGTCTCGCGATAGTTCTCGCGCCGCTGCGCCATGGCGTCACCCCGAGTATGCAGGCGCAGTTCCTCGGCGCTGATGCCATAGGGCTTCACCGCACTCAGGCCGAAGACCTTGGCGCGGATCTCCGGTGTGATGGCGGGATAGCCGTAACGTTCCTGCAGTTCGGGCGCGATCTGGAAGGTCCGGAAGGCCTGAATCTGATCCTGGGGTGAGCCGTACCAGATCGAGTCGGTGCCCCAGAGTACGTTGTCCTCACCGACGTACTTCAACAGCTTGCCCAGGGAGTGAGCCGCGCTGTCCGGATCACGCATCAGGAAGCGCCAGGTGCTGCCGAGCTCTGCATAGACGTTGCTGCCGGGACCGATGTCGTTGTCCACGAGGGACTGGATCAGCGTATCGATGCCGTCCTTGCCCGCGCCGGGCGCAAAGGCTCGTTCGGGTTGGTCGACGACGTAGCCGGAGTGGTAGATCATGAACGTGACGTCGGGATACATCTTGGCGATGCGACCGATATCGTGGCACTGGCTGTGCTCATAGGACTGCGGGCCAAAGGGTAGGCCCTTGTGGATGCAGATGACCTTGACGCCCAGGTCGCGGGCCTTTTCCACGAAGGGAATACCTGTGTCCTCATCGTCCATCCAGAAGCCGTTCCCGTCCGGCCCCCACTGGGTGTATGTCTTCCATGCGGACACGCCCCAGCGTTCCGCCAGCTCGTCCATGGCCTCCACGTCGCTGTCCTGATTCGGATTGACGCGCCCGTGCAGCAGCAGACGCTGACTGCCTTCGAGTTCGTCGACGATGCGCCGAACCGCGTCGGCGGATTCGATGGTGACGGGCTCCGCGTCGGATCGCGACGGGACGAACGACAGCACCATGAGGTCGGTGTCCGAGTCGAGGAACACATCCTTGATGAACTCGTCGGGTCCGAGGCATTCCAGATAGGCCCGTTCCGGTTCGCTCGGGCAGTCCGCGGCCTTGGGCATCATGGCGAAGGGGCGTGCACCTGCGGGGACGTGCTTCAGCCAGGCGCCGGTGGGATCGACGTAGTGGCCCTGCACATCAAAGATGAACTCGTTGCCATCGAGGCTGGCACTGGCCAGCTGACCGTCGAAGGCGGCGTCCGCGGGCAGATCGAAGTAGCCACCGCTACGTCCGGCCGCAGCTTGTGCAGCATTGAAAGCGAGCAGCGTGGCTGCGGCCCCGCAGCTCGAAACGAGGAAACGGCGCCTGCTTTGGCCGACACGTTTGGCCGCGGCTGCGGTCATCTCCCGCGCCAGTCGGTTCGCATAGCGTCCGGCTGCATCGAGTGGTACGGGCACGAATTCGCCGTTGGAGGTGGAATCGAGCTTGATGGGCAGGCGCAGGCCGTCCGGATCCGCATCCCGATTTTTCATGGCGGCACTCCTCGAGTGGCGCGCACCGCATCCCGGCTCTGCGCCATGTTGTTGGCGATGAGTTCTGCTGTCTCGCCGATCGCTCGGTCGAGATCGCCGTCGAAGTCCACCCACGAATAACCGCTCCAGATCAGGCGTGCGCCCGTGCGTTCGAGGGCGTAGCCATAGACTTCGACGACCTGGCGGCTCGGTGGTGGTGGCGTTGCGGGTCGCTGATCCGCGCTGGCGAGAAAGCTCTGCAGGGTTCGATAGGCTCGATTGGCGGCGTCCATGTCGCGCGGCACGCGGGTTCCCGAATCGTCGGCGGCGATTGCGAGCCGGCGCACCATGAGGATCAGGTTGGCTTCGGTGTCCGCAGCCGTGGCGAGGATGGTGGCATGTTCGATGGCCGCATAACTGGGAATGAGGCGATGGCTTTGAACAGATTCGACGTCCCGCTCTCTGAGCGCCTCGTAGAGCTGATTTTCAAACGCCAGGCGAACCTGCTCATTGGGACTGAAACCCACGAGCAAGACCCGCTGATCTGTGATGTCGGGACCCTGCTGCGGGGCCGGTTCGCTGGCGCAACCGGCCAGGACAAAACCGCTGAAGAGCATCAGGATCGGCAGTATCCGGCGCATGTCGCTCATCGGACCTCCTGCTTAGGAGCCTGCCCCCGACCCCGACTCGAGTCAACCGGAGTCCACAATGCTCAATTCCCCCTTGGCGGCACTCTGCGCTTTGTGCCATAAGCACCGGTTGGCTCGCGATGAGAAACAGTGTGCGGCATTACTCGAACAGAACCGACCCGCAACGGGCGCACACCATCGGCCGGGCCGGCATGTTCCAGTCTCTGGCCATTCGCGATTACCGGCTACTCTGGCTGGCCAATCTCGGCGCCACCTTCGCCATGCAGATGTCCGTGGTTGCGCGTGGCTGGCTGGTCTACGCCATGACCGGATCGGCGGTGAAGCTGGCCTGGGTGATGATCGCGTTCCTCGCGCCCACCGTGGTGTTTTCTCTGCTCGGCGGGGCGCTAGCCGATCGGGCGACGAAGAAGTCCATCATGGTGACCGCCCAGGGGCTGAACTGTGTCTCCACGGTGCTGCTTGCCGCCATCATCCTGTCGAGCAACATTGAGTTCTGGCACTTCATCGCCTTCGGGCTTTTCAACGGTACGGTGCTGGCGCTGGCGATGCCGTCCCGGCAGGCCATTATTCCGGAGATCGTCGGCGAGCGCGGCATATTCAATGCCATGGCGCTGTCCTCGGCCAGCATGAATCTGTCCCGGGTGCTCGGCCCGGCCGCCGCCGGCGTAATCATCGCGGTGGTTGCCGGCGGTGATACGGGCTCCGTGTTCGGCGTCGGTATCGTCTTCTGCATCATCGCTGCGCTGTATGGCATCGCTTCGGTGAGCACACTCTTTCTCCACCACGCGGGTCATCCGAGCGAGCGCGAGCGAGGCGGCTTGGCAGCCGAGGTGGGTGAAGGCCTGCGTTACATCATCAGAGACCGCCAGCTGCGGGCGTTGATTCTGGTGGCCTTCGCCACGCTGCTTTTCGGTATGCCCATGCAGTTTCTGATGCCGGCGTTCAATGCCGACGCGCTGGGGGGTGGGCCGGACGCACTCGGCTGGCTCATGGGTGCCATGGGCGTGGGTGCCATCACCGGCTCGCTGCTGCTTGCGCGCATGGGTGAGGCCCGCCGCAAGGGTCGGCTGATGCTCGGCTTCGCCCTGGCCTGGGCGCTTGCGAGCGGCCTGTTCGCCCGCAGCACCGATCTCACCACGGCCATCGTGCTCTCGGGCGTCACCGGATTTACCAGCTCCATGTTCATGTCCCTGATCATGAGTCTGATCCAGATCAGCGCTGCGTCCGAGATGCGCGGCCGCGTCATGAGCGTGACCATGCTGATCTGGGGCCTCATGCCACTTGGCGTGCTGCCCATCAGCTTTCTTGCCGAGGCCGTGGATATCGGTACCGCGCTCCTGGTCAGTGCGGCTCTCCTGGCGCTGCTCACGGCGCTGATCGCCCTGGTCTTTCCGGTGGTACGGCGGATCGACCGCGGTTACGACCCGGAGTTTCCGCGCTGATCGGTGGCGCTCGGCCGCCGCCTTGTTCAGACTCGCAGCTTGCCCTCTCAATGCACCGGAGTTCGCTTTGCCGCGTCGCTTGCTGTGTCTCGTCGTGTCGCTGCTGCTCGCCAGCAATTTGGGCGCGGAGCCCGTCTGCGAACCCCTTACGACGGCCGTGCTGGACGACCACGGTGCTTTCGAGCGGGTGCCGGCCACCGCTGCGCCCGAGTTCGACGAGCCGCTCTTGATCGGCGAGATCCGCACCGAGCGTCTGCAGATTTTCGACCTGACGGACCCGGCCGAGGATATTTGGCTGTTCCGGCTCGCCAATCGACTCCACATCCTGACCCGCGAGCAGACCGTGCTCGAGCAGCTGCAGTTCGCAACCGGTGATCGCTACAACGCCGAAACCCTGCGGGAAACCGAACGCATTCTGCGCGAGCGACGTTGGCTCTACGACGCGCGGGTAGTCCCGGTACAGCGCTGCAACGACACCGTGGACGTGACCGTCGTGACCCGCGACGTCTGGTCCCTCGTGGGAACCGGCGAACTCGATCGCGCCGGTGGCGACACAGCCGTGGGCGTGGGCATTCAGGAAGTGAACCTGTTCGGGCGCGGAGAACGGCTCGGTGTTCTCTATACCGACGGCGTCGACCGTTCGGGACCCGGTTTCTTCTTCTTCGACGATTACTTTTTCGGCGGCCCGATGGCACTGGGCTTGAGTGGTGCGAAGCTGTCCGATGGTGGTCGCCTGGAGCTCGATCTGCGCCGGCCATTCCGGAGCCTCGATGATCGGCTGAGCTACGGCTTCGACTGGCTGTTCGATCAGCGCGACCAGCCTTTGTTCGATGCCGGTGAGCGATTCGCGCGGTTCGAGCAGCGGCACATTCGCATGCGCCAGTTCGTGGCTGCCTCCAGCGGCCGCTTCGAAGGTGCGGTGCAGCGCTGGAGTCTGGGGTTCGAGTTCGAGGATTTCCGCTTCGATCGAGCCAGCGGGCCGTTGCAGCCGGAAAGAATTGCCGACGATCGCCGTCGCACCTGGCCCTATCTCCGCTACGAATATATCGAGGACGACTTCGACTCAGGCTTGAGGCTCGATTTCCTGCAGCGGCCGACAGACGTTTATCTGGGTCTGCGCTACGGCGTGACCTTGGGCTACGCGCCCGATCTGCTCGGCGCCGACGCGTCCCGTTTCATGCTGCGCGCCGATCTGCGCAACGCCCATCGGCTCAGCGATCGCTGGTTCGTGTCGTGGCGCGGTGATGTGGATGCCACATTCCGCGATGGCGGGTCGAGCGAAAACCTTGTGACCCACGTCCAGGTAGAGACGCATTTCCGCCATCACGAGCAATTCGGCTTCTTCGCCTCCCTCGAGGGGGTGTACACCCGCAGCCTGACAGAGGACCGGCAGCTCCTGCTCGGCGGCCACAACGGCCTGCGCGGGTATCCCAGTCGCTTTCAGCGCGGTGACCGCAGCGTGCTGCTGCGGCTGGAGGAGCGCTGGTTTTCCACCGCCAATCCGTTCCGGCTGCTGCTGATCGGTGGGGCCGCGTTTCTGGATGTGGGTCGTGCCTGGTTTCCTGGGGACGCCAATGACTCCACCACAGGCTGGCTGACCAACGTGGGTGTCGGGCTGCGCATCGGCAACACCCGAGGCTCAGGGCGCAATCTCATTCACCTCGACGTCGCGGTACCCTTGCGTACCGGTGGGCCGGACGTGGATGACTTCCTCATCGGCTTCACGATTTTAGAGACCTTCTGATCACGGAGAGAACACCATGGCCTATCCACTGGATGGCATCCGCGTGCTCGACTTCTCCCGGGTGCTCGCTGGGCCCTTTGCCAGCCGCCTGCTGGTCGAACTCGGCGCGGAGGTGGTCAAGGTCGAACCGCCCGAAGGGGACGTGACCCGCCTCTGGGGCCGCAAGATCGCTGGCATCTCCGGCTATTTCAATCAGCAGAACATGGGCAAGCGCGACATCTGCCTGGACCTCACCCGACCCGAGGCGGTGGCCATCGTGCGCCGGCTAGCGCGGGAGGCGGACGTGGTGGTCGAGAACTTCCGCCCCGGGGTCATGGACCGGCTTGGGATCGGCTGGTCCGTGCTTTCGGCCGACAATCCGCGCCTGATCATGCTTTCGGTGTCCGGATTCGGTCAGAACGGTCCGGAGTCCCATCGTGCGGCCTATGCGCCGATCATCCACGCGGAGTCCGGGGTGGTCGCGCGCCAGGCGGCGGCAACGGGCCAGCCGGCAAGCGAGTTGCCGCTGTCGGTAGCGGACACCAACGCCTCCCTGCACGGTCTCGTCGGGCTGCTGGCCGCACTCTATCGGCGCGAGCAGACCGGTGAGGGCGACCATGTCGACATCGCCATGATCGACGCCATGCTCGCCACGGACGACCATCTCCACGGAGCGCTGGAGCCCGAGGACGAAGAGCCGGAACCCGCTCAGCGCAGCGAAGTCTGGGACACGGCAGCGGGGGCACTGATGATCTCAGGCGATCTGCGCTGGATCTGGAAGCAGCTCGTGGCCTGCTACGGCATCGAGGATCCGACGCCGCCTGGCGCGACCCTGGCCGAAAAGATCGCCGCCCGGCACGCGGCTGCGCGCGACTTTCTCCGTGGCCTGCCGACCCGGGAGGCGGTCATCGAGGCCATGGACCGGATGAATCTCGCCTGGGGGGAAGTGAAGCCGTCCCGGCGCGCCGTGACCGAATCACCCACCCTTGTGGCGCGCGACAGCATCGTCGAGGTTCCCGACCGTGCCGGTGGCACCCGTCGCGTCTTCCGCTCCCCGTACCGCTTCACCCGGGCCGAGAGCGGCATTCGTGGCGTGGCGCCGCATCGCGGCGAGCACAACCGGGAAGTGCTCAGCGAATGGTTGGGCATGGATGCCTCCGAGCTCGCACGGCTCGAGGACGAGGGCGTACTGCAGCGGGCCGAAGCCAGCGGCGGTATGCCGTGAACATGAGTACCGCCATCGGCATCGACTTCGGCACTTCGAACTCGCTCGCGGCTGTTCACTCCGGGCGCAGCACGCTGGTGCCGCTGGAGTCGGACACGCCGGTGATGCCCACGGCCACCTACATCGATCGTGACTTTCAGACCCTGACCGGTCAGGCCGCCATCGATCGCTATATCGCCGACAACACCGGCCGCACGGTTGAGCTGGTGCCGGAGGTGCTTGGCGAGGCTTCCTTATTGGTCGGCCAACCCGGCACCGACAGCCGATCCGCGCCGGAGACGGTCAGCCAGCGTGTGTATGGCCCTGCGCTCGAGGATCCCGGGCTGCCGGGGCGTCTGTTCCGCGGGCTGAAGCGGCTGCTCGGGGACCCGCACACGCGCCGCCTCATGGTCTTCGGCAAGCCCTACCGGTTGGTGGCCCTGATTACCCCGGTGCTGCTGCGCATCCGCCGCGAGATCGAGGCCAGCTTCCAACGAGAAGGTCATGGCGCACTGGCCGGGCCACTGCGCTGTGGGCACCCGGTACGCTTCGAGGGCAGAGATCCCAACAGTCAGACGCTGGCGCTCGAGCGCCTGCGGGAGGCCTGCGGCCACGCCGGGCTCCTCGCATCACCGTTGGACTTCGGGTTCTTTCCCGAACCTGTGGCGGCCGCGCTGTCATGGCGTGCCTCGGCCGGTGCCGACGCTCACGGGACGGTACTGACCTTCGATTTCGGTGGCGGGACGCTGGATCTCGCGCTGCTGCGCTTCGATGGCGACGAGCATCGCATTCTCGCCACCGCCGGAGCCCCCATCGGCGGCGATCACATCGATCAGCGCATGTTTCGGGAACTGCTGTTTCCGCTCCTGGGTAAAGGCGAGCTGTGGCGGCGCTGGGGAGACGAACGGCTGATCGAGACCCGATTCCCGTTCGAGCAATATGAAGATCTGCTCCTGAACTGGACCGTGGGGTACACGCTGAATCAGAACCGCTTCCGGGCTCCGGTGATGGACTGCATGCGCCAGCCACCGCCCGCGGGGACGAAGTTCCGGCGCCTGTTCGACTTGATAACGAGAAATCTCAGCTATCAGGTGTTTCAGGAGGTGGCGGCCGCTAAGGTCAGGTTGTCGTCGCAGGAGTCAACGACCCTCGACCTTCCGGAACTGGACATCGCGCTGGAGCTTACGCGCGAGCACTTCGAGCACCTCATCGACGAGATGCTCGAGCGGGTTGGACACACGGTAGACCAGGCTCTCGCGCGGGCCGACTGTCGGCCGGAAGCGGTGGATGTCGTGGTGCGCACGGGCGGCTCGTCGCTGATCCCTGCAGTGGAGCGCCTGCTCGAGCGTCGTTTTCCCGGCCGCGTGGTAGACCACGATCCCTTCGGTAGTGTTGCCGATGGTCTCGGAATCGCTGCTGCGAAGGGCCTGTGACCCGACTCAGCGGCCCGGGTAGGCGACGTCGTCCGATGCCGGCCGGTACTGCAGGGTGCGGCCGTTGTCTACCGGGGAGTCGAGGCCGACCCAGCGATCCTCGCTGTCGTAGAAGATCGTGATTCCGATCTCGGTCTCACCATTGCCGCCAGGCGTCACATTGCGGCCGCGCAGTTTCCAGGCGTCGACTTCGATCTCCTGTTCGCCAATGCGCAGGGGCTGCTTGCCGAGATGCTCGAAGTCCACATTCAGCATGGCGCCGTCCTGCGGATTCACGAGCAGCTTTCGCTCGCGCAGGCTGGGACTCCAGTAGGCGAAGCTCCAGGGGCAGTCTGCAGCCACTTCATGCTTGCCATCGTGGGTCTGCACCGCGAGCCCGGTCTCCGAGCGCTCACCCTGAACCTCGAATCTGGTCCCGTTCTCGTCGGTCCTTGACTGCAATCCGACCAGGCAGCCACCGCGCCAGCGCTCGTTTGCTTCATGCTCATAGCGGAACAGGGTGACGAATGCGAGCCGGACCCGGAATTCAGCCTCGGAGCGCACCCGCAAGGTCCCGTCCTGCTCGTCGAAGCGGAACGTGTGCAGGCCGACATCACGGCCGTCGAGGAGGACCTGCATGCGGCGCTCTTCTGCTGGCTTCTCCAGGCCCTGGTCTGCTTGGCCAGTCTGGACCAGCAGAAGCAACAAACCCGCGAGCGCCAAAACGGCGAGTTCTCGCACACGGTGGCAAACGGCTGCATTCATATTCATCGGTTCCAGACTCCGGTGTGTCGCAGCGTGCCCTGGCGAGGCTGAACGCTCGCTGACGGCGTTGTGTTGCCCGGCCGGGCTGGTGACAATCGGCCATCTTGCATCAGTCGGAGGACACTATGCCGCGCATCACCCATGATGATATCACCCTCGAGTACGACAGCTTCGGCGACCCTGGCGCACGCCCGCTGCTCCTGGTCATGGGGCTCGGTGCCCAGATGATCCATTGGGACGAGGCGTTCTGCGAGGGGCTGGCGGAGCGCGGTCACCATGTCATCCGCTTCGACAACCGGGACGCTGGTCTGTCCACGAAGTTCGACCACGCGCCGGTTCCTGACATGGGCGCCCTCGTCGCGGCGCTCACGGCAGGTCAGAAGCCGGAAGTGCCCTATACCCTCGACGACATGGCCCACGACGCCTTTGGGCTGCTCGATGCCCTCGGCATCGAGCGCGCCCACATCGCGGGTGCGTCCATGGGCGGCATGATCGTACAGACGATGGCGCTGCGGCAGCCGCAGCGCGTGCGCAGCATGACCTCGATCATGTCCACCACGGGCAATCCGGAGCTCCCCCCGGCGTCGCCGGAAGCCATGGCAGCGCTGACCTCGCCGGTGCCGACGGATCTCGAGGGTTATGTCGCGCGCACGGTGGAGGTGGCGAAGGTGATCGGTTCTCCGGGTTTCCCCTTCGATGAAACCCGAGCCCGCGAGCGCGCGCTACGAACGTTCGAGCGCGGCGTCTACCCTCAAGGTACGGCGCGGCAGATGGCGGCCATCGTCGCCCACGGTAATCGTCGCCCGCTGCTCGAGCGGCTCACGCTGCCGACGCTCGTCATCCATGGTAGCGATGATCCGCTGGTTCCTGTCCATGGTGGCCGCGATACGCACGCAGCCATTGCCGAGTCGGAGTGGCTCGAGATCGAGGGCATGGGACACGACCTTCCGGTAGGAACCTGGGTGCCGATCAGCGATGCGATTGCCGGGCTTACGGAGCGGAGCCACTGAACGCATGGCGGACCTGCGGCTAGCCACCATTCGCGACATTCTTGCCGGCTACGAGCACGAGCGCGTGGAGCGCGAGAAGGTGTCGCGCCGAGCGGCCGTGGCCACCATTCTGCGCGGCAGGGGTGACGATGCGGAGGTGTTGCTGATCCGCCGTGCCGAGCGTCCGAACGACCCATGGTCGGGGCAGATGGCGTTTCCGGGAGGGCACGTGGAGCCAGGTGAGCGCATGCTCGAAGCCGCCATGCGCGAAACCCGGGAGGAGATCGGGCTTGATCTCGGCAGCTACGGCGACCTCATCGGCCGCCTCGATCAGGCGCATGCCGTTGCCCGCGGGCGGCGCCTCGACCTGCTCATTGCGCCCTACGTATTCGAACTGCAGGCTGAGCCGGAGCGCTACACGCCCAATTACGAGGTCGCGGAAGTGGTGTGGGCACCGCTGCGTCCGATGCTCCTTGGCGATGCCCACACCTTCATGGAGTACGAATTGGACGGCGAAAAGCGCCGTTTCCCGGGTTACGACGTGGACGGCCGCGTGGTCTGGGGCCTTACCTACCGCATGCTCGGCAATCTATTCGCACTGCTGCATCCGGAGTGGGAACCCATCGACTACTGACCGCTAACCAGACAGCCGTTTACAGATCGGCGGCATCGAGCTCGAAGCGCAGCGGGACGCGTTCGTTCTGGCTCTCCACCTCGGCGACTTCGGCTCCGAAGCGGATGCGCTCTGGGCCCATGCCTGCCTCGGTAAGGTAGACATAGACGGCCTCGGCTCGAGCGCGCGCCAGCGCCTCGAGGCGTTCGTCAGGAACCTCGATCGTAGCGCGCAGTCGACTTTCGAGCTCGGCGAGCAGCAGACCTTCAGCGCCCTCGTCGGGATCATCGGCGTCTGCGGCCGCTTCCCGGTGCACCCCTATGAGCGCCTTCAGTTCGTCCTCGCCGTAGCGCGCGCGGAACAGTTCCCGCAGCGCCGTTCCGCGCTCGTCTGACGTTTCCGCCAGGAGCGCCGCGAACGCTGCCTCGCGCAGGATCACCCGATCCGCATCGCCTGCATGTACCGCAGGCAGTACGAGCTGCAGAGACGGGCGCTGGCCCAGGGCCGTTTCCAGCGCCATGAGCTGTGCCTCCTGATCTGCCGTCAGCTCGGAGCTGCCGAGGGCGTAGACGACCCGGTCGAGGTCCTCGCCGCTGCCGGCCCCGACCAGCCCCGCCAGCAGCCGGAATGGAGCGCTGACGATATTCGTCAGTACATTGCGCACGGCCCGCATAATGACCGGCTGCAGATCGAACTCCGGGTCGTCGACGTTGCCCCGGACGGGCACCTCGAGCAGGATCACGTCGTTGCTGTCCCGCAGCAATGCGAGCGCCAGGCGCAAGGGCACGTCCAGGGCCCGCGGTGAGTCCACCCGCTCGCCCAGACGCATGGCCTCCACTTCCATGCGGTTCGAGGCCTCCAGCGCTCCCTCGTCCAGGCGGTAGCGCAGATCCAGATTGAGGCGGCCACCGGCCACGCGGTAGCCGGCGAAGGTGCCGGTCCATGGTGTCATGCGCGGCATGGGCACACCGCGGAAGTCGATTGCGATCTCCGATTGCGCCATGGGTGCCAGAGGAATGCCGCGGCCCTCGATGCGGGCGCTGCCCATGGGCGGAATGCGACCGTTGAGTTCGATCCGGGCCTTCGTGTCGGTGGTCGACGCCAGGTCGTCCACGCTCCCTGCCAGATTCTCGACCCGGGTCGCAAAGGGGATCACTAGGGTCTCATCGATGAAGTCGAGGTCGCCGTCGCCGAGAGCAAAGCGTCCCACCCGCCACTGCCAAGGCAGCGGATCGGAAGCTTTCATTACGTCGGCGTTTTCGGGTGTGGTGGCGACGGGCCCGACCCCGGCCAGATTGGTGCGACCATCGGCCAGCCGCGCGAAGCGCAGCGTCGGGGCCGAGAGGTCCACGCGGTCGAGACTTATGTTGCGCTCAGCGAGGTCGAACGCGAGGCCCTCGACGCCGAGCCGCTGCCAGCCCAGCAGGTCGACGCCTTCGGGGTCGTCGAGCGCGAACTCGTGGATGGCGCCATCCAGCTTCATCGTCAACCCGATGGTGCCATCACCGAATACGAGTTCCGCATGGGCTCGGGATTCCAGCGCCCCGCCGCGCAAACCGAGACGGCTGTAGGCATGGACCCAGGGCGCGGCAACCGGCAAAGGCAATCGGTCGATTTCGAGATCGCCGTGGACCCGGTTGCGGGCGAGGTCGGCGCTGCCTCGAAACGCAAGGCGGCCATCGGGTGCGACCATGGCGTCGAGGCGAACCGGGCTCGCGGGTGCGTCGACCGCAGGCCAGGTAAGACGCTCCGCTTCCAGGCGCTCCAGACCGACGGCCAGGCGCGCAGGCACGGGCAGCGTGGCATCGGTGACGGCTACGTCGATGGCCTGCACCCCAAGGCGGGCGAGACGCAGTTCGAATGGCAACGGATCGGCAGTCGAGGCGGGCGCCGCAGCCGGCTCCGGACTGGCGTCGGCATGAGTGATATCCAGCCAACCCTGCTGCAGGTCGAGCGCGCCGAGATCGAGGCTCAGCGGCCACAGGGAGCCTGAGACGTCGGTCATCCGCAGCAGCCGCAGTCTTGCCATCAGTCCGAAGATGTCCGGTGTGCGCACGTCGAGGTCATGGATTTGCAGGCGACCGTCGCGAATCCGCGGTACTGCGTCGGCGCCGAGCGTGAGGCGGGCACTTGCATGGCCGATTCCCGACAGCCTGGCGAGGGGGCCTTCGCCCGCGAGCCAGCGCTCTGCCAGCTCCAGGGGTGCATCCACCAGGGTCAGGCTCAAATCCGTTTCCGGAGTTGCCCGGATGCTGCCGCGCACGTCGAGGCTCGCACCCTCGACGTCGGCGGCGAGCCAGAGCGGCGCCGGTGGGCCGTCAGGAAGCCAGAGCTCGCGCAGATCAAGGGCGAAATCGCTGGCGCTGGCTCGGAAGGGCTCAGGCCTGCTGCGATCGAGGACCTCGATGCTCCCGCCGCGCATCAGCAGACGCTGCAGGCCCAAGCTCGGCAATCCGGCTTCAGAGCTCGGGTCGGGCGGCTCCGCTGGGCTGGTCAGCCGGGTCAGGTTGACTGCGCCGTTCGGACTGACGTCGAGATTGAGCCGGGGCGCATCGACTTCGAGCGCAACGACCGGCGTGAAGCTGCGCAGGCTGCGGACCAGCAGGCGCAGTTCCACCCGCTCGGCGGCGAAGACCTCCGCGGCCGGGAAGTCTGGATCATCGCGCGGACCGACGAGAGTCGGTTCATGCAGGACCAGCCGCAGCCGGAAGGGATCGAAATGCACGTCCCTGAGGGTCAGATCAGCCGCGGTGTTCGCGGCTACGATGCCCGGCGCGAGCCGCTGCAGAATCCAGGGCACAGCGAGATAGCCGAGGAGTGCCCATAGCGCTAGCAGCGCCAGGAAAACGCGCAGGGCGGGCGAGACCGGGTTCGGCGCAGCCATTAGACTTTCCTGGGAATGCCGATCACATGGCCGGCCTGGGCGGGCCGCGGCAAAGTCGCGTGGGCTGCGAGTACACGCGCGAAACGCGCCTGCAGCTCCTCCGGAAACGGGGCAGAGCGCCGTGCGGAGAGATCGACGTGCATGCTGATCTGCTCCGACGTGGCGGCGAGGTAGCCCTCGCTGGCGTGGTACATGTGCTCGAAGAAGTGCAGGCGCTTGCTGTCGACGTCGAGTAGCTGCCAGGTCACCCGTAGCGGATCGCCGAGAACGACTTCGCGCAGGTAGGTGACGTGGGCCTCGAGCGTAAAATGTGAACAGCCGGTTGCCGCGACGTAGGCCTCGCCGATGCCCAGCCGGTCGTAGGCGTGATCCAGGGCCTGATCGAAGATCACGTTGTAATAGGCCATGTTCATGTGGCCGTTGTAGTCCACCCAGGCATCGAGGACCCGGGCCTCGGGGCACTCGAGTGGTGCCGGCAATGCGTCGTCCATGTTGGGCGCCTCCTGTGTGGACGATACCTGCATTCTTCCTCGATTGCGTAACCTCGGCAGGGCGGGCTCGCTTCAGCGCAGCTTCAGGAAGTGCTGCTAGCCTGAGAACGAACTTGGAAATGAGGTGCTGCCATGCGCGTGCTGGGTGTGACAGTGATGGCTGGGCTTCTGCTCGGCCTCGCGGGCTGTGCAAGCCAGGCAGGTCGGAGTGTGATCATCGACCGGCAGGGTGTGGACATGGCCCAGTATGAGCGGGACCTCGCCGAATGCACCAGCTACGCAGAGGAAGTCCGCGCCGGTGAGAAAGTTGCCGCAAATGCCGCCGGGACTGCCGCAGTGGGCGCGGCGGTCGGTGCGGTCACCGGAGGTTCGGAGCGTGCCAGGCGCGGAGCCGGGGTCGGAGGCATTGTCGGCGGTGCTCGCGGCGGCCGAGCCGCCTGGTACGAACAGCAGCGTGTGGTGAAGAACTGCCTTGCCGGTCGCGGCTATCGGGTCCTGAATCGCTGAGTAGAGGGGCCCCCCTAGGGGTGGGCCGCGTAAATGCTCGCCCAAGGTGGGCTGCTCAGGCGTCCGCGTAGTCCTCGATGATGTAACCGCCCGACTTGTCGTCGGAGACGAGGGTCAGACGGCCGCGCTTGGCGGCTTCCTCGAGCAGGGCGCCGAAGCTGCGAAAACCGTAGGCGCGTTCGTTGAAGCCCGGTCGGCGACGCTTCAGGGACTGCTTGACCATCGAGCCCCAGACCTTGTCTTCCTCGCCGCGCTCTTCGAACAGCGCCTCGACGATCTCCATGACGAGGTCGATGGCCTCGTTGGCGCGATCCTCTTCCTCGTTGGTACGGCCTTTCGCCTGCGCGCTCTTCCCCTGACTGCTGCGGCGCTTGCGCGACCGGCTCGCCTTCCGGTTCTCCACGAGGTCGTCGTAGAAGATGAACTCGTCACAGATGGCGGTGAGCAGATCGGAGGTGGACTGCCGTACCCCGACGCCTACGACCACGCGATCGTTCTCCCGCAGCTTGCTCACCAGTGGCGAGAAATCCGAGTCGCCGCTGATGATGACGAAGGTGTCCACGTGCGGCTTCGTGTAGCAGAGGTCGAGCGCATCGACGACCATGCGGATGTCGGCCGAGTTCTTGCCGGAGACGCGCACGTGAGGGATCTCGATGAGTTCGAACGAAGCCTCGTGCAGCGCCTTTTTGTAGTCCTTGTAGCGCTCCCAGTCGCAGTAGGCCTTGCGCACGACGATGTTGCCGCGCAGGAGCAGGCGCTCCAGGATCGGAGCGATCTCGAAGCGATCGTATTTTGCATCGCGGGAGCCGATCGCGATGTTCTCGAAATCGCAGAACACCGCCATGCTCCGCGTGTGCGCGTGCTCGCTCATGCCCTTTCCTGACGGTGTGAATGATGGCGCAGGATACAGGGTGGCCGTTGTACCGAGAAGGCGGGGGGCGACTATGATGCGCGCCCTGCAGCCTACGGAGTGCCCATGAGTCGTAGTGGACGATTACACACCGCCGTCGAGCCGCCTCGAGCCGAGCCCCGATCGTGGTCGCGCAGCTGGCACGGCCAGAAGCTGGAGGACCCCTGGCACTGGTTGCGGGACCCGGCGTATCCGGAACTGCGTGACCCCGACGTCATCGCCTACCTGGAAGCGGAGAACCGCTACTTCGAGGCCGTCATGGGTCCGCTCACCTCGGAGGTGGACGCACTGTTCACGGAGATTCGCGGACGCCAGCAGGAAGAGGATGCGGCGGTACCCTGGCGCGAGGGGCAGTGGTACTACCGCTGGCGCTTCGAAGCCGAATCCCAGTACCGGATCTGGTCGCGCACACCTCTGAACGGCGGTGCCGAACAGGTGATCCTCGACGAGAACGCCCTGGCTGCGGGGCGCGACTACTTTCAGCTCGGCGGGTTCGAGGTGGATCGTTCTGGTCGCCTGCTCGCTTATGCCAGCGACGGCGACGGCTCGGAACGCTATCGCATCGCGATTCGCGATCTCGCAACCGGTGAGGATCTGCCGGATGTCATCGACAACACCATGGGTGCGCCGGTGTGGACGGCGGACAGCGGCGCGTTTCTGTACCTTGTGCTGAACGAAAACTGGCGGCCCTATGAGGTCCGCCTGCACCGGCTCGGTACCGATCCGGCCGGCGACCAGGTGCTTTATACGGAAGCGGACGAGAGCTTCTTCGTCGGCGTCGGCGAGACCCAGGACCGGGCCTGGCTCGTGATCACGAGCGGTGATCACGTCACCAGCGAATGTCGCGTCCTGCCGGCAGACGATCCACTGGCGCCACCGCGGCTGGTCAGTCCGCGGCGGACCGGACACGAGTACGACATCGATCACACGCACGGTCGTTTCTGGATTCGCACCAACGACCGCCACGCCAACTTCCGCATCGTCAGCGCGCCGGCCGAGGATCCTGCCGAGGCCAACTGGCGTGAAGAAATTGCACCGAACGAACACGACTACCTCATCGACCACACCTGCTTTCGCGACTATCTGGCCGTCCAGGAGCGGCGTGATGGCCTGGACGCCATCCGCATCCGGCATTGGCAGGGCGACGAACACTTCGTGACTTTTCCGGAACCAGCCTATGCCGTCGGGCTCGGCAGCAACGCCGAGTTCGACGCGCCACGCCTGCGGCTGGGTTATGCGTCCATGGTCACGCCGGATACGGTGTTCGACTACGACGTGGCGGCGCGCCGGCTGATCACGCGCAAGGTGCGGCAGATTCCCACCGGCTACGACCCGGGCCGGTACGTCACCGAGCGGCTCTGGATCACCGCACGCGATGGAACCGACATCCCGGTCTCCCTCGTTCGGCGTCGGGATGCGCAGCTCGATGGGTCGCCTCGGCTCTATCTCACCGGCTATGGCGCCTACGGCAACGCCTTCGCGCCGTCCTTTTCCGCAGCGCGCTTGAGCCTGTTGGAGCGGGGTTACACCTGCGCGATCGCGCACATTCGTGGCGGTGACGACCTGGGTTACGCCTGGTACGAGGCGGGCAAGCTCGAACGGCGGTGGAATACGTTCAACGACTTCGAGGACGTCGCGCGGGGCCTGATCCACCGTGGGTATACGGCTGCGGGACGCATCGCCATCTCCGGCGGCAGCGCCGGCGGCGAACTGATGGGCGTGGTCATGAATCAGGCCCCGGAGCTATGGGGTGCTGTCGTTGCCCACGTACCCTTCGTCGACGTGCTCCAGACCATGCTCGATGCGAGTCTGCCGCTGACCCCGATCGAGTGGCCGGAGTGGGGTAACCCGATCGAGAGCGCCGCCCACTTCGACCTCATCAGGAGCTATTCGCCCTATGACAACGTCCATGCGGGGCCTTATCCACCGCTGCTGGTGACGGCAGGCGTCAACGACCCGCGGGTGACCTACTGGGAGCCGGCGAAGTGGGTGGCGAAACTGCGGTCGCTGCGAACCGACGACGGGGTCATGCTGCTCAAGACCAATATGAGTGCCGGCCATGGCGGCGTATCCGGCCGTTGGGACGCGCTCAGGGAACTGGCCGAGGAATACGTCTTCATCCTCGCGACCTGCGGACAGGGAGCGTCACCCGACAGCCTGAGCTAGACTTTTCGAGGTCGAATCGAGATAGATGCGTGCGATGGTCGACGACAGTTCCGCCGTGGGTGGCCTGGTCCGCGCGGCGTCAGTAGAGTCTCTGCGTTTCCTCGACGATCTGCTTCTGCGCGTCGGGGCCCACAGTGCTGCCGACTACGTCATCGTCGGTACGCTGACCGCGGATGCTTCCGAGGTCGTCGTGGAGCGCATGCTTGTGGACGGTCGGCCACGGCCGTGCGATCCGTATCCGCTCGCCGGCACGCCCTGCGAGAAGGTGGCGGACGGAAGCCCATGCGTCGTGCCAGAACGTGTCCTGTATCACTACCCCGGTGACGAGATGCTGGCGACCCTCGGCGTCGAAGGCTACGCCGGAATACCCCTTGTCGGTGAGGGTGATGCAGCGACCGGCGTCATGGTGTTGCTGTTCCGTCGGCCGATCGCCGAGCCCGACCGAGTCCGTGAAGTGCTGGAGCGGGAAGCGGTCCGGGTCGCCATGGAGCTGGAGCGCATTCGCTTCGAGCAGCGCCTCGCCCGCAGCGAGCAGCGTTATCGCGCGCTGGTCGAAACGTCGCAGGACGGCATCATCGTTCATCGCGGTTTCAATATGATCTACGTGAATCCGGCGGCGGCGCGACTCGTCGGCTACGAGTCGCCGGAGGAACTGCTCGCGCTGGGCTCGCTACTCAAATTGCTGCCGACGGAAGAACAGGAGCGGGCCCGTCAGCGCCAGGCCGCCCGCCGCCGCGCGGAACAGGTGGAACGCGACTACGACGCGGAGGTTCTGCGCAAGGACGGTTCGAGGCTCAAGCTGCGCGTGCTCGTCTCTCATGTGGATTGGGACGGCGTGCCCGCGTACCAATTAGCAGTCACCGATGTCAGCGCGCGCCTGGAAGTGGAAGAGCGCGCCCAGCAGGCCCGGCGTCTGGAGTCCATTGGCAAGCTTACCGGCGGCATCGCTCACGACTTCAATAACCTGCTGGCAGTGGTGCTGGGCAATCTCGAACTGATCGACGACCACATACGCGATCCGCAGCCGCGGGCGTTGCTGCAACAGGCCGTGCAGGCCGCGGGCCGGGGCGCAGAGCTCAGTCGCCGCCTTCTTTCCTTCGCGCGTCGGCAACCGCTCGAGCCCCGACCTGTCTCCCTCGATGAGCTGTTCGCAGAGACGCGCACCATGCTCGAGCGGATCCTGCGGCCCGAGGTCACGGTGGTGTTCGAACAGCGCAATCGCGAAGCGGTGCTTGCCGACCCTGCGCAGCTGCAGTCGGCGCTGTTGAATCTGGCCCGTAACGCCCAGGATGCGATGTCGGGGCCGGGTCGGATAACCATCAGCAGTCGCAGGGCTACCGCCGAGGAAATGGTGCGGCGCTTTCCCGAGCTGCCGGCGGGTGATCATGCCTGCATCGAGGTCGCCGACGAAGGCTCTGGCATGTCCGAAGAAGTGCTCGATCGCGCCTTCGAACCGTTTTTCAGCACCAAGCAGGCTGCACACGGATCCGGGCTCGGCTTGTCCATGGTGCATGGATTCGTCCGTCAGTCCCGTGGTCAGATCGAGATCCTCAGTGACGAGGGTGTGGGAACACGGGTCCGGATGTTCCTGCCTCTCGCTGCCGCCGAGATGGAGCAGGCGGCGGGCGATAGCTCGGAGAGGCCAGCTGCACCGGAGCGGGGGCGCATCCTCGTCGTGGAAGACGAGACGACGGTACGCGAGGTGACCGTGGCGATGTTGCGCAGCTTCGGCTACGAAGTGTTTGCCGCCGCAGATGGGTCGGCTGCACGGGAGCTGCTCGCGAGTGAACCGGTGGACCTGCTGCTTTCGGACGTGGTGCTGCCGGGCGAGCGCGGTCCCGAAATCGCGGCGGATGTGGTGCGGGCGCGGCCGGATCTCAGGGTCATGTTCATGTCCGGCTATGCGGATGTGGACGTCTTCAGCGACTTCGGCCAGCGTCAGCCGGTTCGATTGCTGCAGAAACCGTTCCGACGCGAGACGCTGCGAACCCAGGTGGCGGAAGTCCTGTCCGGGGATGTGGTCGACGCGTGAAGCGGCCTCCGCTGCAGCTCGAGCAACTCGATGCCTGGCTCGAAGCCCGGGAGACGCGCTACGAGGACCTCCGTGACGACAGTCATGCCCGCATCGTCTGGCAGGGCGGCGAGCGCCGTCGACGGACCTTCTCCATCGTTTATCTGCACGGTTTTTCCGCGAGTCCGATGGAAGTCGCACCGTTCTGCGAGCGGCTGGCCGGGCCGCTTTACGCCAACGTCTACTACCCGCGCCTTACCGGCCACGGCCGCAGCGCCGAGGCCATGGACGAAGGCAGTGCCGAAGCCTGGCTCGACGACGCGCACGAGGCGGCGACCATAGGTCGTCGGATCGGCGAGCGGGTGATCCTGGTGGGGACGTCCACCGGAGGCACCCTGGCGACGCTGCTGGCGGCCTCCGGGCG
>SLQW01000131.1 GCA_007131295.1 Pseudomonadales bacterium | reverse complement strand
GCCGATCAGGCCCTCGGTCTGCAGGGCCTCGAAGGTCGGCACCACCTCATCGCGATAGACGGACCAAGGCGTAGCGAAGTGCTGCTGGACGTCCGCCGAGCGGGCGAAGACATAGCCGTCCGGGCAGATGTTCGAATGCAGCAGGAGCACATCGACGCGTTCGAGGCGCAGTGCCTCGAGGCTGCGCGCGAGGTGCGCCCGGATGCGCGCCCCCGCGGTGCCCGGCGAAGGCGTCCCCACCTGACACTTGGTGGTCACGCGGACGCCATCAGGCAAGCGCCCGGCAAAGGCCTCACCCACGACGCGTTCGGCCTCGCCACGTCCGTACAGGGGCGCCAGATCCAGCAGCGTGATCCCCGCATCGACGGCCTCGCGGACCGTCGCCACAGCTTCTGCGCGATCCGTGGCACCCCAGACCTGGCCGAGGCCGCCGCCGCCGAGCGTCAATCGGCTGACCGGCCACAGAGCACCGAGTTCGGTGGTCTTCATTGGCTCTTTCCTCATCGTGGGGAGGACACCTGGAGTGAGCGATCGTGAAGCGATCGTGGACGCCTATCCGGAAGCCTCCTCGAGTGATTCAGCTATCACCTCCGGGTGCCGGCGGAAGGCCAACTCGATCAGCGTACTCGCTGAACCAGAGGGTTCGCGTCACCCCTCTCGGCGCATCATGTTGTTAAGCCATCTTCTGCAAATGGGTGACATCCCTGATCTCAGCCAAGTCATCCTGCTCGGCTTGTTGAGCCTTATGGAGATCCCACCTGATTTGCAGGTTCAGCCAGAAGTCGGGCGAGACGCCGAAAAATCGAGCCAAACGAAGTGACGTGCTGGGTGTAATGCCACGCTTCTGATTGACCAGCTCATTGACCCGCTGATAAGGGACATGAATAGCATCCGCCAATTGACGCTGTGTAATGTCCATCGGACGCAGAAACTCCTCTACCAGCATTTCGCCGGGATGAGTTGGCTGTCTATGTGTGGGAATACGGACCATGGAGTACCTCTAGTGATAGTCAGTCAGCTCAACCTCGTCGGGCCCAGCATCAGTCCATTTGAAGCAGATGACCATGCTATCGCGGTCGCAGGGCAGCCATGCTACCTCGATTCGTCGATGCCGCCCGCCAACTCCCGCGTGAGCTCCGCAGCCGAAACTTCCCTGCACCCGCTCACGTTCTGCCCGGCCCACAGGGGCCTGGATGATGGGGAGGTCGATGCCGAGAAGTGTCTGCAGGTTCAAGGGGTGAGCACCCGGGTGACGGTACGGATCGCGCCGGACAGGAACGCGAAGCGGCTCACGAGGCCGATCACGGCGGCAGGACGTTGCTGTCCTGAGACATCAGCTCCATCAGCCTCGGCTGCACGAACAGCTTCTCACGGCCGACGCGCTCCTCGCGCAGCACACCGATCTCTACCAGTTGTTTGAGGTACGCCGAAGCGGTTTGCCGCTTGGCAATGTCCCGCTCCACCAGCGTGCCGATGCGGCAGTAGGGCTGCTCGAAGAGCGCTTGTATCAGTTCATGGCTGTGGATTCGGGGTAGCCGCTCGCGAACCCGATCGGAGGTCTGCGCCATCAGTGCCCGAATCGCCGCGATCTTCTCGCAGGTCCACCGGGAGACCTGCTCGACCCCCGTCAGCATGTATATCAGCCACGCCTCCCAGGCCTCTTCGCGCGTCACCGCCAGCAGCAGTCGGTAGTAGTCCGCCTTGGTCTGCACGATGTAGCGGCTCAGATAGAGAATGGGCAGGGTCAACAGATCCTTCTCGATCAGGTACAGCACGTTGAGGATGCGCCCAGTGCGGCCGTTGCCATCCGTGAAGGGGTGGATGGCCTCGAACTGGTAATGGCTGATGGCCATCCGGATCAGCGGATCGAGATCGTCATCGGCGTGGATGAAGTGCTCCCAGTTGCCGAGCAGATCGCGAATGACGGACTCACCGACCGGCGGGGTATAGACGACCTCGCCGCTGCGCGGGTTGCCGATCACCGTGCCTGGCACACGGCGGACATCCATGGGTCGATCCATCAGCGTGCTGCACAACTCGACGGCCGTCGCGGTGCACAGCGGCCGCGACTCGATCTGCCGGAATCCACGCTGCAAGGCCGTACGATAACGCAGCGCCTCGCGCGTGGCGGGATCCGCGCCGCTGTCCTGGCCGGCATGTCTGAACAGCCTGTCGGTGGTGGTGAGGACGTTCTCGATCTCGGAGCTGTCGCGGGCTTCCAGGGTCGGCAGCAGGTTGACCAGCATGCGCTGATCCGGCAGCAGTTCTCCCGCTTGCCTGAGCTCCGCCAGCGCCGCCCGTGCCGGGATACAGGCCTTGAGCACGGTTCGGGTCTCCACCCGCTCGATGGCCGGGGGCAAAGGTGGAAGCAGGTTGTAGGGCTGATCGGCTCGCCATGTCATGTTTATGTTTCCGGTTTTTATCGACATAAAAGCGCGATCTGGCGAGTCTATGTCGATGGTATCGACACATCAAGGCGATATGTCGATAAATCCGGATTATTTCGACACGTGGATGCCGCCCGCCAACTCCCGCGGACGATGCACTATCGGGTGGTGTTGCCCTGCCGTGGAGTCGGGCTGGAAGGCTCTGTTAACAGGTGCTATCTTCAGCCCCGTTTACAGCACCTGAGAACGCCACCATGACCACTAGATTCTCGGAGGACGTGATTCCGCTGACCGACCTGAAGGTCAACCCCGGTCGTGTCGTCAAGCACGCAACAGATGCGCACCGGCCTGTGCTGCTCACCAGCCGCGGGCGCGGCGTGGCGGTGGTGCAGTCGGTGAAGGACTACGAGGCGGCCGAGGAGGAACGCGCATTCATGCGGGCGGTCATTACTGGGCTTGCCGACCTCGAGGTGGGCCGAGATCTGTCGCTCGCAGAGGCCAAGGCTCGGCTCGGTCTGAAGTAGCCGCATGGCCAAGGTCGCCATCCGGTTTGCCGAGTCTGCACTTGCCGATCTCGAGGCGATACGCGCCTGGTACGCCGAACAGGGTGCGCCCGAGGCCGGCAACCGCCTGCTCGGCGAACTGGTCGCGAGCATCGAGGCGCTCGCCGATCATCCGGACATGGGGCGCATCGTCCCCGAGTTCGACCAGCCGTTTCTACGCGAGCTGATTCGTCCGCCGTTTCGGATCGTCTATAGGCGCGATCCGAAGCGCGTGCGTGTCGTTCGGGTCTGGCGCAGCGAGCGCTTGCTCGACGACGTGCCGGGCAAAGACACGCCCTGACTTGCCGCCTCTGCGGCCTGGGAGACGTTGCTTGCCTGCTCCGTGGCGTCGACAGGGTCAGGCGGACGTGTCGATGTAATCAGATGACGTCGACAGTTCTATGGCTCCCGCCAACTCCCGCGTGAGCACCGCCGCCGAAACCTCCCTGCATCCGCTCACGTTCTGCCCGGCCCACAGGGGCGAGAAGTCACCGCTGCCCAGGCGCTCGGCCTGCGCACGCAGGGGCGCGACGGCTGCCGCCGCCAGCGGAAAGGCCGGCGCGTCGGGATGC
>SLQW01000150.1 GCA_007131295.1 Pseudomonadales bacterium | reverse complement strand
TGTACTCCGGGAAAGAATCCGATTCGGTGGTGGTGCGCTTTCGACACCGCGACGGCTTCTGGCGCTGGATCGAGGCGGCGGGGCGCGTCCTGGAGCTCGACGGCCAGACGCTGCTGCTGGTGAATTCCCGCGACGTCACCGACAAGCAGCGCATCCTGCATCAGCTGAGCGCGACGAACGAACTGCTCAGCAAGATCATCGACTCGAGCCGCAATGTGGTGTCGATTTCGCGCGCTGAGACCGGCGAGTTCATCGAAGTCAATCAGCAATGGCTGCATGCCTCGGGCTATACGCGCGAAGAGGTCATCGGCAAGACCGCGAACGATCTCGGTATCTGGGGATCGGCCGAGAACCGCGACCGGGTCATGCAAGCGGTGACAGCCGCGGGTGGCAGCCTGCGCGATTTCGAGGTGGAGACCTACACGCGGCGCGGCCGGCGTCAGCTCGTCATCAACGTCGAGACCTTCGAACTCGACGGCGAGCGCCTGGTCCTCATAACGGGCAGTGACGAAACCGATCGCCGCGCCGTCGAGGAGCAGCTCCGGCAGGCGCAGAAAATGGAAGCGGTCGGCCAGCTCACAGGGGGCGTTGCACACGACTTCAACAATCTGCTTGGCATCATTCTCGGGCACGCCGAATTGCTGCGGGAAGCTGCGGAGAGCGGTGCTGAACTGGCTCCGTTGATCGAGCCGATCCTGCAGGCGGCGGATCGTGGGGCGACGCTGACACAGCAGCTGCTCGCGTTCTCGCGCCGCCAGCTGCTCGCACCGCGATCGGTGGATCTGGAGGCCGTCGTGACGCGTATGCGGCCGCTGTTGCAGAGCACCCTGACGCCGGCAATCCAGTTGACGGTGGAGGCGCAGCAGTATCTCTGGAGCTGTCATGTCGATCCTGGTCAGCTCGAGAACGCGCTGCTCAATCTCATCCTCAACGCCCGTGATGCCGTCGACGGCGATGGCAGCATAAGCATCCGTCTTGCGAATCGCAGCCTCGGTGACGCCACAGCGTCGGTCGTGCCCGACCTGCGCAGCGGCGACTATGTGACCATTGCCGTCAGCGACGACGGTCCCGGGATGGATCAGGCGACCATCGACCGCGTATTCGAGCCGTTCTTCACCACCAAGCCGCCAGGACGCGGCACCGGTCTTGGGCTGAGTATGGTGTTCGGTTTCGTGCGCCAGTCCGACGGGCAGGTCGTCATCGACAGCAAGCCAGGCGTCGGGACTACGGTGACGCTCTGGTTGCCGCGTTCAGATGCGCGGCAACAGGATGCGAACCTGCGGAAAACGACCGGGATTCTGGCGCGATCGGGCGAGACCATTCTGGTCCTCGACGACGAAGTGGAGCTCCTGAACGTGGTGAGCATGATGCTCGGCGATCTCGGTTACCGGGTTCTGGCCGCGGCCGATGCCGAACAGGCATTGAGCCTTGCCGAGAATGATGGGCCCGTTGAGCTCATGGTCTCGGACATCGTGCTTACCGGAGCGCGTCGCGGACCGGATGTGGCGAGGGTGCTGCGACAGACGCACCCGGACCTGCCGGTGCTTTACATGTCGGGCTTTCCCGCGACCGAGGCCGACGATGGGGACCTGCCCGGTGCGGTGGGGCCGATCCTCACCAAGCCGTTCACCCGTGCCGTGCTCGGGCGCAGGGTCCATGAGGTCTTCGCAACAAAGCGTGCCTCGGCCTGAAACCGAATGTGGCTGCGGGACCCCGGGGCGCCGGGCGTCAGAACGTCGCGTTGCCCTCGCCATCGAGTCGCACACTGCGGCCGCAGAATTCCTCACGCGTCATGGCGTCCATGATCGCAGCGTCCCGGCTGCGCCCCCATGCGCGCCGACCGTCCGGGGTGAGCACGGATAGAAACGCCTCAGCCGGGCCCTCGGCGCCATACATCACCGTGTAGGCCTCGACAGGAGCGGTGCCAGCAAACTGCTCGTCGACTTCCCGCGTCGGACAGGCGTCCACTTGCTGCTGGACGTCTTCGTGGCGGAAGGGGGTATCCGGTGGTGCCGTCGAGTACACCCCGAACGCGTGTTTGGTCAGGAAGCCGCCATTGGCGGTGATGAGACCGCGGCTGCCAGGCTGCGCTCGTAGCAGTTCCGCCATGCGCGCGATCGAGTGCATGACGTAGTTGTTCATTGGGCCGCCGCCGAAGGTCAGACCGCCGGTAACGGTGAGCTGCCGCTCGAGATCGAAGCCCGCCTCGGCAGCGCCAACCTGTACCGCGACCGGGAAGCAGCTGTAGAAATCGCAGAGGTCCACGTCGGTGGGCGTGAGGTCTGCAAGTTCGAGGACCCGGCTGCAGCCGAAGCGGATTGCCGGCGAGGAGTAGAGATTGTCCCGGTTCGACACGTAGTAGGTGTCGTGTGCGTCCGTGCCGGCATGGAGATAGACGATCCGGTCTTCCGGTACGCCGAAGCGGCGCGCGGCCGCAAGGGAACAGAGGACGAGCGCTGCACCCATGTCGACGGCGTTGTTGGAGTTCATCAGCTTCGGGTACGGGAACGACACCGGTCGGTTCGAGGCGGACGGCGTGCGGATGTCCTGCGCCGAAACCTGCTCCCGCATCCAGGCGTGGGGATTGTCCGCAGCTACCTGGCTGAAGCGGGCCCAGAGTTCCGAGATGCGATCGAGGTGCGCGTCGATCCCGAGCCCGAGGTGATGGCGCAGAGCGTTCTCGAACATGGGGTAGAACTGGATCGGCATTTTCAGGCCGCGCGCCATCTCATGGTCGTTGACCATGGGAACGTCCTCGCCGAACTCCACCGGGTCGCCCGGTGCGTCGCGCCACTGGACCCTGGTGCCGGCCTTGCGGGCTTTGGCGCGACTGTAGCCGCATTCCGCTCCTGCGATCAGGATCACGTCGTGTTTGCCCGCCTGGATGTCCAGTGCGGAGAGATTCACCAGGGTCTGCACCATGTTGCCGCCGTAGGGCGTGATGCCGGTTTCGGTGCTCGCCGGCAGGCCGAGATCTTCGGCGAGTACGCGGGCAGGGTCGGCGTAACGCCAGATACCGCGAACGACGCGCACGCTGCCCGCTGCCTTGGCCAGGGCGCGGCTGCCGGAGTCTTCGATGGCGCCTGCGAGTGCCTGGCGCATGAGTTCGAGCGGTTCGGCGGCGCGCTCGTAGTCGGGCTCGCGTTGCAGGACCTGGTGGACGCCCACCAGGACGGGTGTGTTGTCGGTTGCGCTCATGCTGCTCTGGCTCCCTCTTGTTTCCTTAGTGCGCGTGAGGATATCAGGGCCGGCTCAGGGGGCCTCGCGTGCAGCCGCAATGCGGGTTTCCCGCAATGCCTTGCGCCGCACCTTGCCGGCGTCGTCGCGGACAGGCTCGGTGGTGAATTCGTAGCTGGCCGGACGTTTGTAGCTGACGAGCTGTTGCTCCATGTGTGCCCGCAGCGCGGCCTCGTCCACATCGCCGGCAGGCGCATCGACGATGGCGTGCAGCTTGTTGCCGAGCTCCGGGTCCGGCATGCCGATGACGGCGGAGGAGCGGACACCCGGGAAGGCATCGATCGCGGCTTCCACCTCGGCGGGATAGATGTTGGCACCGCCGCGCAGGATCATGTC
>SLQW01000129.1 GCA_007131295.1 Pseudomonadales bacterium | reverse complement strand
GGTGAAATCTGCTATGCGGGCCGTACGCAGTGCCGGACCCGTGCCGAGGAGGTACCGCTGCGACCGTGGCGTGCCATTTCTCCCCTGCGCATGGAGAATCGGGGCAAAGACGGCTGGCTGCTCGACCGCGTCGTGCTGCCCGTGCCGCAGCTGCCGCTCTTTGCCTCGCCCGATGGTCGGCTCTGGACTTCGGGGCTGTCCACTGTTCGCGACTCGGAAGGCAAGGTTGGAGAAATCCGGATTGGTGACAAAGCGCCCAGCGAACCGGGTCCCTGGGAGCAGCAGGGCAAGCCGCGCCGCAGCGGCGAAACCAGCATGCTGGGACGCTTCTACGGAAATCTTTTCTGATGGACGCCTCGACTCAGGCGATGGGCCTCGATCATTTCCTCGACATCAGTCGTGCCCTGCTGGTGCTGGTCGTCGGCATCACTCTCGCGCGTTTCGCGGCGCGCGCCGTGGAAAAGGTGGTGCTCACCCGCAACGATCGCCAGCTCGCCATGCTGGCCCGCAAGGGTGTCTTCTGGCCGGTCACCGGCCTCGTGCTGGTCACTGCGCTGCATCAGCTCGGATTCAATCTGGGTGTGCTGCTCGGTGCTGCGGGCATCCTGACGGTGGCCGTCGGTTTCGCTTCGCAGACGTCCGCGTCGAATCTGATCAGCGGCCTGTTCCTGCTCGGCGAGAAACCATTCGCCGTAGGCGACACCGTCATGATCGGCGACATCACCGGCGAGGTCCTGTCCATCGATGCGCTTTCGGTGAAGCTGAGAACCTTCGACAACATCTTCGTGCGCGTTCCCAACGAATCGATTCTCAAGGACCGTGTGCGTACGCTCTCGCGTTTCCCCATCCGGCGCTTCGATCTCAAGCTCACCGTGGACTTCCAGGAAGATCTGGCAGCACTCGAGCAGGTGCTTCGGGAAACTTCCGACCTGAATCAGGTGGCGCTGCAGGAGCCCAAGCCTCTGTTTCTGCTGCTCGGCTACGAGGAGTGGGGCATCGGGGTCCAGTATTCGGTGTGGGCAGCGCGCGAGAACTTCTTCGTCCTGCGCACCTCTCTCACCCGGGAAGTGCAGCAGGCGCTCGCCGGCGCAGGAATCGAGATCCCTTATCGGCGTTTGGCAATCTCAAGCCTGCCGGAACCAGAGCCGGTAGCGGCGCCGGACGAGCGGCCCAAGCCGCATGAGTGAGCGCGAGCTGCGCTTGCTCGGCTGGCGTGAATGGGTGGCCCTGCCCGAACTCGGTATTCCCCGAATCAAGGCCAAGGTCGACACGGGAGCACGCACTTCGGCCCTGCACGCTTTCGAGGTCACTCCTTTCGAGCGTGACCACGTCCCATGGGTCCGGTTTCGCCTGCACCCGAGGCAGCGCGATGCGGCGCGCGAAGTGATGTGCGAAGCTGCAATCGTGGACGAGCGCGACGTCCGTGATTCTGGTGGTCACAGCGAGCGCCGGTACGTGATCGAGACGCTGCTGGCGCTTGGCGATGAGGCATGGCGTGCTGAGGTGACCCTGACCAGCCGCGACGACATGCTGTTTCGCATGCTGCTCGGCCGCACGGCGATCCGCGGCCGCTTTGTCGTCGACCCGTCACGTTCCTACCTGACCCGGAAACGCAGATGAAGATCGGCATTCTTTCGCGCAACTCGCGCCTGTACTCCACGCGCCGGCTGGTGGAGGCGGCAAAAGATCGCGGTCACGAAGTGCAGGTCATCGACACCCTGCGCTGTTACATGAACATGGCCACCGCCCGGCCTTCCATTCACTTCCGCGGCGCAGAACTCAGCGGCTTCGAAGCGGTCATTCCACGGATCGGCGCTTCCATCACGTTTTATGGCGCCGCGGTCGTGCGTCAGTTCGAGATGATGGGGGTATTCAGCGTCAACGAGTCGGTCGCAATCACCCGGGCGCGCGACAAGCTGCGGTCGCTCCAGCTCCTTGCGCGCAAGGGCATGGGGCTGCCCGTCACCGGATTTGCTCACTCTCCCGACGACATTCCGGACCTGATCGACATGGTCGGGGGAGCACCTTTGGTGATCAAGCTGCTCGAAGGGACCCAGGGTATCGGCGTGGTGCTCGCCGAAACGAAGCAGGCGGCCAAGAGCGTGATCGAGGCGTTCATGGGCCTCAACGTCAACATCATGGTGCAGGAATTCATTGGTGAGGCCGGTGGTGCGGACATCCGCTGTCTGGTCGTCGGTGAGAAGGTGGTCGCCGCCATGAAGCGGCAGGGCGCGGCAGGAGAGTTTCGATCCAACCTGCACCGCGGCGGCAGCGCTGAAGTAGTGAAGATCACCTCGGCCGAGCGGCGCACCGCGGTAGGTGCCGCGCGAGCTATGGGGCTGAATGTGGCGGGTGTCGATATGCTGCGGTCCAACCACGGACCGCTGGTTCTGGAAGTCAATTCCTCGCCGGGACTACGCGGCATCGAGGAGGCGACCGGCAAGGACGTCGCAGGCATGATCATCGAATTCATCGAACGCGAAGCGAAGCCGCATCGGACCAAGACCCGTGGCCAGGGCTGAAGCTGCCGCGTCCGCTCGCGAACCCTTCCGCATCCGTGACCTCGTCGTACCCGCCGGGTCCCGCGGCGCGACGGAACTGCCCGCGGCGCAGCTCTACACCCATACCGAGCTCAACATTCCGCTGCAGGTCGTGCATGGTCGCCTCGACGGCCCGACCCTGCTGCTGACAGCAGCGATTCACGGTGATGAACTCAACGGCGTCGAGATCATCAGGCGTGTTCTCCGCCACGGAGCGCTCTCGCGGTTGCGCGGTACGCTCCTGGCTGCACCGGTCGTCAATGTCTTCGGCTTCATTCATCGCTCCCGCTATCTGCCGGATCGGCGTGACCTCAACCGCTGTTTCCCAGGCAGTCAGAAGGGATCCCTGGGTGCGCGCATAGCCGATCTCTTCAGCCGCGAGGTGCTGGCCCACTGCACCCATCTGGTGGACCTGCACACCGGAGCCATTCACCGCTCCAACCTGCCTCAGATCCGCGCCGACGTGGATGATGCGGCGGTGGCGGACATGGCACGGGCTTTCGGGG
Source organism: Pseudomonadales bacterium (assembly GCA_007131295.1). Taxonomy (GTDB): domain Bacteria; phylum Pseudomonadota; class Gammaproteobacteria; order Pseudomonadales; family Azotimanducaceae; genus SLTB01. The sequence continues at coordinate 33,988 of SLQW01000129.1, read as the reverse complement.
TGCCGGTGATCCTCGGGTCGGGCGCTCTCGACGGATCACTCCGACATGTGGCGGGCGTTCGGGGCATACCGGCGATCGTGTATGAGGCAGGCGAGGCGTTGCGCTTCGAGGAACGGTCCATTCGCGCCGGCGTCCGCGGCTGTCTGCGCGTGCTGCGGCACCTGGGCATGCTGCCCAAATCCCGTCGCGAGCAACCGCCGCGCTGGGAACCGTTCGTAGCACGCTCGTCACAGTGGGTCCGGGCCGAACAGGATGGCGTCTTTCGTCCCCACGTGGCGCTTGGCGCCCACGTCCGGAAGGGAGATCTTCTGGGCGTGATCGGTTCACCCGAGGGTGAAGACCAGATCGACATTCTCGCACCGGCAGCCGGCGTACTCGTCGGTCGCAACAACATTCCCCTGGTGAACGAGGGCGAGGCGCTGTTTCACATCGCGCGCTTCGATGCTCTCGGCAAAGTGGCCAGAGGGCTCGAGGATTTTCAGGCGGGTGTGCTCGATGATCTGCCGGTGTCGGAGCCGCCTGTGCTCTGACCCTGCTACTCGGGCATCACTGGTCCCTCGCTCGCCACCTCGTAGCGTCGTGCCGCCACGGGTCCGTCGATGGCGTCACCTATGACGGCCTGAAAGGTTGCCATGTGTGGCATCGCGAAATGCGCCGAGAGCGCTTCGCCGCTTTCCCACTTCTCGAAGACGTGGAGACGGTTCGGATCTTCCAGGTCCTGATAGAAGCCGTACTCGATGCAACCGGCCTCCTCGCGGGTCGCACGCGACATAGTGATGGCGGCGTCGATGACCTGCTGCAGCCGTTCGGCCTTGATGGGCAAGCTTGCGGCGATGACGAGCATGTTCCGTTCTCCCTCGGGTTGGTTACCCGCGTCATCATGCAGAAAGCGGCTCCAGCGGGGTAGACTTGCGCGGAAGCTTTCCGGAGGTAAGTGACATGACTATAGAGACGCACAACGAAATGTCCCGCGACGCCATGCTGACCCTGCTCGACCGGCAGCGGCAGGCTTATCTGGCCGAGGGCGAAGTGAGTGCCGCTGTGCGTCGTGACCGCATCGATCGTGCGATCGGCATTCTAGTGGACCACGGTGAGGCGCTCGCGGAGGCTATGCGCGAGGATTTCGGCCACCGTTCGCTGCACCAGTCCCTGCTCACGGATATTGCCGGCTCCGTCGGCCCGCTGAAACACGCGCGCAAGCACCTCGATCGGTGGATGCGTCCGGAAAAGCGGCGCCCAGAGATGCCGTTCGGGCTGTTCGGAGCACGCGCCTGGATCGAGCATCAGCCCCTCGGTGTGGTCGGCGTAATAAGCCCTTGGAACTTTCCGGTGCAGCTCACCTTTGGGCCGCTGGCTGGCATATTCGCCGCTGGCAATCGCTGCATGATCAAGCCGTCGGAGTACACGCCACAGACTTCGGAGCTGATGCGGGAGCTCTTTCATGCCGCATTCGACGACGATGAGGTCGCGGTCATTACCGGCGGCCCTGAGACGGGTGCGGCCTTTACTTCGCTGCCGTTCGATCATCTCCTGTTCACTGGCGCGACCAGCGTAGCGCGGCACGTAATGCGGGCGGCAGCCGATAACCTGGTGCCGGTGACGCTGGAGCTTGGTGGCAAATCACCGGTGATTCTCGGTCGCAGCGCGAATCTCGAGCAGGCCACCGACCGCATCATGATGGGCAAGATGCTCAATGCGGGGCAGATCTGTCTCGCGCCGGATTACGTGCTGGTGCCTGAGGATCGGGTCGAGGCATTCGTGGAATCGTCGCGCCGGTCGGTGGCGAAGATGTTCCCGACGTTGCTCGACAACCCCGACTACACCTCGATCATCAATCAGCGTCACTACGAGCGCCTGCAGGGCTACGTGGAGGACGCGCGCGCGAAGGGTGCGACGATCACGGAAATCAACCCCGCGGATGAGGATTTCCGTCAGCAACCGGCGCGCAAGATGCCGCCGACGCTGATCCTCGATCCGAGCGAGGACATGCAGGTCATGCAGGAGGAGATTTTCGGACCGCTTCTGCCCGTGAAGGGATACGGGCGGGTCGAAGAGACGATCGACTACGTCAATGACCACCCACGACCCCTCGGTCTCTACTACTTCGGCTCCGACCGGAGCGAACAGCGCAAGGTGCTCACCCACACCACGTCGGGCGGCGTCACGGTGAACGACGTCATCATGCACGTGGGCCAGGAGGATCTGCCGTTCGGCGGCGTCGGGCCGAGTGGGATGGGTTCCTACCACGGCCGCGACGGCTTCCTGACGTTCAGCCATCGGAAGTCGGTCTACCGCCAGACCGGCTTTGATCTCGCTGGCAAGGTCGGCATCACGCCACCCTGGGGCGACAAGATGCTGAAACTGGTTCGCAGCCAGATCAAGCGCTGATTCACTTCAGCGAAGCAAGCGCCTCCCGGTAGCGCAGCGATTCCGGCTGCAGCTCCAGCGCCCGCAGCAGGTCGGCGCGGGCGTTCTCGACCCGCCCCATCTGCATGAAAAGCATGGCGCGGTTGTAGAACACCAGCCCGTTGCGGCCCTCGCTGTAGAAGCTCGCGAGATCGTAGTCGTCCAGCGCCTCCTTGAACTGGCGCAGGCGCGTGCGCGCATTGGCGCGATTGATCATCGCGTGCACCAGAGTCGGATTGAGCTGCAGCGAGCGATCGTAGTCTTCGATCGCGAGTTCGAAGCGACCACGGGCCGCCTGGATGATGCCGCGGTTGGAATAGGTCGCAGCCAGATCGCGCGTGGTCAGCGACTCGTCGTTGATGGCTCGGGTGCAGGTCTCGATCGCTCTGCGCGGTGAGGCGGTGCCATGCGTGGCGTAGTCGAAACACAACCTTGCCGATGATTCGCCCATGATGGTCTGCGTGGTTGAGGCAGTCAGGGGCAACAGTGGCAAGCACAGCGCGAAGTACAGAACACGACAATGCGGACGGAGCTTCATGTCCGGTCTCTCCCTGGGCGGCCCTATCCCCGCGGCCACCCTCGGTCACGTCCCCATCCGAGCATACTCCGGAGCAAGGCGGACGTCATGCCGGGGTTTTCGGGTGTAGTCGACTGCAACGAGGCCGAGACTACTCAGCGACAGTCCAGATTCGGATTCAGGGGCGTTGCCAGGCGACCTAGATGGTCCAGCAAGGCACGCGCGTCCGCATAGAGTGCGCGCCCGGGCAGCAGGTCGATGGCAAGATCGATCCGGTCGACGCGGCCGAGGCCCGCGTCGAGGATCAGGGCGCTTAGAGACAGGGTTCGGGATCCGTACCAGGGGTCGGCGTCCGTGTCTCCGAGAAGGGGCGGGCGGCGGTCGAGGCGGAAGTCGTCGAAGGCGGCGCGAGCACTGCGATACAGCTCGTCGCGCGCATCCGGCGTCAGGTCCCTGATCTGCTCCCGGGGTTGCGCCCCGCGCATGGTTGGCGCTCGCCAGCGCACTTCCAACGGCAGGCTGCTGCTCGGATAAAACGCGGCCTCCCACCAGCGCTGTTCGAAGTCGCAGCTGATCGATACGGTGATGCGCAGTCCTTCCGGGGGCACCTCTGGAAGGATGCTCGCCTGAACCGGCAGAGCGAGGAACAACGCGAGGACGAACGGGACTCGCACGATACTCTCCAGGATCGGGGCCAACGTTCTGCAACATGACCAGCCGTCGCGGTGGATGCAAGCCGTTTCCGCCTGGCTGGGGGAGTGATAACGTGGCGACCCCCGAGCGACTGGCGACGTAAATGAGTGTTTCAGGGACCGCGGATCGCAGTTTGAGCGAAATCGAGCTGCAGCGCTTCGAGCAGGACGGGTTCCTCGTGCTGCAGGGCCTGGCCGATTCCGGGCTGGTGGAGCGTATGCGCGACGTTGCCCTGGCCTCTCTGGACCCGTTGCTAGGGCCTGCCGAGTTCGAGGCGGACGTACACTACCCGGGAGCGCCTGGCAGCCGGCTCGATGAGGGCGGGGAGACGCCACGACGCCTGCTTCATGCGATTACCCGGGATAAGAGCTTCCGCGACTGGGCGACTTCGCCCATGCTCGGCCGTCGTCTGGCCGAGATGCTCAATGGGCCGGTCTGTTTGGCGCAGAGCCATCACAATTGCATCATGACCAAGCATCCTGGGTATTCCAGCGCCACGCTCTGGCATCAGGACATCCGCTATTGGTCCTTCGATCGGCCTGAGCTGATCAGTGTCTGGCTGGCGCTGGGCGACGAGATAGCGGCCAACGGTGCGCTGCAAATGATTCCCAAGAGTCATCGCGAGCAGCTCGATCGCGGACGGCTCGATGCGGAGCTCTTCCTGCGTCCGGAATTACCGGAGAACCAGGAGCTCATCGACTCTGCTGTGCTGGTGGAGTTGAAGGCGGGAGACGTCGTCTTCTTCGATGCTCAAACCTTTCACGCGGCAGGTATGAACCGCAGTGATTCGGTCAAGCTGTCCGCCGTGTTCACGTACCACCGCGACGACAATTTCCCGATACCGGGCACGCGCTCCGCGAACTATCCGTCGCTGCCCATGCGGGAAGCGTGAGTACGGATCAGATCCTGCCCTTGCCGAGTTCGAAGCGGCCTCGGGCGAGGTTCAAGCGCAGCAGATCGTTCGCGCCTTCTGCAAGCCTCAGCACCCGCACCTCCCGATAAAGCCGCTCCAGGGGGTGGCCTTCAACGAGGGCGTGACCGCCCTCGAGTTGAATCGCGGTGTCGACGATACCGCCGAGGGTTTCGCTGGCGAAAACCTTGCATGCGATGACTTCGTTGACGACGTTCTCCCCGGTCGCTGCGAGACGGGCACTCCGGTAGAGCATGCTGCGGGCCGCATAGGCTGCAATCCGGGCATCAGCGAAACGCAGACGGACGCCTTCCCGGTCGGCCAGCGCTGAACCGCTGCGGTGGGGTGCCAGCAGATGCTGCTCGAGCTGCGCCAGGACGAACTGCATGAGGCCGCAGGCCTCGGCGCTCATGGCGAGACGAGTGTCGCCGATCTGCCGCATGGCGCGCGGCAGACCTTCTCCCGGTGCTCCGAGCAGATGGTCGTCGTCGACGCGGACATCAGCGAACGTCAGGCTCACGTGATGAGATCCGTCCAGGGAGCGGAACGGTGCCGACACGGTAAGGCCCGGTGCGTCCGTATCGACCACGGCGAACAGGCTGCCCTCAGCGTCGGCCAGACGCGCCACGACGCCAAAGCAGTCGGCGTCGGCGCCTCCGGTAACGTAGGCTTTGGTGCCGGAGATCGTCCAGTGGCCGCCGTTCCGGCGCGCCTCGGTCGGCGGGCCTTCGCGGCGATCCGTGAAGGCAAACGCCGTGCGGATCTCGCCGCGCAGGAGTGGTTCCAGATAGCGCTCGGCGAGGGTTCCCGTGGCTGCGGCGAGAAAGCCCGGGCCCGGACCGAGAACATGGCGGCGTGCGGGGAGACCGCTTGCTGCCAGCGCTTCCCGGACCACGGTCTGCTCGACGATTCCGGCTTCCAGGCCGCCGTGCCGCCGCGGCTGCGCGATACCGAACAGGCCTGCTTCCCGGGATGCGGCGATGACTTCCCTGCGCAGGCTTTCGTCGTCGTCTGCATGCTGACTGGAGAGCGGTTCGAGACGTGCGGCGACGAATGTCTCGGTGCGCTCCTTCAGGGTCCGCTGGCTGGATTCGAGCTGTTCCGGCATCGCTGCTGCGTCACAGGAACAGGGAGGTGGACGGAATCACGGTCAGCAGGATGATGAGCCCGAAGCTGGCGATGATCGCAATGCCTGCTGCCAGCTGTAGCTGCTCGCTGCGCGCGCGCCGCTTGATGAGCGCGGTGACCTGCTCCGGGTCCAGGGTGGCCGCACTGCTGGTGATGCGATAGCGGACGAGGCCCTCGGGGTTGCGTGGCAGGCGCACGAACAACTCCGGGCAGGCATCGAGGCGTTCCCGGATCGCCAGCATGTCGAGCCCGACCTCGCGGCTGAGCTCGGCGGGATGGCGGGCCTTGCCTTCGGCCTCCCGCAGGGCCGTATAGAGCGCTTCGATCTGACGCTCGCGACCGAGGTAGCGTCTGAATTGCATGCAAGATTCTCTAGCTGCTGCGGCGCGCTGCGAGCAGGGCTCGGCGCGGTGCCGGGTAGCCCTCAACGGTACGCGTCGGATCGGCGGGGTCAAGTGAGGCAGCGAGGGACTCGAACGGCATCCAGGCGGTGGCACGCTGCTCTTCGGTGGTGGTCGGACGCTCGTCGATGATTTCCACGGCGTCGAAACCACTGCGGCGTAACCAGCGTGCGAGTGCCTCGGCTGATGGAACGAACCAGACGTTGCGCATCCTGGCGTAACGCTGCAGGGGGATCAGGCAGGTACTGGCCCCCCCAGGGACGACCAGGCTCTCGAGCAGCAGGACGCCGCCGGGGGCGAGATAGGAGCGCAGGGTCGCGAGATGCTCCATGGGGGCGCGGCGGTGATAGATCACACCCATGGAGAACACCCGATCGAATTCACCGCGCCCTGGCGGCAGATCCTCCAGCGAAAGCGGCAGGACTTCCACCGCGTTGGGCGTCAGGCAACGGGCTACGGCCCAGGCCTGGACCACGTATTTCAGGGTCGGATCGACCCCGACCACACTGGCAGCGCCTGCGGCCAGCATGCGCCAGGCGTACCAGCTGTTGCCGCAGCCGACGTCCAGGATCCGGCGACCCCTGAGATCGACGCCGGAGGTTGCGACCCGCGACCATTTGAGGTCCGAGCGCCACTCCGCATCGATCTCGACCCCGTACAGCCGGAACGGGCCTTTGCGCCATGGCTGCAGGGTCTTGAGCGTTTCCTCCAGCTGCCTGCGGCGGGCGGGTGCCAGGGTGGCCGCAGCGGCCGTCGCCACGCCCGTACTGGCGGGATCCAGGGGTGAGCGAGGCAGGTCGGCAAGTTCGGTGAGGGCGCTGCGCCAGGTCTGGAGATCGCCGTGGCGCCCGGGTGCGATGGCGGCATCGACGCGTGCGGATACGGCGGGATTCCAGTGGCCGAGGCCCAGGGCGGTGAGACGATCTGCCAGCGCATGGCCCGTGTACGCTGCGAACGGGTCGCCCACCCTCACGGCTTCACTGCCAGAAAGGAGGCGAAGTTGAGCTGGCGCTGGCAGACGATCACAGGCGTGAAGCCGATGCTGCGCAAGCGCTGGATGTGGTTAGAGCAGGTTTCGGGCACTAAAACGGCTTCCAGTGCGCTGCGCTTGGCAGCGATCTCGAGTTCCGAATAGCCCTGCGAGCGTTTGAAGTCCTCGTGCAGTTGCCGCAGCAGCGCGTCGGCGACGGCGTCGTCTTCGACAACCTTCTCGCTCAGAATCAGGACGCCTGCCGGCGTGAGCGCGGCGAAGACCCGTTCGAGCAGGGAGACGCGGTCTTCCAGCGGCAGAAACTGCAGGGTCCAGTTCAGAATCACCACGGATGCCGACTCCAACGCTACGCTGCGCACGTCGGCCTCGATCAGTCGTGGTGCACGCCCGCCGATGGCGGGGCCGAGACGCTGCCGTGCCCGTTCGACCATCGATCCGGAGGCATCGACGCCGATCAGCTCGACCCCCTCTACGCCACGCTTCCGCAGGCCCTCGGCGCAGGCGAGAAGCGTCGCGCCTAGAGAGCAACCGAGGTCGTAGCAGGCCGTTCCGGGTTGCGCGAAACGCGCGGCGAGCCAGCCGGAGAGGCTCACTGTAGCGGCGTAACCCGGTACGGAGCGCCGGATCATGTCGTCGAATACCCCGGCCACGCGAGCATCGAACCGGAAACTTCCCGGTGCGGCAGTGCCGTCGGCGAACAGTCTGTCCTCACCGTCACTCATGGGTCCTCGTCCCCGGCGTTGTCACCAACTCGTTTCACTTCTTTGCCATAATTCTTTGACCGAAACGGACGGCCGTATCATGGACGCCATCAATCTCAGCAATCCGGACCTCTACATCAACCGCGAGCTGGCGCTGCTCGAGTTCAATCGGCGAGTGCTCGAGCAGGCCCGGGACGAAACCGTTCCGCTGCTCGAGCGGGTCAAATTCCTGTGCATTTCGGCCTCGAATCTGGACGAGTTCTTCGAAATCCGGGTGTCGGGGCTCAAGCAGCAACTCGCCTATGGGGCGACCCAGCGTGGTCCGGACAACCTTTCGCCTGCGGATCAGCTCAAGCGTATTTCCGACGCGGTTCATGAACTCATGAGCGAGCAGTACCAGGTGCTCAACGACGTGCTCATACCGCGTCTCGCGCAGGAGGATATCCGCTTCCTGAAACGGAACGAATGGAATCGGCGACAGGCCGGATGGTTGAAGCGCTACTTCAACCGCGAGCTGGCGCCGATCCTGAGTCCCATCGCCCTCGATCCGGCGCATCCTTTTCCGCGGGTCCTGAACAAGAGCCTTACGTTCATCGTCACTCTGGAGGGGAAGGACGCATTCGGCCGCAACAGCGGTATGGCCATCGTCGGCGCGCCGCGTTCGCTGCCGCGTCTGGTGCCTCTGCCGGAGTCGAGCAGTGGCGGTGCTTTCGACTTCGTGTTCCTTTCCTCGATCATCCACGCCCACGTCTCAGATCTGTTCCCGGGCATGACCGCCACTGGCTGTTATCAGTTCCGGGTCACTCGCAATTCGGACCTGTTCGTCGACGAGGAGGAGGTGGACGACCTCAAGCTCGCGCTCGAGGGTGAGCTGTCATCGCGCCGCTTCGGCGACGAGGTTCGCCTCGAGGTGGCGGACGACTGTCCGGAGGATGTGGAACAGTTCCTCATGCGGCAGTTCGAACTCGAGGAGTCCGACGTCTACCGTTGTAACGGGCCGGTCAATCTGACACGCCTGATGACCGTCGCCGAACTGGTGGATCGCCCCGACCTCAAGTATACGCCGTTCCTTCCCCGCATTCCGAACCGCATCCGGCGCAATGACGACATGTTCGACGTCATACGCCGCGGCGATCTGCTGCTGCACCATCCGTTCGAGTCTTTTGCGCCTGTGATCGACTTCCTGCGCCAGGCCGCGCGCGATCCCGGAGTGCTTGCGATCCGCCAGTGCCTGTACCGAACCGGCCCGGACTCCGCGGTGGTCAAGGCGCTGGTGGAGGCGGCGCGCAACGGCAAGGAAGTTACGGTGGTGGTGGAACTCCGGGCGCGATTCGACGAGGAAGCCAACATCGAACTGGCCAACACGCTGCAGGAGGCCGGCGCACATGTGGTCTACGGCGTGGTCGGCCACAAGACCCATGCCAAGACCCTGCTCGTCGTGCGTCGCGAGGGTCGTCAGCTCCGCCGTTACGTGCACATGGGGACCGGCAACTACCACGCACGCACGGCGCGCCTGTACACGGACTACGGCCTGTTCACCTGCGATGCGGCCATCGCCGAGGACGTGCAGAAGGTGTTCCAGCAGCTGACGGCGATGGGACGCGTGGTGCGTCTGAAAAAGCTGGTGCAATCGCCATTCACGCTGCATCGATACATGCTCGACAGGATCGCGCAGGAGGCCGAGAACGCGCGCGCAGGCAAGCCGGCGCGGATCATGGCGAAAATGAATTCACTGGTGGAACCACAGATCATCCAGGCGCTCTACGCGGCGTCCCAGGCCGGAGTGCGCATCGACCTCATCGTTCGCGGCGTGTGCTCCCTGCGTCCGGGCATCACCGGCGTCTCTGAGAACATCAGCGTGCGATCGATCGTCGGCCGGTTTCTGGAGCACACGCGCGTGTTCTACTTCGAGAACGGTGATGACGAGGAACGTCTTTACCTCTCCAGTGCGGACTGGATGGACCGCAACTTCTTCCGGCGGGTGGAGATCGCTTTCCCCATCGAGGATCGACGCATCCGGCAGCGGATGATCGAGGAATCCCTCCTCAACTATCTCTCCGACAACTGCCAGGCCTGGCTGCTGCAGAGCGACGGCAGCTACCGCCGTGCCGGCCATGGACATGGCCGCCGGCGCGCAGCCCAGGAAGTCCTGTTGGAGCAGTTGACGGATTAACCGGCCGCAGCGTTCTCGCTGCTACCTTCAGCGTCTGCGAACGTGAGCCCGATACCGAGTCCGGCCCAGGCGCGGGCTTCGTCGGCGAGATCGAGCCTGGTGAGGGGATGATGGCGCAGCCAGCGACCCGTGAAATCGAGGTGGATTCCGTTCGGCAGTGCCTTGATCCGAGCAAGAGGTGGTGCCTGCGTTTGATTGCGTGCCCGATGCAGGACCACTGCGCAGCGCAACAACAACGCCAGCTGCATGAGTTCCTGTGGCTTCTCGAGCGGGAAGGTCTCCAGTTCTGCGCGCGGCAGCTTGCGACGATGCAGGCGGACCAGAAGTGCGAGTTTGTGCTGTTCCGTGCGCGAGAAACCCGGCATTTCCAGGTTCTGCAGCAGGTAGCTTCCGTGCTTGTGATACTGGGAGTAGGCGATGTCCATGCCGATCTCATGCAGCTGGGATGCCCAGCGCAGGAGCTGCGGCATTTCCGGGTCGGTGAGCTGCCAGGGTTCCGCGACTGCTGCGAGCAGCTGCAGTGCCGTTTCGCGGACGGCCAGGGCCTGTTCCGGGTCGACGTGATAGCGGGCGCTGAGGTCGGTGACGGTCTGCTCGCGGATGTCGGACTGGTGCTGGCGGCCAAGGAGGTCCCAGAGCAGGCCCTCGCGCAGTGCGCCTGAGGTGATCTGCATCTGGTCGATCCCGAGTGCCTTGAAGACGGCCGTCAGGATCGCGACGCCGCCGGGAAAGACCGGTGCCCGCTGCCCCGGCAGCCTCGGCAGGGCAAGTTTATCGACCTGTCCGTGACTGATGAGCTGGGCCTTCAGCTTCTTCAAGGCATCGGCGGTGATGCGCTCCGAGCTCCAGCCTTGCGCTGCGACTACGTCCTGGATCGCCAGGATCGTCCCGGATGCACCGATCGCGGAATCCCAGCCTCTGCTGCGGTAGCGCTCGACGACCGGCTCGAGTTCCTGGCGCGCGGCGAGCTCGGCGGCCTTCATGGCTGCCGCCGTGATGCGGCCGGTGGGGAAGAACTCCGAGCTCATGCTGACGCAGCCCATGTACAGGCTGTCCATGGTCTCGGGTTGGAACTGGTGGCCAAGGACGAGTTCGGTGGAGCCGCCCCCGATGTCCACCACGAGGCGGCGCTCCATGTTGTCCTCGAGCGCATGGGAGGCGCCGAGATAGATCAGACGCGCCTCTTCCCGGCCGGAGATGATCTCCACTTCGCGTCCCAGTACGGCACCGGCTCGCTCGACGAACTCGGCGCCGTTGCGGGCCTTGCGCAAGGTATTCGTACCGACCACCCGAACGTTCGCTTCCGGCAGGTCCCGGATGCGTTGAGCCATGCGCTCGAGACTCGCCAGCGCGCGTTGCATAACCTCAGGGCTGAGGCGATTTTGGCGGTCGAGTCCGGCGGCGAGGCGCACCATGTCTTTCAGTCGATCGAGCACCATCAGACGATTGCCGGCGAAACGGGCGACGATCATGTGAAAGGAGTTGGATCCGAGATCGAGAGCCGCAACGGTAGCGGCCGGTACAGTTCCCAGATGGCTACCAGGCTCGGAGGCCTGCTCGGAATCAGTCATGGTGTCCGTGAATCGACTCAGGGCGGCCGCTATTGTACGTATGCCGTCAGTGCTCCGCGACCAGGGGGGGTAACGGACAATCCAGCGCTGCGGCGATGCCGTGGAGCAGATCGCGCTCCGCATCCAGGATCCGACCGCTGTGCTGCACACACTGAATGCAACCCTTGAGCAGCCGCGGTTGGGCGAGAGGATGCAGCTGCCGCAGTTCGCGCATGGCTGCGCTGAGCCTGGCCATGTTGCGGTCGTCCTCGGCCTCGAAAGCGTCCGGGTCCAGCCCGAGTTCAGTGGCGGCCGCGGCGAAGGCGGCGCGCGCCTCGGCGAGATCGTCCTGTCCTGCCCGTGCCAGCGTCGACAGCAGGGTGACTGCGGCGGCCTGCAGGGAGTCGATGCTGCGCTTCCCACCGCGGCGCCTGACCACGCCTTCGAAGTGAGGGCGGAGTTCCTTGAGCAGAACCTGGTGCAGCACCCACTCGAAAGCGTGGATGCTGCCATCGGAGCGGATCAGTGCCGTCAGCGTGTCGATGAAGCGGCGATACTGAGCTTCGCTCAGGCTCTTCAACGCCGGCATGGCGATCTGCAGCAAGGTCAGCCGGAGCCCGGCAGGCATGGCGTCGCGGGCGCTGAGCAGATCGTCGATGAGTGCCGGTACGCCCGGCTCGGCCTTCTCCGCCAACAAGGCGCGCTGCCGAGCGCGCAGATCGGCGTCTGCTGCGAGCAGCAGGGTGTAGATCATCGCCCGCGCGCCGTAGGGGTCATGCGCCGCTTCATAGAGCGGTTGCGGAATGCCGTCGATCAGGGCGTGCGCCTCCTCGACGTCGTCGGGCGTGACCTGACCGATGCGTGCGCTGGCGCTGCCGGCCAGGACTCCGGCGGCGACGACGCCGCCGAGCACGGCGCCGGCGCCCGGGGGTAGATCCCGGGTGACATCTGCCAGCGGGTCAGGCACGCCCATGCCGGCGCGTGTCGCAGCGGCGAACTTGCGGTCCGTGTCGGTGACGACGCCCTCGCTTCGCTCGGGTCGACGGATCACCGGATAGTTGCCGTCCCAGGCAGGATCCACGGCACGGATCCGTGCTTCCAGCGGTGGGTGGGTGGCCATGCCCGCGAACAGGCTGCGACCGGTGACGGGCCCGAAGAACATGTGACTCATTTCGTCCGCGCGCCCATCACGGATTCGGGAACTCGCGCTGAGGGCACCGATCTTGCGCAACGCACCGGCAATACCGGTGGGATTGCGGGTGAACTGGACGGCGGAGGCGTCGGCGAGAAACTCGCGCTGGCGGCTCACCGCGGCCTTGATCAGATTGCCGAAGAACGTACCGATGTAGCCGAGCAGCATCAGCGCGAGCCCTAGCACGGCCACCTGGGCTACGCCGCCGCGACGGCCGCCGCCGCTCGCCATGCCCACACGGCGCGGTCGGCTCATGACCAGAGAACGACCGACCACTCCGATGACGAGGATGCCGAACAGCACGGACATGAGGCGGATGTTCAGACGCATGTCGCCATTGAGGATGTGGCTGAACTCGTGGCCGATCACGCCCTGCAGTTCGTCCCGATCGAGCAGCTCCATGGCGCCACGGGTCAGGCCGATGACGGCGTCATCGGGGCCATAGCCTGCGGCGAAGGCGTTGATGCCGTCCTCGTCGATCACGTAGACGGGTGGCACCGGCAGGCCGGCCGCGATGGCCATTTCCTCGACCACGTTGAGCAGCCGGCGCTCGTCGGCATCGGTACTGTTGGGCGGCAGCTGGTGCCCGCCGAGACTCTCTGCGATCGCGCGGCCGCCTCGCGAGAGGCTCAAGTGACGGAATACGCTCGCGATCACCACGACCGCGATGACGCCACCGGCGATGCCGAAGATCAGGCCGGGTGAGAGTGCGTAGAGGATCTTGTCGAACGTGATGATGCCTGCCGGCGGCATGTTGTATGCGATCACCGCGGCCACCACGAAGATGGTGAGTGCGACCAGCGCCAGGACGGCGCCGATGAACAGACCGATCAGCCTGAGCGTGGTGCGATGGGCTGCGGCCTGGGCTTCGAAGAAGTCCATGGTCGCCGACATGGCCGTACGCCCCCGCTTACTGGAAGGAAACCTGCGGCGCCTGCTGGATCGCCGCGGCGTCTTCGAACTGCAGCAGTGTCGCGTCCTGCCCGAAGCCGAACATGCCCGCAATCACCACCGGCGGGAAGCTCTGCCGATAGCTGTTGAACGCCATGACGGAATCGTTGAAGGCCTGGCGTGCGAAGGCGATACGGTTTTCCGTGCTGGTCATCTCCTCGCTGAGCTGCGCCATATTCTGGTTGGCCTTCAGGTCCGGATACTGTTCCACCACCATGTTCAAACGCCCGAGCGCGCTGGCGAGCATGTTCTCCCCGCCCTGGAGTTGCTGCATTGCACTTGCTGCCCCCGGATCCTTGGCTGCGGTCTGGAGAGCAGCCACGGCCTGATTGCGGGCCTGGATGACTGCTTCGAGCGTCTCCCGCTCGTGTTTCAGATAGCCCTTCGCGACTTCCACCAGGTTGGGGATCAGATCGTAGCGCCGCTTGAGCTGTACCTCGATCTGAGCGAAGGCGTTCTGGAACCGGTTGCGTAAGGTCACGAGCCGGTTGTAGATGGCGATCACCGCGAAGATGAGCAGGGCGATGATCGCGAGCGTGACGATCGTGGAAATACTCATGCTGTACCCCCGAATATGTGTCTGCCGAAGCATAGCCCCAGCGCTGACGTCTGTCGTCGCCTCCCGACCCCTCCCGACCCCCCATCACACGTCGCCTGCGTGACACTTCGATCCAGGGCAATCCGCGATCGGTGCGCCCGCTGTGCGGCCACACCTTCCCACAGACGCAGCGCGCGAGCGGAGGTGCTCTTTGTGGGAAGTTGTGCCGCCCGCAGGGCGGCGCGACGATGGCGGCGCAGCCGCCTCTGGGCGAAACGCTCGAACGCGGCGCAGTCCTCGATCGGTGCGCCCGCTGTGCGGCCACGCCTTCCCACAAGCGTCGCGTGAGGATCGGAGAGATTTCTTGTGGGAAGTTGTGCCGCCCGCAGGCGTGATGCATCGATGTGACCGGGGCGCGCGTCAGCGCTCGAAGCGGTACTCGATGATCTGGCGATAGCGCTGGCCCGGGCGCAGGATCGAACTTGGGAAGGCGGGGTGATTCGGCGCGTCCGGCAGGCCTTGGGGTTCCAGGCAGACGCCGCTCAAGCGACGGTAGCGGGCGCCGTCCTTGCCGCCTTGCGGCAGCACGAGGGTGTTGGCGGTATAGAACTGTAAACCAGGCTGGGTCGTCCACACCTCCATCGCGAGCCTGCCCGAAGGTGCTTCCAGCCGGGCGGCACGGCGCATCCCGTCGCCGCGCAGCACGAAACAGTGGTCGAAGCCATCCGCCAGAACCAACTGCGGATGGCGCGCCTGCAGCGCCTCGTCGATGACCACGGGTCGACGCAGATCAAAGGGGGTCGCCTCGACTGGGGCGATTTCGCCGCTCGGGCAGAACTCGCCGGTCATCGGCAGGTAGTGGTCCGCATCGATGCAGATCCGGTGCCCTCCGGCAGACCCGCTGGCGTGGCCTTCGAGGTTGAAGTACGGATGCCAGGTCAGACTCACCGGCGTCGGCGCGTCGGTCACAGCCTCGAATTCGAGCCGCAGCGTGCTGGCGTCCGGCAAGGTGATGCGTGCGCTCACATCCAGGGTTCCGGGATAGCCCTCATCGCCGGCGGGTGAGCGCAGTTCGAGGCGGAGCTCACGGCTGCTGCGCTCGCTGATGCGCCAAACGCGCTGGTGGAAGCCGGAGTCGCCACCGTGCAGGTGATTGTTGCCTGCGTTGCAGGGCAGCTGATGCTGCCGGCCGTCGATCTCGAAGCGCCCGTTGCTTATGCGGTTGGCATGGCGACCGATGAAGCAACCGAGGTGAAGGGAGTCGCCGCGCCGGCCGCTGTCGTCGGCGTGGGCCAGGACCACGTCGCGGCTACCGTTCGGCCGCAGTTCGAGCAGGTAGCCACCCCAGTTGGAAACGGTGGCGATGATCCCGTTCGGGTATTCGAGGCGCACCTGCTGGATGGCTGCGCTCGGCATGCCTGGGCTCCGATCAGCGGCGGATGGCAGGGCTCTCGAGGGCAAGCCCGCGGGCGCGCCAGGCGAGATAGAGCTCCAGCGCCAGGGCGTCGGCGCTGTCGGGCTCGAACGGCTCGGCACGGACGGCCTGGTTGCACCAGCGGATCATGCGCTGGCGGGAGCCGAGGGTCTCCCAAGTCAGGCGGTAGAGTGGAAACCCGTTGATCATGCCGGCGCTGATGGTTTCCCCTCGGAGCCGGGCGCCGGCGTAGCGGTCGTGACAATCCGCGCAGGACAGATCGAGCTGGCCGCGGCGGCGCTGAAAACTGGCCCGGCCGGCCTCGAAGGCTGCGCGGGCTGGCCCGTCGACGTCTACGGCAAGCGGCAGACCACGGGACTGATGGGCGACGAGCGTGGCCAGGGCGAGCAGGGCATCACTTTCGAACTCTGGAGGCGCGGCCCGCTGGCGCTCGCTGATGCAGCTGCGCAGGAGACCATCGAGGTCCTCGAGACGCTCCATCTCGGCGTTCCAGCGCGGCAGGCGGGCGGCAAGCCCGCGCAGGCTCTCGGGGTTGCCGTGGCAGTCCCGGCAGCTGCGACCCTCCGCACCGGCAGGAGTCTCCCAGGCCCTGAGACCACGATCCACCCAGAGCATGCCGGGGTTGGCGAAGTCGTCGTCCTGCAGTGCACGCAGCTCGTCGCCCAGGCCGTGGTAGCCGGAGACGCGTGCATCTGATGAGGGCTCCGCGTGAGCGATGCCGGCCAGCAGTAGCGGAAGCAGCATGACTACGCTGCGTATCATGGGTCGCTGACCTCGAGCTGACCACGCTCGATCAGCTCTTCGCCGTCGTCTCCCTGCCAGCGCAGTTCGAGTTCACCGGAACGGTCGGCGACGAAGCGGAAGGCGACGTAGGGGTTGGCGGCAATGCCCGGACGCAGGTCCATTTCGGCGATGAGGCGTCCGGCGTAGCGAACGCTGAAACGCACGAGGATGCGCCGGGGTACACGACGCCCGAAGCTGTCGACGCGAAAGCCTGTCTCCATGGGATGGCTCACGAGCGAGCGGATTTCGACCACCTCGCCGCGCGTGGCTCGTTCGGGCAGTCTGACGCGAGCCGAAAGCGCCATCGTCAGAACTCCAGGTAAAGGTCGTCGGCGCAGGCGCCGAGGGTGACCATAACGGCCACGGCGGTGGCACCGAGGCGTCCGTCGGGCCATTCCGCGACGGCGACCACGTCCTGAGTACCCGCGAGCCGAATCCTGGTGCTGAATTCCGGCAGTGCGGGCGGCTCGACGCGGAACGTGGTGCCCCAGGGCTCCGGGTTGCGTGGCATGAACAGGTGCAGCGCTACTGGAGGTGGCTCTCCGGCAGCTGCCCTCACCGTGACCGCGACGGAATTGCCGTTCTCCACCAGGCGATTGATCTCGAGCTCCACGCCGCTCCCTTCGGGCCGGCGCTCACCGAAACGCTCAGTGAGGGCCTGCTCGAGCCGTGATTCGAGATCGCCGAAGGCGCGGGGCAGCAGCCAGAACCCGGCGCTGCCGGCCAGCGTCATGAGCATGCGCCGGCGTTTGAGCCCTGTGGTCATGGTTGCGTTTCCGGGTTGCCGAGGGTGCTCAACCAGACAACCAGATCTTCGATCTCGCGGGCAGTGAGTAGCGGACGATCTCGATGGGCCGGAGCGACCCGGTGGCGGTCACCGGAGAGACAGTAGTCGGGCATGATTGACTCCTGATTGAGCTGCCGGTTCGCTGCCACACGCAGACGAATCTGCGCCGCGGAGAGGCGTGCGCCTACGGTTGTGAGGTCCGGACCCAGGTTGCCGTGGAAGCGATCGTTCGGCAACGGCAGCTGGTGGCAGATGACGCAGTCGCCGCGCTGTCGGTCCTGGGCTACCCGGGCGCCGGCCTCCGCATCGCCTTCGATGCCTGCCAGTGGGAACTCGATGCGGTCCCCGATGATCGTGAACGTCGCGCAATCTGCGACCGCACCGGACGTGGCGCACAGCAGTGCGAGGACCAGCGGGATCCGCGCGCGTCCTGGCCTTTGGCGGCCCCGTAGCTCAATCACCGAAGGCATCCGCCCGGGCGGCGGCGTACCAGCCGCGTGCATGCCCGGCTTCTGCGCGACGGACTTCCGCCGTTGCATCAAGCGGACTTGTCCCGGTACTGCCGGGCAGCGCCTCGATGCCCGCGGCAGTGCCCCGGTAGCTGCCGCTGACGGAGATGGCAAGGTCGGGTTCGAGCAGGCTGTAGCAGGTGTTCCCGAGGATGGCTTCCGGAGCGTCTTGCCCGGCAAATTCCGTGGCGATGGCGGCCGCACACACGCGTGCCTGACTTGCCGCCGCAAAGGCCGATTTGGGCATCGGGTTGGCGATGGCCGCATCGCCGATGACATGGATATCGGGATGAATCCGCGATGCGAACGTGCGCGGGTCCACTGCGCACCAGCCCCGGCCCTCGTCGAGGCCCGCTTGCCGCGCAACTGCGGCAGCGCGTTGCGGTGGAATCACGCAGGCGAGATCAGGCCGCCAGTCATCGAAGTCGGTGTGCAGAGTCCCGCGCCGGACCTCCACTGCGCGCAGGGTGCCGCCGTCGGCCTGCCCGAACCACTGCAGACGGTCGCCGTGCACCTGCCGCCAGTGGTCCTTGAACAGTTCGTCCTTGGTGAAGCGATCATTGGCATCTAGGATCACGAGCCGCGCCTGCGGCCGGTGGCGCGCGAGCCACCACGCGAACAGGCTCGCCCGTTCGTAGGGTCCGGGCGGACACCGGTAGGGCGCCTCGGGAACGGTGATGACCACGAGTCCGCCATCGGGGACGTCGCGCAAGCGGCGCGCGAGGTCGGCCGTAGCTGGTCCGCCCTGCCAGGCATGGGGGAAGCGCTCCACGCCAGCGGCGTCGTGGCCCTCGATCGCCTCCGGCAGCACCTCGATGCCGGGCGCCAGGACCAGACGATCCCAGCGCAGCTCGCTGCCATCTGCCAGCTCGAGGGTACGTTGCTCGGGATCGAATCCGGTGGCGGTGGCCCGCAGCAGCTCAATGCCCCCTTTGGCTAGCCGACTGCGATGCACTTCCAGACTGTCGAGCGGCCGCTCGCCGACGAGGACAAGATTCGAAAACGGGCAGGTCCAGTAACGATCCGTTCCCACCACCAGCGTGACGTGCAGATCCGGTGCCCAGCGCCTCAGGTAACGGGCTGCGGTGGCCCCGGCGAAGCCGCCACCGACGATCACGACCCGGGCGGATGCCGTCTTGAGCGGGCTCCCGAACGCGGTCCGAGGGAGCAGGGTCGCCGTCAGGCTCAACCCGGCGGCGAGCAGCTGCCGTCGCCGCCAGCCGCTCACGGGACGTCGCGCTCGGCGTAGTGCTCCGCCAGCGCCTCCACATCGGCCTCGTCCAGCGCGCGCGCGAACCGGATCATGACGTGGGACTGGCCCGTCGCTTCCGGGGCCACGCGCCAGGCGTCCAGCTGTTGCCGCAGATCCTCCCGCCCTCGCAGCGCCGGGACTGGTGCGCTGCCGCGGCCGTCCGGGCCGTGGCAGGCGTTGCAGCCGGCAGCGAGAAGCTCGACGCCGAGGTCAGCCGTCGCCATCGTGCCGGCAGGCAACGTCGCCAGCAGCAGGGTGAAGGTTGCAGGCAGTGGCCGCACGCTCGTCTAGCTCAGGACCAGCTCAGGTCCTGGTCGGCGAGAGGCAGGTCGCGGACGCGCTTGCCAGTTGCGGCGAATATGGCGTTACAGACCGCAGGAACCACCGGTGGCACCGCAGGTTCGCCGACGCCGCCCCATTTATCGCCGCCCGACAGCACCAGATGGGTGTCCATCTGTGGTGTTTCGGCCATTTTCAGGACCCGATGACGATCGAAGTTGCCGTGCCGGGCGCGACCGGATGCGATATCCACCTTGCCCCACAGGGCAGCGGAGAGACCATAGACGACGGAGCTTTGCACCTGCTCCTCGATGGTTCGCGGGTTCACGGTGTTGCCGCAGTCCAGCGTGGTGACGACGCGCTTCACGCGAACGCTGCCTTCCTTGCTCACATCGACTTCGGCCACCTGAGCGCAGATGGAGCCAAACGATTCCACCACTGCGATGCCCCGGCCCGAGCCCGGAGCGAGGGGCTCTTCCCAGTCCGCGAAGCGGGCTGCCGCGTCGAGCACCTCGATCAGATCCGGACGCTCGGCCAACAGCTTGCGGCGGAACTGCCAGGGACAGGTGCCCGCCGCGTTCGCCATCTCGTCGATGAAGCTTTCGATGGCGAAGGCGTTCTGGGTCGCGCCAACAGCGCGCCAGAACCATACCGGGACGTGCGTGCGCTGCAGGTGATGCTCGATGCTGCGGTTCTCGATTGCGTAGGGACTGTTCGTGAGCCAGGACAGCGAGCTCTGGTCGATGCCGTCGGCGACGGCTTCCGGACGCAGGCCGGCCAGGATCGAATGGGTGGCGGAGCGGTTGACGAGTGCGACGGCGGCACCGTCTTCATCTAGTCCAGCGCGGAACCGGAACGCGGCCATCGGCCGGTAGTGACCGGTGCGCGTGTCTTCCTCCCGCGACCAGATCACCTGCACGGGCCGGTCGATGCGGGCGGCTACCGCTACAGCGCGAGCGACGAAATCGGGGCGGCTGCGGCGGCCGAATCCGCCACCGAGAAAACAGTTGTGGACGTGTACCTGCTCTGGTGGGCGCCCACTTACCTCTGCGGCCACGCCGAGAGCGCTTTCCGGATTCTGGGTTCCGGTCCAGACGTCGACGCGCGTCTCCTGAATGTGCACCGTGCAGTTCACGGGTTCGAGCGCCAGATGCGCTAGATAGGGCGCGCTGTAATCGGCCTCTACGACAGTGGCAGCGCCCTCGAGTGCAGCGTAGGCGTCTCCGGCCTCTTCGGCGACGGTGCCCTTGGTGTCCAGCGCCTGCCGAAAGCGGGCAAGGAAAGCTTCACTGCTGGCATCGCCATGCTCGCCCGCATCCCACTCAGGCTCCAGGGCGTCGAGTCCACGGCGTGCGGTCCAGAAGCTGTCCGCCACCACCACCACCGCATCCTCGAATTCGAGTACGTCGATGACGCCGCGCAGGCGCTTCGCAGGTTCCGAGTCGACGGACCGCAGCCGCCCTTCCCACACCGGAGCGGCTGCCACGGTCGCGTAGACCATGTCCGGGATTCGGACGTCGATGCCGTAGATCGCACTGCCGTCTACCTTCGCGGGCACATCCAGCTTGGGCAACGAGCGTCCGAGCAGTTTGAACTCGCCGGGTTCACGGATCGCCGGTTCGGACTCGAGCTCGACCTTCGCCGCAGCGGCCGCCAGTTCGCCGTAGCGTTGGCTGCGTCCGCTGGCGTCGTGGATGACCCGGCTCGCCTCGGCGCGACATTCGGCCGGCGCCACGCCCCACTGCTCGGCGGCCGCAGCAATCAGGCGTTCGCGGGCGCTGGCGCCGGCCTGCTGCAGGTAGGGACGGGAGATGCGCACTGCGTTGCTGCCGCCGGTGCCCATGCGCCGGTAGACCCGGTCTTCACGCAGGCTGCGGTTGGCGCTGGCGTACTCGGCCCGGACGTGCACCCAGGCACACTCGAGTTCCTCGGCGACGATCATCGGCATGCTGGTGAACACGCCCTGGCCCATGTCCGACTGGGCGACGCGGATGGTGACGGTATCGTCGCTGGCGATCACCAGCCAGGCATTGATTTCGTCACCGTCGAGGTCACCGGTCCAGGGCGCTGCGGCCGCGGTCAGCATGGGGAGGTGAAAGCCCAGGGCCATGCCGCCACCGGCGGTGAGCGTCGCCTTGACGAAGTTGCGGCGGGTGAGAGGCATGCTGGCGGTGCTCATGAGGACACCTCCCGGGCAAGTTCGGCGGCTCGCTTGATCGCGGTCCGCATGGGCTGGTAGGTGCCGCAGCGGCAGATATTGGTCATCGCCTCGTCGATGTCCGCATCCGTAGGCGCGGGCTTGGTCCTGAGCAGAGCGGCAGCCGTCATGATCTGACCCGACTGGCAGTAGCCGCACTGGGCGACGTCGTACTCGATCCACGCCTGCTGGAGGGGATGGGAGCGGTCCGGCGACAGGCCCTCGATGGTGGTGACTTCGCGGCCGGCAGCGGCGGACACCGGGATGACGCATGAGCGTATGGGTTCGCCGTCGAGATGTACGGTGCACGCTCCGCATTGGGCCACACCGCAGCCGAACTTGGTGCCGGTCAGGTCGAGGATATCCCGCAGCACCCAAAGCAGGGGCATGTTGGCCTCGGCGTCGAGTTCGTGGCGGGTGCCGTTGACGGTGAGCGTGATCATGGACGCAAGCCTCGGTTACGATGACGCTGCATTATCTGCACGGCCGAGAAGCGGTCGCAACCGCGTGCCGGACTAACTGAAGGTATTTCTCCATGTCCGATCAGAGCGACAGACGGATCCTCGTGCTCGACGCCGACGCATCCGACATCGTTGCGGCGCTCGAGGCACGGCGGCAAGGGCGCTACGTCGTGGTGGCCGATGCTGCCAGACTCGATACGGATGATGCGGAAGTCTGCCTTGGGTCGCCTGATCTGGTGATGGCAGCAGCGGATCGTCTGCCGCAGTTGCGCTGGATTCAGTCCACCTGGGCAGGCGTCCAGCCGTTGCTGCCGTTGCTCGAACGGCGGCCGCAATTGCAGCTTACCGGCGTCAAGGGGATCTTCGGTCCGCTGATGGCGGAGTACGTGTTCGGCTGGGTCGCCGCTCTGGAGCGGCGCCTGTTCGATTACCGGCAGCAGCAGGAGGAAGGCCTGTGGCGGCAGCTACCGGAACGGCCGAGCGCGGGTCGGCGCATGGTTGTCCTCGGACTCGGCAGTATCGGTAGCCATATCGCAGCCGTTGCGCGGGCGTTCGGTCTAACCGTCGCTGGCGTGAGCCGCACAGGCAAGCCAGTGGCGGGCGTCGAGAAGGTGTATCCGGTCGCGGAACTCGAGCAGGCCGTGGCAGGTGCCGACTACCTGATCTCCGTGGTGCCGGACATTCCCGCCACCCGGGAGCTGATCGACGCGCAGGTGCTCGCAGCGCTCGCGCCCGGCGCGATCCTGATCAACGTCGGTCGAGGTAGCGTAGTGGTCGACGATGACGTGCTTGCGGCCCTCGGGTCAGGTCAGCTCGGCGCTGCGGTGCTCGATGTCTTTCGCGAGGAGCCGCTACCGGCCAAGCACCCTTTCTGGACGACGCCGGGACTTTACATCACGCCACATACGGCGGCTGTGACGCCGCCTGTCGCGTTGGCCGAGCTGTTCCTCGCCAATCTGGCCCGTTACGAGGCCGGGCAGCCACTCGAGCACGCGGTCGACCGCGAGCGCGGCTACTGACTCGTCGCGCGCCCAGGCGGCGGCTCAGTCGGGCAGGCCAAGAACGCGCTTGGCGACGATGTTGAGCTGCACTTCCGAGGTCCCGCCCTCGATGGAGTTCGCCTTCGAGCGCAGCCACTGCCGCGTGATGTCCAGCTCCCGGTCTTCGAAGCCTGCGCCCTCCCAGCCCAGCGCCTGCGAGCCCATGATCTCGAGCATGACCTCGAACTTGCGCTTGTTCTGCTCGCTGCCGTAGTACTTGAACATGGCGGAGAGGTTGCCGTCGGACTTGCCTGCCTTGGCCTCCTCGAAGGCGCGGGCGGTGGTCAGACGGAAGGCATGGTCGTTCATGCGATGGGCCGCGACCTTGTCGCGCAGCACCGGGTCGGCAATGCGGCCGTCGTGCTCGCCAACGTAGGTCTTGGCCAGATTTTCGAGCGCCCGCGGGGAGGCTCCGAGAGCGGAGTTGCCGCCAATGCCCGAAATCATCTGCCGCTCGTGCTGCAGCAGGCGTTTGGCGATCGTCCAGCCTTTGCCCCGTTCCCCCACCAAATTCTCCTTCGGCACCCGAACATCGTCGAAGAAGGTCTGGCAGAACGGCGAGGCGCCACTGATCAGGCGAATGGGCGAGGTCGATACGCCTTCCGATGCCATGTCGAACAGAAGGAAGCTGATGCCTTCATGCTTGGGCGCATCCGGCTCCGTGCGAACGAGACAGAAGATCCAATCCGCCTGATCTGCATAGCTGGTCCATATCTTGGAACCGTTCACCAGCCAATGGTCGCCCTTGTCCTCGGCTCGGGTCGCGAGTCCCGCCAGGTCGGAGCCGGCACCCGGTTCCGAGTAGCCCTGGCACCAGCGGATCTCGCCACGAACGATGGGAGGCAGGAACTGTTGCTTCTGCTGTTCGTTGGCGAACTCGAGCAGAGCGGGCCCGAGCATCCAGATCCCGAAACTGTTCAGCGGCGGGCGTGCATGGATGCGGCCAAGCTCCTGCTGCAGCACGCGGTTTTCATCCGGGGAAAGACCGCCACCGCCGTAGGCCGTGGGCCACGTGGGTGCCGTCCAGCCGCGCTCCGCCATGCGGTCCAGCCAGACCTTGGAATCCGGATTCGTGAACTCGGCCTTGCGGCCGCCCCATACGACCTCGTCTTCCGGCATCGGAGTGCGCATGGACTGGGGGCAGTTCGCGTCCAGCCAGCTGCGAACGTCTTCCCGGAAGGCATCGATCGATTGCGCCACGGTCATCTCCAATGGGCCTTTGCGGACGCGTGATTGTACCGGGGCGTCCCCGCTGTGGAAACGCGTCGGTCCTGTCTCGCCGGGGCGCGGACGGGTTGTTATAGTCCTGCGCCGGGGCAGCCAGCGGGGACATCATGACGGCAATCGATTCGGCAACCTTTCGAGCCACCATGGGCCAGTTCTGTACCGGCGTCGTCATCGTGACCGGCGCAGCCGACGGAGAGCCGGCCGGTTTCGCCGCCCAGTCTTTCGTCTCACTCTCGCTCGAACCGCCCCTGGTCGCGCTCTGCCCGGCCAAGACATCGACGAGCTGGCCTCGCATACGCGCCGCCGGCGCTTTCTGCATCAACGTGCTCGGGGCCGATCAGCAGGACGTGTGTGCTGTGTTCGCGCGCAGCGGCGGTGCCAAGTTCGAGCGCATGGCCTGGCGGGCGGGGGTCACGGGGGCGCCGATCCTCGACGGCGTCATCGCCTACGTGGACTGCAGCCTCGAGGCGGAACACGACGCCGGTGATCACACCATTGCGGTCGGCCGGGTCCAGAATCTCGCAGTCCTCGACGACAGTCGCGGTCCCCTGCTGTTCTTCCGCGGCCAGTACGGTCAATTCGCTGCGGCTTGAAGCGTCCGCCGTCAGAACGCGATGCGGGTGGTAATCGCTCCGCTGCGCGGATCCTGACGATAGAAAGCGAGCAGTTCGGCGAACACATCCGGTAATGCCGCCGCCAGGCGATCGGGCGCTTCGAAGAAACACTCGCTGACTACGGCGAAGAACTCACCGCTGTCTTCGAGCGCGTAGGGATCGATGGGCAATGGCTGGCCCGTCTCCGCTGCCCGTTCGAGCCTGCTCCAAGCTTCGGTGAACACCTGCTGCCAGCGTGCCGGATCCATCTCGCGATGCAGCGGTGGCGCCCCATTGGGACCGTCAGCCAGCATGTCGAGCTTGTGCGCCATTTCGTGGATCACCACGTTGTAGCCGGCCTCACCTCCGGCGCCGAGGACGTCGGCCCAGGACAGAATGACCGGACCCTGGGGCCAGGCTTCGCCGCTCAGGGGTTCGCTGGCGTAGTGGACGACGCCGATCTCGTCTTCCCACTCACCATCGGGAATGAACGCGTTTTCATACAGCACCACCGAAGACCAACCCCGGTACCAGTCGAGATCGAGCCCGAGCACCGGCACGGCGGCCATGGTCGCGACCACGAGTTGCATGTGATCGGTCAGGTCGAGATCGGCGCCGGCCACGAACTGCTTGCGCAGCAGGAAGCGTGCGGCAGTGTCCTTGAGGTGCTCCCGCGCGGCGCCCTGGTAGCGATGCGCCACCGGCCAGTCCAGGACGGCGCGCTCCCAGCTTCGTGCCCAGTTAGCCTCGAGGTCGAGTCGCGCCAGGGTCCGATCCTCGATCCAGCGACGCAGGCGCTTCAGCACGTGGCTACCCCAACATCGCGAGCAGCAACTGCAGCGCTGCGACCCGGGACGGACGGTCGCGCGTCGCCGTCAAGCTGGTCTACTCCCGTGCCGCGACTGCGGTAAAGTAGGCTTCGAAGCGCAGTCCGTCTTCCACGTGCCATCGGACCCTTAATCAATTGAACCTACGCTGCCGCATTATCACACCGTTACTGCTCGATCTCTGCCGCTGCGCGACGCTCGCCGTCATGCTCCTGCCAGCATTCGCGTATGCGGTTCGCGAGTACCCGCTGCCCACCGACGGCTCTGATGTGGTCGGGGAAGTGTTCACCGTTCGCGCACAGCACGAAGACACCCTGGTTGCGCTTGCTCGGGAACACGGTCTTGGCGTCCAGGAACTCAGTCGCGCCAATCCCGGCGTCGATCCCTGGCTGCCCGGAGAGGGTACCGAAATCCGCCTGCCTATCCGGTTCGTGCTGCCGCCGGGGCCGCGCGAGGGCGTGGTCGTGAATCTGGCCGAGTACCGTCTCTACTACTTCCCGCCCGGCGAGGAGCGGGTACTCACCGCGCCGGTAGGCATCGGTCGGGCGGCCTTCCGCACGCCAGTGCTCAATACCCGCGTAACCGACCGCATCGAGCACCCGAACTGGACGCCGCCGCAGTCCGTGCGGGAAGAGTATGCGCGACGGGGCGTGGAGCTGATGCGGGTCGTGCCACCCGGTCCCGACAATCCGCTCGGCGACTACGCGCTGATGTTGGATACGCCGGGTTATCTCATCCACGGCACGAATCAGCCGTTCGGGGTCGGAACCCGGGTGAGTCACGGTTGCCTGCGGCTGTTTCCTGAGGATATCGAGCGTCTGGTCTGGAAGATTCCGGTGGGCACCGAAGTGCGGATCGTACATGCGCCCTACAAGATTGGCTGGGACGGTGACGAACTTTTGCTTGAAGCCCATCGCCCGCTGGAGGAGTTCGAGCACGAGGGGCTCACGGTCATGGTGCGGGAGTTACTGAAGGCGGGTGGCGGTGCGAGTGACTCAGTGAACTGGGATCTGGCCGAGGAGGTGGCAAGAGAAGCCATTGGTGTCCCCACGGTCGTAGGACACCGTCAGGAGCTTTTGGTTGTCGAACGTAACGAGGTCCGGCTGGACGGCGTCGAGCCGGACCTCGAATGAGCGTACTCGCGGCGGATTACTTCGGACCGCAGCAGGTATCAGCCACGCGGCGAGCGCGCTCGTTGGCTTCCTGCGCTTCGCTGAGCGCTCGCTGAGCGAGACGACGCGCCTCGGCATCCTCTGCGCGACGGCTTGCGGACATCGCCTCGTTGGCAGTGCTCTCGACCCGGCTCATGGACCCTTCTAGGGTCGAGATCCGGGACTCGAGTTCAGCAACCTGACCTGTCGTAGCGCAGCCGGCGAGTACGACGCCTGCGGCCACGGCGGCAAGGGTCCCCTTCAAAATCGATTTCATGAGCCAAATCCTCCTGGATAGGGTCGGAGCACAAACACGCCGCGAGACGATGACGCGAAGGGGAGCATTCGTCAAGATGCAGTCCGTGATTCATGTCGCGAGCTGCGCATCCGGTCGTCGTTTCAGCGGCCGACGCGCTCGCTTCTGCCAACGACGCGGGCCTCCAGTCTCTCCACCTTGCCAGTGAGTTCCCGTAGCAACTGGAGCATTTCTTCCCGCTCGGCGTGCGCGCGGCCTTCGATCTCGTTTCTTTTGATCTCCTCTTCCTCGAAGTGCTTCTCCTGCATCGTGTTCACGATGATGCCGATGAACAGGTTCAGGACCGTGAACACGGAAATGAGAATGAAGCTCAGGAAGTAGAGCCAGGCATAGGGATAAGCATCCATGACCGGTCGCGAGATCGCCTCGGACCAGCTCTCCAGTGTCATGACCTGGAACAGAGAGTAGAGGCTGGCCCCCAGGTGCCCGAAAAATTCCGGGAACGAAGCGGCGAACATTTTCGTGCCCATGACGGCATAGATGTAGAAAACCATCAGCATCAGGACCACGATCCAACCGATGCTCGGCAAGGCCCGGAGGAGGGACTCCACTAGATGGCGCAACCGGGCGACTTTCGTCACCAGGCGGAGGATCCGCAGAATGCGGAAGGCCCGCAGAATGGCGAGCGGCCCAGATGCCGGAATCAGTGCAATCGCCACGATCACGAAGTCGAAGACGTTCCAGCCGCTGGTGAAAAAGCGCAGGCGAAACGCGTAGAGCTTCAGCAGGATTTCCACGACGAAGATCGTCAGCACGATCTGTTCGACACGTAACAGTAAGGTTCCCGCGTGGCGTTGCACGACGGTCGACGTCTCGAGACCGAGCGTGACCGCGTTGATTGAGATCACGGCGATGATGGCCGCCTGGATGCGCGGGCTCTCGATCCAGTTGCCGAGTCGCTCGCGCAGGGGGATGTGGGTCTTCGGTGCCACGATTGCTCCCGGAATGCTTGCGGCGAAAGAGCGGCGATTATACGGATCGCTGACGTTTCTCCCCTCTGCATATGCCGAAAACGTTGTAAGCGGCCCTCTTGAAGCTGCCAGGGGCGCGTACCCATATACCGGCCTGTGGAGGCCCGACGCGTGGTGCTCGGGCCGCATGAAGTTCGGCAAGGAGGGTAGGAGGATGGCAATGACATCCATGTGGCGCCAGGGCTTCGATCCGTTCAGTGATGTCCGGCGCTTACATCAGCAGATCGATCGTCTGTTCGGTCAGCGCGGCCTGGCAGGCAGTGGCACGTTTCCGCCCGTCAACCTTTGGGCAGGGCCAGACAGCATCGCGTTGACTGCAGAACTTCCCGGCGTCGCGCCTGATGCCGTGGATCTGTCGGTGAAGGAGGACGTGCTGACGATCCGTGGTTCGCGCACTGCGCCGGAGGCGTCAGCCGAGGGCGAGGTCAGCTTGCATCGCCGCGAACGTGCTTACGGTGATTTTCAGCGGCTCGTGCAGCTGCCGTTCCGGGTCGACCCGGAACGGGTCGAAGCCCGCTTTCGCGACGGCGTACTCGAAGTGGAGCTGCACCGGCCCGAGGAAGACAAGCCCCGGCGCATCGAGATCAAGAGCTGATGCCGAACGGGACAGGTGACATCCAAGGAGAGCAGAACATGGATACGAACATCACTCAGGCTCCGCGTCACGAAGTGGCGCCGGAAGCGCAGGGTCTGGAGCAGACTCGGCCGCGACCCGTTTACCGGCCGCTGGCGGATATCTACGAAACGGATCAGGGGATCACGCTGACTCTGGAGATGCCCGGCGTTGCGGCTGACGGGGTCGAAGTCACGCTGGAGAAACGCGTGCTCACCATCCGCGGTCGGGCCGGCATTCAACGTCCGGATACCTATCGACAGATCTACAGCGAGTATGGGGAAGGTGACTACGAGCGTTCCTTCACCCTGTCGCAGGACATCGATGCCGGGAAAATCAATGCGGTTTGTCGCCACGGCGTGCTCACCCTCGAACTCCCCAAGGCCGAGGAAGCGCAGCCGCGCCAGATCAGCGTACGGGCCGCTTGAGACGACACCAAGGGAGGAATGACATGCGCATCAAGGATCTGATTCCCTGGGCTCATCGCCAGGAAGACGACGGTCAGCGTCGCGATGAGGTTCATCCGCTGGCGAACCTGCAGCGGGAAATGAACCGCCTTTTTGATGACTTCTGGGGCCGGTTCGATGAAACGTCAGCGCGGATGCCCGTTGGTCCGGGAGGCGCT
Source organism: Pseudomonadales bacterium (assembly GCA_007131295.1). GTDB lineage: Bacteria > Pseudomonadota > Gammaproteobacteria > Pseudomonadales > Azotimanducaceae > SLTB01. Next base: position 4,771 of record SLQW01000129.1, on the reverse strand, counting down.
CTGGCGGTAACTGACGTGGTGGAGACCGATTCCAGCATCGAGGTCACCATCGAATTACCCGGGCTGGACGAAAAGGATCTGGACGTATCCATCGCGCAGGATGCCTTGACCGTCCGTGGCGAGAAGAAGGTGGAGCGCAAGGAAGAGAAGAAGGGTTTCTACCTCTCCGAGCGTAGCTACGGTTCCGTGTTCCGCTCCGTGCCTCTGCCCGCCGGTGTGGACGTGGACAAGGCGGAGGCCCGCTTCAAGAATGGCGTCCTCACCGTGACACTGCCAAAAAGTAAGGACGCGGCCAGCAACGCTCGCAAGATCGAAATCAAGGCCGCCTGAGACGGACGCCGACGCGCCAGGGATGGCGCGGCGGCTTGATCGTCGGATGAGGCCGCATGGTGTGGCTTCAGTCACGCAGCGGTGCGAGTTCAGCTGCCAGACGGCGCGTGACGGGTCGCAGCAGGCCCGGCCAGATGCGATACAGACGCCAGCCGATGTGAGCTGCTGGCGTCACCGGAATCAGGGCTCGATTGCGGCGCACGCCCGCCAGGGCCTTGCGCGCACAGTAGTCCGCATCCGGAAAGCGCGGGCGCCTTGCGGTTCGATCCAGCAGTCGCCGTTCTTCCCCTAGCAGCCTCGCCCCGTCCGCCATGGGCGTGCCGATGATGCTCGGACACACCGCACTCACCCTGACGTTATGGCGTCGTGCTTCCTCGCGTAGCGACACGGACAGTCCGACCACAGCGTGTTTGGTCATGGCGTAGCCCGTGAAACCCGGTGCAGGAACGAGTCCGGCGATTGAGGCGGTGTTGACGATATGGCCGCGCCAGCCGCCCCGGTCGGGCTGCTCCACCATGCGTGGATACACCGCCTCGATGCCATGGATCACGCCGCGGACATTGACGTCCAGAAGGCGATCCCAATCTGCCGACGCCATGTCAAGCGTGTTGCCGATCACGGCAACGCCGGCGTTGTTGAAGAGGTAGTCGATAGCTCCGAAGCGCTCGACTACATCGGTTGCCGCGGCAGCAAACGCCTCGCGGTCGCTGACGTCGAGCGCTATCGCGGTGGCGCCTCCCTGGTTCGCGAGAGCGTCGGCGACGCGCTGGGCGCCTGCCGCGTTCACATCTGCGAGTACGACTTGCGCTCCGGCATCAACCAGAGCACTGCCCAGGGCCGCGCCGATGCCCGACGCTCCGCCCGTGACCAGGGCTACGCGGCCCTGGAACGGGTTCATACCGTGTCGGCCAGCGCTTCCAGCGCCTTATAGTGAAGGTCCCCGAACACGCCGTTGGGATTCACTGGCTGGATGCAGACGTGGTCGGCGCCGGCATCGAAGTGCTCGCGCAGGCGTTCCTTGATGGTGTCGACGCTGCCCCAGGCGAAGGTCGCATCGATGAAGCGATCGCTGCCGCCGTCGTTGAGATCCTTCTCGTTCATGCCCATGCGCAACCAGTTGTTCCGGTAGTTGGGCAGGTTGATGTAGATCTGGGCCACGTCCCGAGCCAGCGCGCGTGCTTTGTCCGGGTCCGTTTCCAGCACCACCTTCTGCTCCACGCACAACAGTTTTCCCGGGCCGAGGATTTCGCGCGCCATGCGCGTGTGATCGGGCGAGGTGAAGTACGGGTGGGCGCCGTCGCACTGGTCTCGCGCGACCTCGAGCATTTTCGGCCCGAGTGCGGCGATCACGCGCTGTGGCTTCTCGGCAGGCTTCGGCGCGTTGTAGGGCGACTGATCCATCTTGCCGAGATAGTCCTTCATGGTCGCGACGGGCTTGCCGTACTTGAGCCCGCGCACGCCCTCGACCAGCGGCTTGTGGGAGACGCCGAGTCCGAGCAGGAAGCGGCCGCCGGACTGTTCGGCGAGCGTGTTCTGGGCGGCCAGCGTGACGCCGGGTTCGCGGTGATAGATGTTCGCAATCCCGGTGGCGAGGTTGAGTTTCTTGGTGTTCGCGAGCAGCCACGCCGCGTGGACGAAGGGATTGCGGCCAACCGTCTCCGGAATCCACAGAGTGCGATAGCCGATGTCTTCGATGCGCTGTGCAGTCTTCGCTGCACGCTGTGCGTCGAGCGTGTCGGTGAAGTACCAGACGCCAAGTTTCCCGAATTTCATGCTGCACTCCCGTATGCGATAGCTGATCAACGATTCTTGAACTGACCGACACGGCGCTCGGCCACAGCGCGGATGCCCTCCTGGGCATCTTCCGTCTCTCGCAGCCACTGCTGTTCGGCGAGCTCGTGCTCCGTGGCCCGTGCGATCGTATCCGCGAGGCCTTGCCGCAGCGTCGCCCGCACCGACATCACCGCCAGCGGTGCACTCTCGGCAATCTCACCTGCGAGTTCGAGCGCGGCTGGCCTCAGCTCGGCGTCGTCGACCAGCAGGTCTGCCAGGCCCCAGTCCAGCGCTTCGTCGCCCTTGATCCTGCGCCCGGTAAAGAACATGAGCTGCGCCTTCTGCTGACCGATCAGGCGCGGCAGCGTCACCGTGAGGCCGAAGCCGGGGTGAATACCCAGTCTGGCGAAGTTTGCGGCGAAGCGGGTGCCGGGCGAGGCGACGCGGAAGTCGGGAACCAGGGCTACGCCGAGGCCACCGCCGATGGCGCTGCCCTGGATGGCGCCGACCACCGGTTTCCGGCAGCGGAACAGCCGCACCGCCTCGTGATAGAGCCTGTGGGTGCTGGTCCGGAAACCGTCGGCACTGAACTCGTCGTCGCCGGAGTCGTCGCGGCCGCTGCCGAAATTCGCGCCGGCGCAAAAGTGCTTGCCGTCAGCGGCCATGACGATGGCCCGGCAGGCATCGATGTCGTCGAGACCTTCGAAGGCATCGGCGAGCTGCTCGATCAGGGCGTGATCGAAGAAGTTGTTCGGCGGGCGCTGAATCTCGACTGTGGCCACGTGCCCTTCGAGGCGCACTCCGATGTCGGCGAAAGTGCGGCTCAGGACATCTGCTTTCTCGCTGCTCATCGCGGCGTTCCTCCCAGGGTTGTTGTAAAGTGCGCGGGCGCACCGCCAATGGGCGGCAGAGTCTACCCTGAAACGGCGTCGGGTCCAGGCGCGTCGTTCACCACCGGGTGCCGCCGTCGGCAGCTCGCGGCCGAGTGCGCCAGGGGAGCGGAGCTTTTGGCATGACCGTTCAGAACGAGCAGGCAGGTTCGCCTGCCGACGTTGTCGTGCGTCCGGGCATCTGGGAACTCGCCTGGCCGTCGATCCTTACGAATCTGCTGTTTGCGATGGTCGGGATCGTTTCGATCAAGGTGGTGGCGACGCTCGGACCCGCCGCCGCGGCTGCCGTCACCGTCGGTAACCAGGTCTTTTTCACTCTGCAGGCCATCATGATGGCTGTGAGTGTCGGCACCACTGCGCTGGTTGCGCGGGCCTGGGGTGCGCGTGACTTCGATGAGGCCATTCGCACCACGCTCAGCTCGCTCCTGCTCGGTGGCCTGGTCGCGGTCATCCTCACGCTGCCCGTGCTTGTCTACGCGCGTCCGCTGGCGGCTCTGTTCGGTCTTGGCACCGATGCCACGGATCTGGCCGCGGAATTCATCTTCTGGCTGTCGTTGTTCAATGTCGCCTTTGCCGTGAACTTCATCATGAGCGCGGCCCTGCGTGCTGCGGGTGATGCCCGGACACCGCTTTGGATCGGCGTCGCCACCAATCTGATCAGCATGCTCGGCCTCTACGTGCTGGTGTTCGGACACTTCGGCTTTCCGGCGCTGGGTGTCAGGGGCGCAGCCATCGCCAACGGCTTCGCCTTCGGGGTTGCGGGTCTGGCGTTTCTGCTGCTGTGGGTGCGCGGCAGGCTGGTGATCGCATTTCGGGCCAGGGAGTTCCGGGAGGCTTTCGACGCGGCACGGGTCCGCCGCCTGCTTGCGATCGGCTACCCGGCCGCCATCGAGCAGGGCGTGTTCCGGATCGGTTTCTTCATTTTTCTCGGCGTCATCGGTCATTACTACGGTACGGCTGCGTTCGCCGCCTATGGGATCGGCGTCAATATCCTTTCCGTGTGCTTCGTGGTCGGGTTCGGGTTTTCCATCGCCGGTTCGACCCTCGTCGGCCAGGCTCTTGGCGCTAACGACCATGAGGGAGCCACTGCGGCTGGCTGGCGCTCACTTCGCTACACCATGCTGTCGATGATCGCGATCGGGGTCGCGGTGATTCTGTTCGCCGAGCCGATGGCTCGGTTCATGATCGACGATGCCGAGGTCATAGCCTATACGGTGGCGTTCATCTACATCCTCGGCGTGGTGCAGCCGCTGATGGCCGTGGAGTTCGCGCTCGGCGGCTCGCTTCGGGGGGCTGGCGACACCCGTTATCCGTTGAAAGCGACCATGGCCGGCCTGCTGGGCATGCGCTGCACGCTGGCCCTGGCCTTTGCCTGGCTCGGTCTTTCCGTGGAGTGGGTGTTTGCGGCCCTGATCGGCGACTATGCGCTCAAGGCCTGGATGCTCAACCAACGTTTCCGGTCCGGCCGCTGGCGGAGTCTCTACAGCAACGAGCAGCTGGCGGTAACTCCCTGACGCGCTGGGTGTCCGAATTTTGGGTGCGTGTACAAAAAACAAACACTCGGCTCCTATGCTGCGCGCCGTAACCCCTGCAGATTGGGGCGGCGCGGCATCTGGCACGCCCCTTGCCCCTTGAATTGCACGCGCGCATTCGGGTGGCCCGTATCCGGGTGGCCCGCATTAGGGTGAACGTCCCAATTGCAATTCGAGGAGTGAGCACATGGAGACGCGAACTATAGTTACGAATCTCGCCGCCGCGGCCGCAGGTGGAATCCTGAT
>SLQW01000188.1 GCA_007131295.1 Pseudomonadales bacterium | reverse complement strand
CGCGCAAGGTCGTCCCTTCCCGCCTGTGCGCTTGTCGCACTCGGGTCGAGGTCCTCGACGCGGGCGATGACGCCGCGTTCGGCCAGATTGCGGTGGATGCGTTCCATGCGCCGTGCCGGCACCCAGCGGCCGTATGCCGTCTGGCGCATGCGCCATTCGCTCCATGCGCGCTGCAGTCCGGGGACGCTCGACGGCAACCACGACCGCGCCAGCAATCGCGCGCGCCAGCGCAACGGTGGTTCGAATACCGCGACATGGCGACCGGTGAAGCAGGCTTCCGCCAGCATCGATGCGCTGTCGGCCGTCACCACGAAAGCATCTGCCAGGGCGAGGATGCCATCCAGCGGGTTGTCGGGGTCGCCGGCCACGAAGCGGTAGTGAAAGTTCGGCACGTCGCCGAGTTCTATGAGCACTGCGTTCAGAACGTCGTCCCGGGTACGCGGACTCGTGGTGACAAGAGCGGCACCGCCAAGGTGACGGCAGCGCGTGGCCAGGCTTCGGCCCAATGCACGGGCTGCTTCCGCATTGAGGCGGTAGCTACCCGAATCGCCCCCGAGCATTACGCCAATCCATGGCCGAGGCAGCATTTCGAAGCGCGCAGACCAGTCCGGACTGGCGGCGTCGAGCCGTGCCTGATCATGGAAGTTCAGGGGCAGGTCCAAATGCAGCACCCGGGGATGGTCCGGCAGTCCGTACTGGGGCGTCGTCAGCGTGAGATCGACGGAGTCCAGCGGTGCGCCGGGGCGCCCGACACAGACGATCCTGCTGACCCCGCCTGAGGCGGCGCGTATGCGCACGGCGTCGAGCCATGAACGGCCGCCGCCGAACAGCACCAGATCCGGCCAGGGGGCGTGCAGGTACTCCCGTTTGGCCGTCGGAATCCTGCTGCGGGAACCTAGGAGACGGTCGCAGAAGGCGCGCCAGGGCCTATCGAGCGTGTCCTTGACGATATGGTGGCCGCCGATTGCGCTGGCAAGCGTGGTCAACTGACGGTTTGCGCCCAGGCCGGTGCTATGGAGTACCCATATCGAGGGGCCGGGTGTCGCTTTTGCGTCCTCGGTGTCTGCGGTCACGCAGTCGTCCGCTCTGGCAAAGCGCGTCATCATAACCGTCGTCAGCCGCAAGGAGCACGTCGCAGACTGATTCTGTGCCGGCGCCGTCTTTACCGGAATTGGATGAAAAGCTATATTTCGCGCCGTTTGCCGACGTGATCCCTCCCGAGACCGCGATTATCACCAGCCCGCCGCATCACCCTACGACGGTACGCCACGCCGGCCAGGCCCGGGCGATTCTTGTCCTTGGCCCGGGTCGCAGCGGTACCAGCACCCTGGCGCGCGCGCTGGCGGCGCTAGGCGTTTATCTTGGTAAGGATTTCCGCCGCCCGGTACGCAAGAATCCTCGCGGCAATCAGGAGGAAGTTCATCTTCTGAAGCTCAGCAAGGCGTTGCGCAATTCGGTGGGGGTGCGGGCGGACAGTGTCCGCCGCATCGATCCGTCTGCTTTTCGTAATGCGCGTACGCTCGAACTGACGCGGCGCCTTAGCGACGCAATCGGGCGCCACTTCGGGGACAGCGCGCTCTGGGGTTTCAAGTACGCCGGAACGGGCAGGATCCTGCCGGTCTGGCTCGAATTGCTGCCCCGGATGGGGATCGAACCCTCTTTTGTTTTCGCCTATCGCAACCCGGTGAGTGTGGCGTCTTCACGGGCCAAGCTCGACGCGGCGCGTGGTCGCATAGAGCACAGTCAGCTCGAGTGGCTCGCGCACGTGGTTCCGACCTTCAATCAGCTCCATGGCCAGCGCGTCGTCGTCGTCGACTACGACCGCCTGCTGGACGACGCCGAAACCGAACTGCGTCGTATTGCCGAGCGTCTGCAGATTGCCGTCACCGCGGAGACCGAAGCCGGTATCCAGGAGTTCCAGCGCGGCTTTCTGCGATCCGACTGGCGCCATACACGGTTCGGTGACGCCGATCTTGCCGACGACGCCAGTTTGAACCCGCTGGTGCGGCGTGCGGGGCTGCTGCTTTCGCGCCTTGCGTCCGACCGGGTGAGCCTCGATGACGCCAGCGTCTGGGCGGAATGGCAGGAGATCGAAGCCGATCATCGCGATCAGGATGCGACGCTGCGCCTGATCGACAAGATGAATGCCGACACGCGCCGCGCGCGCTGGTGGGACATTACCCGGCCACTGCGTCTCGCCTGGAACAAGATGCCGCTGTTGCGATCACGCTGAGCGGCGGGACCTGCTTCCTCTTCACTTGGGTTTCGGCAGGTCGTCGGCAAAGCGGTAGCGGTGCCAGCGCCTGTGATGCCAGCTCCAGCGCTCCGGATGGGCGCGTATGAATTCATCGATGACGCCGGAGACTCTGGCAACGTCCTCCTCGAGGCTGGATTCGGCACCGAGCTCGACGGCTTCGCCGATCCTGAAGGCCCAGGACGGCTCGGCGGCATCGAGGAACACCGGGAAGATCGGTACGTCGAATTTGCGCGCAAGCGCTACGGGCCCACCGGGCATGGTGACACGTTTGCCCAGGAATACGGTCTCGACGCCGCCTGTCTTGTGGATCTGGTCAACCGGGATGAACGTTGCCCTGCCGCGCTTGAGTGCCTTGCTCAAGCCGTAGAAGGCAGCGCGCTCGGGCCGCGCCTGGATCGTCTCGATCGCCGTCCCGGCCACGAGGCCCTCGAAGAAGCCGTCAGGCAGCTTCTTCGACTGATATGCGATTACGCTGATGGGCAGACCGAGCCGGTCGAGGGCGGTGAGCAGCGCATAGACGTTGCCCATGTGCATGCCGAGGAGCACTGCGCCCTTGCCCGTCGCGAGGGTCGCGGCCAGCGGCTCGACGTCGGCCACCGTCGCCGAGGCGGCCAGCTCTGACGGTGTGACCACGCCGGCATGCAGAGCCATGACCTCGAACGCGGCGCGGTCGCTGTCACGGTAGGTCTCGCGCAGGATGTTGCGGATCTTCGGTGATCCAGGATCCTCGGTGAGCAGGCGCCCAATCTGCCGCCGCAGGCGCCAGCGTAGCCAAGGCGTGAAAGCGTAGTGGAGACGGCCAAGACGCTCGCCTTCGCGACGAATCGACGCGAGGCCATCGCGACCGGCCCAGCGCGCGTAGCGGTTGACCAGCCGGACCGTGAGCTTGTTGATGCGGCGCTTAAGCCACAGCGGGCGGTTGATGATCGGCACGACAATCCCTCGCTCCGAGGTCAATAGCGGCCATTCGCCGTAGCGTCGGATGCCTGCTGTGCCGGCTGTCGCGACGGGGTTTGATCCTTCATCCTCACCTCGTTTACCTGCCTTGGTTCCGGGCCGCGCGCAGTGTAACCCAGCAGGACTGTGCTCCCGCGTGTTGCATAGGCTGATTGCATCGCTAAGCTTGCTTCCTTTCACGCCACTGGAAAATCCTGATGTCAAAAGATCCCATCCGCCTGGCTCACGCTTCCCTGCTGCGCCAGCAGGTGCTGATCGGCGGGCGCTGGCTCGACGCGGCCAGCGGCGCGACTTTTCCGGTGCATGATCCCGCCAGCGGGACTGTCCTTGGCACAGTTCCCTCGCTCGCGGCAGAAGACGTGAAGGTGGCGATCGAGTCTGCGATAGAGGCCCAGAGTGACTGGGCTCGCGTCACGGCAGCAGAGCGCGCCGAGGTGCTCATGCG
>SLQW01000152.1 GCA_007131295.1 Pseudomonadales bacterium | reverse complement strand
TCCCAGGGCTGGTCGTCCGGCGTGCGTGCTTCAAGCGCACGCGCAGCATCCCAGTCGCGACGCTCCACGGCGAGCCGGGCAGGAATCGCGGCGAGGTGGAACGCGCTGTTGAAGCTGGGCTGGTGCGGCCCCTTACCGAGTGCGGTGGCGGCGATGGCATCGGCCTTTTCATCCTCGCCGCGCTGCAGGTAGCCGTACACCTTGTAGTCGATGGCATGCAGGTAGTGGAAGGAGATGGTATCGCCGACCGGGAAGTTCAGCGCCGCGTCTGCGGAGCGCGCATTCCATTCGATCGTCTCCGGCCATTTGCCGAGACGGACATAGAGATGACTCGGCATGTGCAATGCGTGCGGAACCTCCGGCGCGATGTCGCTGTAATCCTCGACGATGTCCAGGTTGCGGTCGGCACGACCGTCCACGTCGTCGGCATGAATGAGATAGTGCATGGCTCCCGGGTGGCCCGGCATATCGGCGTGGACGCCCCGCAGCACCTGGGCAGCCTGCTCGTGCAGCTCGGCGCGATCATCCTCGTCTACATAGGCCAGTGTCAGACGGGACAATGCGTAGAACGCGGCCGTGTCCGCATCGTCCGGATGCGCTTCGTAGGCAGCCTCCATGCCGTCCGCCCAGCGCCGGATCCGGGTCCACCAGCCGGCATCGTCCGGATCGCGGTAGAACGCTGCGACCGCGTCGACCAGCGCTTGATCGCGCGCTGACCCCGGCTCGGCGTCCCGGGCGCGCTGCACGGCCTGCCAGCCCTCCTGGATTTCGTCTGCCGAAGGGCGCGTCGGCCACAGCGGTTGGAACAGCGTCAACGCCACGCCCCAATGGCCCATGGCGCAGTCCGGGTAGTGCTCGGACACGCCGCGGAAGGTCGTCCGCGCCTGTTCGTACATCATGTGATGCAGGTAGCCGAGGCCGTCATTGATGCGCGCCGCCGCTTCTGCGTCACAGGCGGCGCGAAAGTCGATGTCGCCGAGTTCGTGCGCGGCGATGTCCAGTTCGTGGTCATGGTCATGCGCGCCGGCGGTCCGATCGTGAGTGGCGTGGTCGCCAGGATCGTGATCCGGCGCGCAGGCCGCCACGAGGAGCAGTGCGGCGGCGAACGTCAGAGTCTTGCCGTGTGCGATCGCGCGGGCGCGATAGGCTGAACTATCCATGGTCCGTCCCTCCGGATGGATGCCCGTCGCCCCGGGAGCATCGGCAGCCGCCGGTCGAACCCGGCGACAACGGACCAGACCCCGATACGTGGTCGGAGTCATGTGGTTGCACTGATCCGACCCTAGCAATGATGGGCGGCCTCATCCAGTCGCGGCGATCCGTGTGCGGCGATCCGTGTGCGGCGAGCCTTGCGCTTCGAGTTGGCTTGCCTGAAGGGATCGCTCACTATGCATCGTCGACATAACGAGGAGAGGATGAGTAATGGCCATCGATTTCGAGATCCCGGCGGAAGCCAAGGCGATCAGAGAGAAAGTCCGCCAGTGGGTACACGACGAGTGCGTCCCGGCGGAGCAGCGCCTGCTGGACGGCGAGGATTACAAGACCGTCCTCGGTGAGCTGCGCAAAAAGGCGCGCTCGCAGGGGCTCTGGTGTCCGTTCATTCCCAAGGAGCATGGAGGCATGGGGCTTGGCCCGCTCGCCAACGCGCTCGTGCAGATGGAGCTCGGCGAGAGCTACCTCGGCGCCCTGTCCCTGAACACCCAGGGGCCGGACGACGCCACCATGCTCACGTTGCTCGAGCACGGCACCGAGTTCCAGAAGGAGAAGTACTTGAAGCCCCTGCTCAACGGGGAGAAGCGGATCTGCTACTCCATGACGGAGAAGGCGGCGGGAGCGGACGCCACCGGGATGCAGACGCGGGCCGAGAAGGTCGACAACGACCGCTATGTGCTCAATGGCGAAAAGTGGTTCTCCTCGGCCGCGAGCGTCGCCGACATCGCCGTGGTGATGGCGAAGACGAACCCGGACGCACCGCGTCACCAGCAGTTTTCGACTTTCATCGTCGAGCTGCCGAATCCTGGCTACATCATCAAGCGGGACATCAAGACCATGGCGGTCGAAGGGCCGCTGTCTCACATCCTCGGCGGCGGACACTCCGAGGTCGAGATCAAGGATCTCGAAGTACCGGCGGAGAACCTGCTCGGCGGTGAAGGGCAGGGCTTCAACATGGGCCAGCATCGGCTCGCCTACGGTCGTCTGCGTCACGGCATGCACAACGTGGCCATGGCGCAGCGGGCGCTGGACATGGCGACTGCTCACGTCACCAATCGCACCACTTTCGGCAAGCCGCTGGACGAGCGCCAGGCTGTTCAGTTCATGCTTGCCGAGTGCGCGAGCGAGCTCTACATCGCGCGGCTGATGCTCCTGCACATCGCTTACAAGGCCGAGCGGAAGATGGACATGCGCCAGGAGAACGGCATCGCCAAGGTGTTTCTCGCCAACATGGTGCACAAGGTGGTGGACACGGCGATCCAGCTCCACGGTGCGCTCGGCTACTCGCGGGATACACCCCTGGCAGCCTGGTACACCCACATCCGTTCCCAGCGCCTGGTGGATGGGCCGGACGAGGTCCACAAGTGGACGACGGGCCGTAACGTCATCAAGGCCTTCAAGGCCACCGGCACTACGGCTGGTGCCTGCGGCGGCGACCTGCTGTAGCGGCAAAGAGATACGGTGCGGACCCGGGTAGCCCGCTTTGGGTCAGTCGGGGGAGGCGTCCTGCTGTTCGGAGCGGGCCTGGGTGATCTGGGAGCCGGCCGGGACGCTGCGCGTGAGCCAGACGTTGCCCCCGATGGTTGAACCGCGGCCGATGGTGATTCGGCCGAGGAGCGTCGCGCCGGCGTAGATCACCACGTCGTCCTCCACGATGGGATGCCGCGGCTGGCCCTTGGCGAGCGCCCCGTCCGCATCGACCTCGAAGCGCTTGGCGCCCAGAGTAACGGCCTGATAAAGGCGCACGTTGTCGCCGATCTCGGCAGTCTCACCGATGACCACGCCGGTGCCGTGGTCGATGAAGAAGTAGTGGCCGATGGTGGCACCTGGATGGATGTCGATCCCGGTCTCCGAGTGGGCGAGTTCGGCGATGATCCGCGCAAGCAGGGTGAGGTCAAGGCGGTAGAGTTCGTGCGCGATGCGATGGTGGATCAACGCGAGAATGCCCGGATAGCACAGCAGTACCTCGTCCACACTGCGCGCTGCCGGATCGCCGGCATAGGCGGCTTCCACGTCTTCGTCGAGCAGCCGCCTCAGCCGCGGCAGCGTATGCGCGAATTCGGCGATGCGGTCGCGCGCCTGATCGCGGGCCTCCTCGGGAGTGCGTTCGCGATGCCCGAGACGACGGTTCGAAAGCTCCAGCCGGGCCTCCTCCACCAGAGCATGCAGCGCCCGATCGAGGGCATGACCAACGTAGAAGTCCTCGCCGTCACGTTGCAGATCCGAGGGTCCGAGGCGAAGCGGAAACAGGGCGCCGCGCAGCAGCTGCACAGCATCGGCCACCCGTTCTACTGAAGGAAACTCGCGATCGCCGAGATCCCGCTCGCGGCTGCGGCGCCGACGCCAGTCCTCCCGCGCCTCGGCGAGTCCGGTTACGATGCCGTTGAGATCCCACTGGCCGTTACCTGCCACGATCTTGCCCCCCCCACGCTGCCGGTACCCCGAGCGCACCCTACCACCCGCTCCCGGATGCGCCTACCGGATGCGCGCACGCGCCTGTCCCGAGATCGCGCGTCGCACGGCGGCGTTGCGAGGGGGGTGATGGTCGTATTAGCGTTGAGCCCGTATCCCGCCTGTGAGTACCTGAGACGGTTGGGGCAAGCGCGATGACTGCATGCGTGCCGAGTTCGTCGCCTCCGACATAGAGCGTTGCGCCGCGGTGCGCCACCTGATGATCCGCGCTTCATCAGCCGTGCTCACCTGCCGCATGTACGGAAGCAGGGCGTTGCAGGCGCGCTTGACGCAGGTCAGAGTGGCAGCGTCGTCAGGATGTCATCTTGATTCCATGTTTAAGGCAGTGAGGTTGGTCATGGGCATACGGATCCTTCCGGCCGTTTTCGCGGCCGGGCTGCTGTCGTTTGCGGCATCCGCAGCAGCGGACAGCACGCCCATGGCCGACGGAGCAGACATCTATGAACGCCACTGCGCGGCCTGCCACGGTGGCGACGGTCGTGGCGTCATGGCCGATATTCCTTCTATTCGCTTCGATGCGGCCACCTGGGAAGACACCGATGCGGTCATCCGCTCAGTCCTGCGCGGCAGTCATCGTCGTGCCATGGGCACCGTCATGCCGGATCATGGCTTCCTCGGTAACGAGTCCGTCGCCGCCGTGCTGACTTACGTGCGACGTGAGTTCGGGCCGGACGACGGCAGTGTTGCTATCGAGGATGTGGCCCGGAACCGGCTCGAGCTGGTGCAGCGCTACCACGACGAGGCGGCTGCCAGTGAAATGGAGGCCGCCCCGCTGGTGGGCTTCGAGCGGCCACCCGGTCGTTGGGATCCGCCACCCATGTCACCTGCGGCCTATCAGCAGGCCAGGGCAAATTACGAGCAGCTCTGTACCGGTTGCCACGGCGTCTTCCGTACCGGCACGGCAGGGAATCCTCTGCATCCGGAGTGGATGCGTGAACTCGGTACCGAATACCTGCGCCATGTCATCGGCTTCGGTACGGCCCGCGGTATGCCGGACTGGCTCGACGCGCATGACCTCGGTCCGGAGGAAGTAACCGAACTTGCTCTGTTCCTGCAGCACCCGGTACCGCCACCGGCCGCCATGGACTCGGCGACCATCCGTGGCAGTTGGACGCTGCACCGCCCACTGGATGAGCGACCTACGGCACCCGCACACGACCACGCCCTCGAAGAGCTGTTCGTGGTCGCGCTCCATGACCCGGGTTCCGTGTTGCTGATCCACGGGCCCTCCCTGAAGCCGCTGATCGAGATCGATGTCGGTGGCCCACCGCACCGCATCTCGGCTTCGGCTTCGGGCCGGTATCTGCAGGTGGTGGCCCGCAATGGTGTCGTTTCTCTGATTGATCTCTACGCTGCGCCTCCGGAGCGGGTGGCTTCGGTTCGCGTCGGCTTCGAGGCGCGTGCGGTGGGCGCATCCCGTGGGCCGGAAAGCGTCGATCGCTTCGTCCTCGCCGGCTCCGAATGGCCGCCGCAGCTGGTTCTGCTGGATGGCGAGACCCTGGAGCCCCTGCAGCGCCTCGATACCCAGCTGCATCCGGAGGAGACGACGCTCGACGTCGGTCTCGGGGATATCCTCGGTTCGCCCTGGGCCGAGGAGTTCGTGGCAGTCGTGCGGTTGAAGAGCGACTCGACGGGAAGTGTGCTCTTCGTTCCGGAGGAACGGCCGCTCCCCTTCTCCCTCGTCGAGACGGCACCGGCGCTGCGCTCAGGAGCGCTGGCCGCGGATGGCCGTCACCTGCTGCTGCCAAGCGACGGCCAGCGCCTCGTGGTCGTCGATCTCATCGAGCGCAGTGTGGTGGCGGAAAACGATCTGCCATTCGCTGGCGCCGGGAACGGGGTGATCTACCTGCACGGTGACCTTGGTCCGGTTTGGGTGACCGGCTCCATGGTCAGCGATCTACTCGCGGTCGTGGCTGCGGACCCGGGCGGGGAAGCGCCGTTCCGCGTCGTCGAGACCGTGGATGCGCCAGCTGCAGGCTCCCTGTTCCTGGCGACCCATCCGAATTCGCCCCACCTCTGGGTCGATGCGCCGCTCGCGGACATGGGTCATGCCAGCAACGAGGTGGCGGTGTACCGACGCGATGCGCTCGCGGATGGTTATCGCAGCCTCCCTATCGCGGGCTGGGCAGACATCGAGGAAGGCCCGCGACGAGTGCTGCAGCCGACCTATTCGGCGGACGGCAGCGAGGTGTGGGTGCTGGTGTGGAACACCCAGGACGCGGAGTCCGCCATTGTCGTCGTCGACGATGCGTCGCTGGAGCCGCGCGCGGTGCTCAGGTTGCCGCAGCTTGTCACACCCATGCGCATCTACAGCGTCGCTGCGCTGACGGCGGCCGCGACACCGCTGGCACTGCCGGCTGGCCCAGACGCCGTAGAAGACGATACAGCTGCAGGCGTTGCGCTGTTCCAGGCCCACTGTGCGGCGTGTCACGGCGTCTACGGACAGGGCGACGGACCCGTGGCACCCCACCTCGACGTGGCGCTCAAGGATCTGCGGGATCTCACTGCCCGCAGTGACGGTGAGTTTCCTGAGGCCTACGTGCGGCGGATCATCGACGGCCGGGAGATGCGTGCGGAACATGGTCCCGCGGGCAAGCCGGTTTGGGGCGAAGTGTTCAGCGCCGAGGCGGCATCGACCGAGGAAGGCGAAGCGCTTGCGCGTTCGCGTCTCGACGACATCGTCAGATTCCTTCGTGCCCTGCAACGCCCGTCCCCCTGACCGCAACAGCGCACGTCCGCGCCAGCGCGGCGCGCCGAACGCCGCCGGGAAGGGATCAGCCGCGGCGGGCGCTGACGATCCAGCAGGCAGCGCCGAGATCCAACCCGGCGTCGGTGACGTGTCCCGCTAGGGCGTTGCGCGCGGCACCCAGCGCCGCTTCGCGTCGTTCGCCCTCGAGTTCAGCCAGCGCGCGCGCAAGCGGCCCCACCTGCCCCTGAAAGTCCATGGCCTCTTCCAGACTGTCCGCGAGGTGCAGCGTCGTACGGAAGTCTTCCAGTTCCACGGCGGTGAAGCCGCCAGCGTCGAGGATGCCGCGGACGTAGTCCGGGTCGGCAAAGGCGAACGGCCCGGGGGCTTTAGGGTCCGGTTCCACCTCAGGTTCGGACAGAAAGGGCTGGATTGCGCGCCCGGCGATGGCTACCCAGGGATTGTCGCGAGGCGCCTGCCAGCATACGAAGGCGAGACGACCGTCCGTGGCCAGGGCACTGTGAAGATTGCGGAACGCGGCAGGGGGGTCGGCGAAGAACATGACGCCGAAGCGGGAGAAAAGCAGGTCGTGGTCAGGCGTGAAGTCCGCCTCGGCCGCGTCCACGCGGGAGAACGCGAGGCTTTTCGACCCGCCGATGCGGCTGCGTGCACGGTCGAGCATAGGCTCGGAGATGTCGATGCCCCATACGTGTGCGCCACGGCCTGCCAGTTCGATGCTCGTCGTCCCGCAGCCGCAGCCGATATCGATCACGCGTTCGCCGGTGCGCACGCCAGCGCGTTCGATCAGCGCATTGGAGATCGGTGCCAGCATGGCGTCCAGCCGTTCCTGGGCCGTCACCCAGGTCTCGCCCGCTTCGCCGTTCCAGTAGTCGATCTGTTCCCGATTGCCTGCCATCACTGCTCCTCCATGCCAGCGGCGATTCAACGCCATTCAGCCGCCCGCGTCCACGATGTTTCCGGCTCGCGTATGCTGCGCGTCGCCGGGTGACGCGCCTGTGGGAAGGCGTGCCCGCGCAGCGGGCGCGCCGGTCGCGACTGCGGGCTTGGCGATCACCATCGTGCTCGAGGTGAGAGAGTAGAACTGGACATGACTGGCATGAAGGACGGTACCTGGGACCGCACCGCCCTCGCTGGTGGTCTCTTTGCCACGGGCGCCTACGGCATCTGGGGCGTCGCGCCGCTGTACTTCCGTTGGCTGGAAGATTTCGCAGCGTTGGAGATCGTCGCGCATCGCATCCTCTGGTCGGCGTTGCTGCTGCTGCCTCTCGTGCTGATACTCGGTGGGCATGCGCGCCTCATGGCAGTGCTGCGCAGTCCGCAGCAGCTCGGTTGGCTCGTCGTCTCCGGTATCCTGATCGGCGTCAACTGGCTGCTGTTCATCTACGCCGTAGTGTCGGAGCGGGTCCTCGAGGCCAGCCTCGGCTACTTCATCAATCCCCTGGTGAGCCTCGTGCTCGGCATGCTCTTCCTCGGCGAGCGTTTGCGTCCGCTGCAGGCCCTCGCGGTAGGGGTAGCCGTCCTCGGCGTAGGCAACGAGGTCATCCGCTTTGGCGATGTGCCCTGGCTCGGCCTCACTCTCGCTTTCTCCTTCGGGTTCTATGGCCTGGTGCGCAAGCGTCTCGGCGTGGATGCCTTCACCGGTCTGACGGTGGAGACCTGGCTGCTGTTGCCGCTGGCCCTGTCCTGGCTCGGCTGGCAGGCGATGCTCGGCAACGCTGTGTTCGCGTATGCGCCGGTCGACCTTGGCATGCTGTTCCTCGCCGGTCCCATCACCATGGCACCGCTGCTTTGCTTCGCGGCGGCGGCGAATCGGCTGACGCTGGGATCCCTGGGGTTCTTCCAGTACCTCGCTCCGTCGCTGCAGTTCGTGCTCGCGGTATGGGTGTTCGGCGAGCCGTTCGCGACCGCCCAGTGGTGGACGTTCGGCCTGATCTGGCTGGGCTTGGCGCTGTTCTCGGTGGCTGCCTTGCACGACCAGCGGCGCCTGCGTGCCCGTCCGCTTGAAGCCGTTTCGGCAGACGCGACGTCGACTCGGTAAGCTTGAAGGTCGCGCAGGCGAGCAGGGGAGAGGCGATGCTGCTGCGGGACATTCTCGAGTTCAACACCAGCAAGACTCCGGAAGCGACCGCGGTGGCGTTCGAAGACGACCGTACGCTGAGCTTCGCCGAGCTCTCCGCCCGTTCCATGGCGCTCGGCCATGGCCTCGCGGCCCTCTGCGAACCCGGTGACGGCGTTGCCATTCTCGCCGACAACTGCCCGGAGTACGTGGAGGCCTACTACGGCGTCCCCGCTGCCCGGCAGCGCCTCGTATTCCTCAACTACCGGCTGACGCCGAAGGAACTGATCCGCATCGTCAACGACTCCGAGGCCCGGGTGCTGATCTATCGCGGGCCCTTCGCGGGAACCGTTGCCGCCATGCGCCCGGAGCTGACCTCGGTGCAGCACTTCTACGCCATTGCCGGCGACGGCGAGGATCCGGACTACGAGACTCTGATGGCGGAGCGCGGCGATCCGCCTTATGCCGGTTCCGACGCCGAGCACGACGTCGCCTGGCTGATCTACACCTCCGGTACGACCGGCATGCCCAAGGGAGCAATGCTCACTCACCGCAACCTGATCTTCTCGTGCATGAATTCGCTTTCGGTGTTCGCATCCACGGTGCCGAATCCGCGCTATCTGATGCCGTTTCCGATGTGCCACATCGCAGGCTATGCGATCCTCACTCAGCACCTGCGTGGGGTGCCGGTGCATCTGATGCGGCAGTTCGAACCGCAGGCCTGGCTCGAAGCGATCGAACGCCATCGCATCACCGCGAGTTCGCTCGCGCCGACGATGCTCAACATGGTTCTGAACGACCCGGCTATCGACCGCGTCGACACGTCTTCGCTCGACAATATCGGCTACGGTGCCTCATCCATTCCTGGCGAAGTGCTGCGCCGGGCCATGGACCGCTTCGGCAATGTCTTCTCCCAGGGCTTCGGCATGACCGAACTGGCCGGCAATGTGATCTTCATGGACCGGGACACCCACCTGCGTGCCGCACGCGGTGAGACCCACCTCCTCGGTGCTGCCGGTAAGCGCGGAACGCTGGCCGCGGTGCGCATCGTCGACGAACAGTTCGACGACTGCCCACCGGGGGTCGCCGGCGAAGTCGTGGTCAAGGGGGATCAGGTGTTGTCCGGCTATTGGCGGCGCCCCGACGCCGAGGCTGAGGCTTTCCACGACGGCTGGTTTCGCACCGGCGACATGGCGCGGATCGACGAAGAGGGATTCGTCTACATCGTCGATCGCAAGAAGGACATGATCGTCAGCGGTGGCGAGAACGTTTATCCGCGCGAAGTGGAGGAGGTGCTCTACCGCCATCCCGCCGTGGCCGAGGTGGCGGTTTTCGGTGTTCCGGACGAGAACTGGGGTGAGCGTGTGGTGGCGGCGGTGGTCGTGCGGGACGGCGCGTCGGTGGAAGCAGCCGAGCTCACCGACCTCTGCCGCGATGAGCTCGCGGGGTACAAGCGGCCGCGAGCCTGGCATTTCGTCGACGCGATTCCGAAGAACGTCTCCGGCAAGGTCCTGAAGAGGGAATTGCGCACACGTTTCGACCCGGTTCGTAATCATCAGGGGGCAAGCTGATGACCAGCTTTCACGACATCGAATTCGAGATCGACGACCCGGTGGCGCTGATCCGCTTGAACCGGCCGCAGCGTCTGAATGCCTTCACCTACGACACCCTGGCTGAGATCCGCCAGGCTGTGGACGAGGCAGCTGCCGATCCGCGCGTCGTCGGCATCATCATCACCGGCAACGGGCGCGCGTTCTCAGCTGGGCTCGACATGGCGACCCTGGCCGCCGTCACCGAGGCGGGACAGTCGGGGTCGACGTCGGATCCAGATCAGCTTCCGGGATTGTTCAGTTACCTGCTGGAAGTACCGAAGCCAGTTATCGCCGCGGTCAACGGCGTCGCTGCCGGTGGCGGGCTGATTCTGGCGCTGGCCAGCGATCTCCGCTTTGCCTCCGAGGATGCGAGTTTCACCACCGTGTTCAGCAAGCGCGGACTCATAGCCGAGCATGGGTCGAGTTGGCTGTTGCCGCGCCTTGTCGGTACCGGGCATGCGCTCGATCTCCTCTGGAGCAGTGCGCGCATCGACGCCGCCCGCGCGTTCGAACTCGGACTCGTGGAACGGCTGGTGGCGCCGCGGAACCTGATCGCGGCGGCACGGGCCTACGTCGAGGACCTCGCCATCAACGTCGCACCCGCTACCCTCGCCGAGACCAAACGCCTGGTCTATGCGCACATCGGCTGCGATCTGCGTAGCGCGCTGGAAGAAGCCCACGAAGCCCAGGAGCGTTTCGTCGCCGGCGCTGACGCCCGCGAGGGGGCGCAGGCCCTGCTGGAGAAACGGCCGCCCAACTTCCGCCGCGTGCCATGAGATCCCCTATGCGGCCGCACTGGTTCTACGGTTGGAACGTGCTCGGTGTGGGCATGTTGTCCATGGCGATGACCATGGGTGTGGTGTTCTCGGCCTTCAGCTTCTTTGCCGTGGCGTGGATGGAGGCCTTCGGCACTTCCCGTGGCGAGACGCTGCTGATCATGTCGGTGGCGCAGCTGCTCACCGGTCTGCTCTATCCTTTCACCGGCCGCGCCATGGATCGCTCGTCACTGCGCTGGATCGGCGTCGCGGGGATCGTCTGTCTCGGCTGCGGTCTCCTGCTGTCGTCGTTCACTACCGCGCTTTGGCAGCTGCTCGTGATCTACGCGCTGCTCATGGCCAGCGCCAACGCGCTGGCTGGGGCGCTTTATTCGCAGACCGTGGCGGCGCGCTGGTTCCGGGGCCGACGCGGTCTCGCCATCGGTATATCCAGCATCGGGTCATCCCTGGGGGCGCTGGTTTTTCCTCTTCTTGTAAGCACGCTGCTTGGAGTCATGGACTGGCGGCAGACGCTGCAGCTGCTGGCGGTGGTGATTCCGCTGATCGCGATTCCACTGATGCTGCTCATCGTGGCGGACTCGCCAGAGCAGAAAGGCGTGGAGCCGGATCCGGAACTGGTGCCCGCGAAAGCGGACGGTGATCCGGCCTGGTCCACCAAGATGATCTTGAAGGAGCGGTACTTCTGGGCCATGTTGCTGGCGCTGGTGCCGATCATCGTCACGCCGGTCGCGCTCACCGGCAACATCGCACCTTATGCCCAGGACCTCGAAATTTCGCCGCAGGCGGCGGGCGGACTCATGTCCATCTGGGCGCTGTGCAACATCCTCGGCAAGGTAAGCTTCGGCTGGCTGGCAGATCGCATCGAGCAACGCGTGCTCTACCTGTTCGCGCTGGTGCCGAGCGTGGCGGCGCTGTTCCTGCTGCTGCTGGTGCCGAGCTACTTCACGCTGCTGCTGGTGATGATCGCCATGGGCATTGGCTCCGGCGGTTACCTGCCCATGGTGGGGATGATGATCAGCCGTCATTTCGGCGTGCTGGCCTATGGTGCGGTGGTGGGCCTGTTTCTCATGTGCACGCGCGCGACGGTGCTGGCGCCGCCGGGTGCTGGCTGGGTGCGTGACCAGTTCGGCAGCTACGACCCGTTTTGGATCTTCGTCCTGATTCTGTTCGCGGTCTGTGCACCCGCGATCATCTTCGTGCGGGGCCGCAATCGCTGATCGGTGCGCCCGCTTGTTCTTGTGAAGCTTCGAGCGAAGTACGTGGGAGAGCGTGTCGCCCCGAAGGGGCGGCGCGCCGATCGCGGACTGCCACCAGAGTCTTGCGCGACGCTGATCGGTGCGCCCGCCTTCGGCGAGCACACCTTCCCACAAGGGCATCGCGCCCTGCAGGCATTGCGCAGCAGCGAGCTGGTCAGCCTACGAACATGCCGCCGTTGGGATAGATCGTATGTCCAGTCGTGTAGGAGGACTCGTCGCAGGCGAGATAGAGCGCCGCGTTCGCCATCTCCCGCGGCGTGCCGACCCGCCCCATGGGCGTGCGCGCGACGATGGCAGCCAGCCCGTCCGGATCGTCACGCATGGATTGGGTCATCGGCGTCTCGATGAAGCCGGGGCCGATGCCGTTGACGCGTATGCCGTGCTCCAGCAGCTCCAGAGCGAGAACCTGCGTGAGCATGGCGACGCCTGCCTTCGACACGCAGTAGTCCGCGGCGCCGGGCAGGGCGATCTTCGCCGCGGACGACGCCACGTTGACGATGGTTCCGGCAACGCCGAGTTCGATCATGTGCCGCGCGCAGATCCGGTCGGTCAGCATGACGCCGGTAAGGTTCACGTCCAGCACCCGCTGCCAGTCGCTGAGCTTCGTCGTTACCAGCGGGCGCGCGCCCGTCTGCCCGTCCGCTGCGGCTCCACTGACGTACTGAGCGCTGGAGATTCCAGCGGCCGCGAGAACGGTGTCGATACGGCCGAACTCGGTCACGGCCGCTGCCGCCATGGCTTCGATGCTGTCCTCGGAGGAGACGTCCACCTCGATGAACAGTGCGCGCCGATTGCTCGCATTTCTGATTTCTGCGACCACCTCGGCGCCGCGCTTCGCGTCACGATCGGCAAC
Source organism: Pseudomonadales bacterium (assembly GCA_007131295.1). GTDB lineage: Bacteria > Pseudomonadota > Gammaproteobacteria > Pseudomonadales > Azotimanducaceae > SLTB01. Next base: position 24,327 of record SLQW01000152.1, on the reverse strand, counting down.
GACCACGTCCGCGCCTTCTTCCGCATAGCGCAGCGCGCAGGCACGGCCGATACCGCTCGCGCCTCCGGTCAGCAGCGCGACCTTGTCGGCCAGCCGACCCTCCTGAGGTGTGCCCATGGATCCCCTCCGCTTACCTGTGGATATTCGAGCTTAGCGGAATGGTGAGCGCGGATGCGGCCGCCGGAGCGTTCACGCCCTTGGGCCGGGCGATGGACTGTCGAGCAGCCGCATGCCGACTCCGGAGCGGGTCACGTGGGCAACGATGGCGTACTTGCGGTGCAGGCGGATAACGCCGCGCAGCGTCACCGGAAACACGAGTTCAACCCGATGACCGACGGCGAGATCGCGCCCGGCACCCTCAAGAAAGATGCCGCCGGCCGACAGATTGCTCGCGCGATGCCGCCGCCGTTCACCGTCGATCAAAAGGAATACGTCGCTGTCGACGCGCCCCCGACCGACCCGTCGGCGTTCAGCACTGCGCTGGGTGAAGTCTTGCGCCATCCGTCTCATTCCGCACCAGGCACCCGCAAAGGCTATCGAACTCTGCCCTCGCGAGCTACGCCCCCCAACGCGGGAATTGGACCTGTTCAACATGCGCAATGGCACCACTTGCGTGAGAGCGTGGTCCACGCTGACGTCACATCTTCGCCTCGAGGGTGCGGCATCGGGCAGGCCGCGTTGCGAGTCAATCGCCATCGGACCGACATGGCGGTGTCGCGCTCGCGCTGAGCGTCTCGATGATCTCGGCAACGTCGCGCACTACCGGGTTGTCGCGGCGGTGCAGACGGGAAAAAGCGACCACCAGGTCCACATGACCGAGCCCTGGGTACACGCGTCGCTCGGCATGTCCGCCAGCCGCCTGCTGTTTCAGCATCAGGCTTTTGGAGTGGCCGCGTCGGACCCGGGTGTCGTCGGCGCCGTGGAGCAGGAACAGCGGCGGCGCGTCGGCGCGGACGAAGTTGATGGGTTGCGACGCCGGGTAAGCCGGCTCAGGCCCGAACAGCTCCCAGTGGTCGTTCTCGGTGAACGGGTAGAAGTCATACGGACCGGCCAGCCCGATGAAGCCGCTTACGCGCGCGGGATCTGACAGAAGCGAGGCGTTCAGCGTCAGCAGTGCGCCGAGCTGCGCCCCGGCCGAGTGGCCCAGCAGGACGAGGGGATGGTTCGGTTCGATTCGCTCGAGCACTGCCTCCGTTGCCATACGGGCATCACGCAGGATGTCCGTGAAACGGACGTGGGGGTACAGCCGATAGTCCGGGACCACCACGTCGCAGCCGAGGGTCATGACAGTGTCGGCCACGAAACGATAGTCCTGGCGGCGGCCGCTGCGCCAGTTGCCCCCATAGAAGAACAGAACGGTCGGCCGCACGCCCGGGGTCGGGTGTCGATACCAGTCGAGGTGGTGGCGAGGCGAATCCCCATAGGCCACCCACTCGTGCTCCACGGGCACACTGCGCGCAAGCGCATTGATCACCCGCAGGCCGGCCCACTGCCACGTCTCATTCCACCAGCGCATCTACACGTTCCGGGGTCAGACCAAGCTAAGCCTTTGATTCGCCGAGCCTGAAATCGTTGAACGCATGATTCTACGCGCTTAGACCCGCGATTCCGGGTCCAAAAACGGCGTTCTAAGCGCGCGGTAGGGGAGGACGTGCGCGTCAGCGTGAGATTTAGGCTGCGCGAATGCTGGAAAATCAGGGGGTTATCCTCGTCTCACCCCGGCTGTCATGCATCCGGCGGGGAACTCCCGCATCATATCGCTCACTCGGACCCGCAAGCTGCGGCTTGGGCCGGGCCATGCTCCTGCAGACCTTGGAGTGACGATGTCATTGCCAGCCCAGTATCGATCGTTGGTCATCATCGCCGGCGTCGCCGTACTGCTGGGTCTCTGGATCCTCAGCGGCGCCCTGTTCCGGGAGCAACCGCAGGAAGTGCGCCGTGCGCAGGCCGAACCGATGACGGTGGCGGTGAAGCTGAGCCGGGCCGAGTCGGTGGAGCGGATGCTCACCCTGCAGGGCGAAGTGGAAGCAGATCAGCGGGTGGTGGTCCGCGCCGAGACATCCGGTCGCATCGCAGAAGTACCGGTGGCGCTCGGGCAGGAGGTTGCCGCCGGCGCCGTTATCGCCCGCATCAGCATGGACGACCGGGAAGCCCGGCTGCGCCGCGCCGAGGCGAACGTCCGCGGCCGGGAAACCGACTATCAGGGTGCCCAGCGCCTGGCCCGCGAAGGCATGCAGGCGCAGCTGAGGGTGGAAACGGCCCTTGCGGAACTCGAAGCGGCACGCGCCGACCGCGAAGCGATTCGCCTGGACATCGACAACACCAGCGTGCGGGCGCCGATCGCCGGCGTGGTCAATCACCGCCATGCCGATGTCGGCGACTTCCTGAACCGCGGCGATCCCGTGGCCGAGGTGCTGCAGAATCACCCGCTGCGCGCTGTGGTCCAGGTCCCTCAGCATGGCATTCACCGAGTGCGTCCCGGGGGCTCCGCGCACGTGACCTTCATCGACGGCGACGTGCGCGAGGCGGAAGTGACCTACGTATCGGCCCGTGCGGAAACGGCGACGCGGACGTTTCGCGTGGAGCTCACCTTGCCTAATCCGGACCGAGCCCTTCCCGCCGGCGTCAGCGTCCAGGTCCGGATTCCGGTGGAACGGGTCATGGCCCACCGCGTCTCTCCAGCGTTGGTGGCGTTGGACGATCAGGGCCGCCTTGGAATCCGATCCGTTGGTGACGATGACCGGGTAATGTTTCACGAGATCGATGTCGTGCGGGCGGACTCACAGGGCATCTGGGTCACCGGGTTGCCGGAGGAGGTTCGGGTGATCACGATCGGCCACGGGTTCGTCAACGCAGGCGAGACCGTCCGGACCGTGATGGAAGACAGCACTTAACCGCGATGAACACGCTGATTCGAGCCGCCCTGGACCGGAGTCGAACGGTCCTCCTTCTGCTGCTTTTGCTCCTGACGGCTGGCGGGATCGCCTACGTCACGGTGCCGAAGGAGGCGGCGCCCGACATCGACATCCCGATCTTTTTCGTTTCGGTCACCTATACAGGCATCTCGCCCGAAGATAGTGAGCGCTTGCTCATCCGACCGCTCGAGCGCGAGCTGCGTCCCATCGCGGGGCTCGATGAACTGCGGGCCCAGGCCGGTGAGGGCTTTGCCCTGCTGCGGCTGGATTTCGAGCCGGGCTACGACAATCGCCAGGCCATGGCCGACGTCCGCGAACAGGTGGATCTGGTCCGCGGCCAGTTGCCTCAGGGCGCGGATGAGCCCCAGGTGATGGAAGTCGATCTGTCCATGTTCCCGGTACTGACCACTGCGCTTTCGGGGCCGGTTCCGGAACGCACGCTGGTGCGCATCGCTCGTGACCTTCGCGATCGGCTCGAGGCGCTTCCGGGGGTGCTCGAAGTCAACATCGGCGGGGATCGGGAGGACGTCCTCGAGGTGCTGGTGGACCTGCTGGTGATGGAGACCTACCAGCTCCCCTATGGGCAGCTCATCGAAGCCATCGAGCGCAACAACCGGCTGGTGGCGGCGGGCGCGATCGACACGGGCGCGGGTCGGGTCGCGCTGAAAGTGCCGGGAATCATCGAGACGCTCGACGATGTGCTGGCGCTGCCGGTGAAGGTGGAAGACGGAACCGTGGTGACGTTCGGCGACGTCGCCACGGGACGCCGGACCTTCAAGGACCCGGTGAGTTTCGCCCGCGTCAATGGCCAGCCAGCCGTCGTCATGGAAGTTAGGAAACGGGCCGGTGCGAACATCCTCGAAACGGTGGCACAGGCCAAGGCCGTGATCGAGCAGTCCAGCGGCGATTGGCCCGATTCGCTGCGGGTCGATCACCTTCAGAACATGGCGGATGATGTTTCTGATCTCCTCGGAGATCTCGAGAATAACGTCATTCTCGCCATTGTTCTGGTGATGCTCACCATCGTCGCAACCCTCGGCGGCCGCTCGTCCTGGCTGGTCGGTCTCGCGATTCCGGGCGCATTCCTCAGCGGCATTCTCGTGATTACGCTGCTGGGATTCACGCTCAACATCGTGGTCCTCTTCGGCCTGATCCTGGTGGTCGGCATGCTCGTGGACGGTGCGATCGTGGTGGTCGAGCAGGCTGACCGGTACCTGGCTGAGGGTCTGGATCGGCGCGATGCCTTCGGCCGCGCGGCGGTTCGCATGGCCTGGCCGATCATTGCATCGACCATGACCACCCTCGCGGTCTTCGCGCCCATGCTGTTCTGGCCCGGCATGGTCGGTGAATTCATCTTCTATCTGCCGGCGACGGTCATCGTGACCCTGATCGCCTCCCTGTTCATGGCGCTGCTCTTCATTCCGGTCCTCGGCAGCCTCATCGGCGCCCGCGACGCCAGCCGACCGGAGCAGGTGGAGCGCATTCGGGCAGCCGAGCGTGGTGACTTCGACCACATCGACGGCTTCACGGCGCGTTACGTTATGCTGCTGCGCGGCCTGCTCAGGCGTCCGGGGCAGACCCTTGCCGCTGCCATCCTGATCGTGGTCGCGGCCTATCTCAGCTACGTCCAGTTCGGCCGTGGCGTCGAGTTTTTCCCGCATGTGGAACCGCGCTTCGTGCAGGTTCAGGTTCAGGCGCGCGGTGATCTCTCGGTCTGGGAAGCGGATGCGCTGGTGCGGCGCGTCGAAGCGCGGCTGCTCGATGACCCGGAGTTGCGCACGGTCTACGCGCGCACGATCGGCAGTCAGGCCCAGCGTCTGATGGCCAACTATGCGGAGGACGTGATCGGCGTCGTCCAGCTCGAACTCATCGATTGGCGCTTGCGACCGCCTGCAGAGACGGTGCTCGCTCGCTTGCGCGAGGCGACCGCGGATCTGCCCGGCGTCGTGCTGCAGTTCCGAGAGCAGCAGCGCGGCCCCGGCGGCGATAAGCCGGTTCAGGTGGAGATTTCCGGTCGCGAGCTGGCGACGCTGTCTGCCACCGTAGCGACGGTCCGCGAGCATATGCAGAGCCTCGGCGGCTTCGTCGACATTGAGGATGACCGCTCACTTCCCGGGATCGAGGTGCGCGCTGAGGTGAACCATCGGGAGGCAGCTCGCTATGGCGCCGACATCGGCCTGATCGGTAATGCCGTGCAGATGTTGACGCAGGGTATCCGCCTTGGCGGCTACCGACCTGATGACGCGGACGAAGAAGTGGATATCCGCGTGCGCTTTCCGTTCGACGAGCGCAATCTGGCTCAGCTCGGGACGCTGCGCGTACCGACGGCTTTCGGACTCGTCCCGATCAACAACTTCGTCGATTTTCAGCCCGCGCCACGTACCGGGATTATCCGGCGCGTCGACGGGCGTCGAACGCTCACGGTGGATGCAGACGTCGCACCTGGTCTGCTCGTAGATGATCAGGTCAGACGTCTGCGCGCGGCGTTGGCGGAAGAATCCCTTCCCGAAGGCGTGATCTTGCGTTTTCGCGGCCAGGCAGAGGATCAGGCTGAGGCGGTCTCGTTCCTGCAGGTGGCGTTTCTCCTGTCTGTCTTCTTGATGTTCATGATCCTCGTCACGCAGTTCAACAGTCTTTACCAGGCCATGCTGGTGCTTTCGGCCATCGTCTTTTCCACCGCGGGTGTACTGCTTGGCCTGCTGTTGCGGAACGAACCCTTCGGCATCGTCATGAGCGGCATCGGCGTGATCGCCCTGGCGGGCATCGTTGTCAACAACAACATCGTCTTCATCGACACCTACAACGTGCTGCGTCGCAGCGGACTCGAGCCGATGGAAGCCGCGTTGCGAACCGGTGCCCAGCGCCTGCGCCCGGTGCTGCTGACCACGATCACCACCATCCTCGGCCTGTTGCCCATGGTCATCATGCTTACCGTCGATTTCTTCGGTCGGGACGTGAGCCTGGGCGCACCTTCGACCCAGTACTGGGTGCAACTGGCGACCGCGATCTCGGGCGGCCTGCTGGTAGCGACACCGCTTACGCTGCTCTTCACCCCAGCCATGCTCGTCTGGGGCGATCGCGGCTCGCGGGGTTAGACCGAAGCAAGCCATTGATTCGCAGGCGTTGCAGACCTGAAAGCATTCCAAGCGACGCGAATGCAGGAAAATCGAGGGCTTACCCTAGTCTGACCCCGGACGACCTTCGAGCAGGAGAATATGGCTGCGGCGGCCGCGATCAGGTGGATGCGGTCGTCACGGGCGGTCAGGGACGGAAAGGCCGCGACCTGCCCGAGGCTGTCGCCATGGTCGAGCAGGTGTACGGACCCGAAGCTGCGGCCGTCGTCGTCGGAGTGGGCGAGGGCGATGCGTCCGACGCGCGGTGCGTTCGTCTCCCGGTACCCCCAGGCTAGGTAGACCCGGCCGTTGCCAGCGACGGCCAGCGCCGGCGCATCCGCATGACCGGAAGATTCGTGGACCCGCTCCGGTTCGCTGAACGTGCGCGCACCGTCTTCGGAGCGCGCGAACAGGATGTCGCCGCCGTGCGAGCCGCCGGTGACATTGGGGTCGTCCACGTAACGGAAGTCGGACTCGTTCATGCGCCAGGGACCCTGCCAGGCATCGCCCGATGCGATCTCTAGTGCGGATTCCCAGGTGATGTTTGAAGCGGACGCAGCCGTGGTCTCGGCGCGTCCGCCGCAGGCGATGAGACCGACTGCTGAGAGGATTACCAGCGTGCGGACGAGACGGGCCATGGCGCGCTCCCCGCAAGCGAGTGGTAGCGGTCTCTCAGCCTACCGCTCCGGTCATCAGCCTGCAGCGCGGCGGCGCGTCACCGGCTTCGCGTGCGTGGCAACGTCGACGCCCGGCGGGCATCATGCCGGCCTTGCCAGCGAGCGGAGGCAATGACGGTGAATCCGCAGGACCTGATCGAGCGCCTGCTGCCCGGCGCGCGGGTTGCGGCCTGCGAGCCCCTCACCGGCGGTGTGTCCGCGGAAGTGCTCGCCGTCACCGTGCTGCGGCGCGACGGTGAGATGCAACGCCTCGTCGTCCGTCGCCATCGCAACCTCGACGGCAAGCCGGATCGGCTTGAGCGGGCGGCGCGCGAATTCGCGCTGCTCGAGCGCCTGCATGCGGCGGGCGTCCCGGTCCCTGAACCGCACTTATTCGTCGCCCCGGATACGCTCATCCAGGCGCGGATCGAGGGCGACACGACGCTGCCGCCCGCTGCCGGGCCGACCATGGCGCGCGTGCTCGCCGCCATCCATGACACCGACCTTGCCGATCTCCCTTCGCTGCCGGTCGTCGACGATCCCCGCCCCGGTCTCGGCGAGTGGCTACCCGAGAGCGTGAATCTCGCCGCAGTCCTCGATGGTATCGCCCCGTACGCAGGCAGGCGGGCGCTCTTGCACGGCGACTTCTGGCCCGGGAATCTCCTCTGGCGCAATGGTGAGCTGGCGGCCGTTCTCGACTGGGAAGATGCGGCGGTAGGCGATCCGCTCGTCGACGTCGCCTGTGCCCGGGTCGAACTCGCCTGCGCGGCGGGCGATGCGATGGCCGATGCCTTTTCCCGCGCCTACTTCGAGCTGACGCAGCGCGACGACGCACGGCTTCCGGCCTGGGAGCTGTACGTCGCTACCGCAGCATTGCGCTACATGGATGGCTGGGGCCTCACGCCTGACGCACTGGCCTTGCGCAAGGCCAGGACGCAGGCGTGTGCTGCGGCGGCGATGCAAGCGCTCGGCGGCGCACCGCCACCGGAGTGGTCGCAGCAGGACTGACGCTGCCCACCCGGTCAGGAAGCAGAGTGGGTGGAGGCCAGGGCAGCCTCACGTTCGGCGATTTTCGCGCGCAGCCCGTCGTGGAAACGCTGATCGATGGGATAGCCCCAGAGCGCGAGCAGCGTCGCCGCCGCGCCCAGCGCCGGGATCAGGCTCATGATGGCCTTCAGCCCGACCAGCGTCGCCTCGCTCTGCTCCACGTTCGGGACGAAACCGATCAGATCCAGCAGCACGCCGAGCAGCAGCGCATTGAGGCCGAGCGCGGCCTTCTGGGCGAACGTGGCGAAACCGAAAACGCGCGCCTCCTGCCGGTCACCGGACACCCACTCGTCGTACTCCACCGTGTCGGGAAGCATGGCCCAGAACATCACCGCGAATGCCGACGCGCCGATGGCGATGGCGGCGAGCATCGCGTAGATCGCGAGCGGCGCCTGCATGGGCAACAGGAAGAAGCTCAGGTACCCGACGCAGGCGATCGCGCAACCGGAAAGGAAGGCCACGCGCTTGGAGGTGGCGCGGGCGACGGCGACCCAGACCGGTGCCATGACCAGCAGCACCAGCGGAGTCACCGCGAGCGCCGGACCGGCCGCCGCCTCGTTGCCGACCGCGTACTTGAACCAGTAGAGCAGGGTCTTCGACATCATCGCGAGGCAGAGGGACGCCATGATGATGGCGACGAAGACGCGCAGCAGCGGGCCGTTGCGCCGGAGCATGGCGGCGGCGGCCAGAATGTCGTGCAGGCCCGGCCCGCGACCGGCGGGCGCGGCTTGGCTATCCGCCGGCTCCGAGGTCGTGGCGAAGCAGAGCCAGAGGATCGCCGTGGCCGTGGTGGCCATCGTCACAGCGGCCAGCGCCCAGCCCAGCCGCGGATCGCCGCCGGCGATCTGACTCATGAGCTGGACGATGGCCGGCGTGGCGAAGGCCGTGGTCAGGCCGCCGAGCGCTGCCGCCTGCATGCGCCAGCCCGCGAGTGCGCCGCGTTCGGAACTGTCGGGCGTCATGCGGGCGGAGAGAGCCGCGTAGGGAATCGCGAGTACGGTGTAGAGCGTGCGCAGCAGCAGATGGGTGATCAGGGCATAGACGATCAGCGCGCCGCCGCCGAGGCCGGGCGGTGCAAGAAAGGCGGCAACGAAACCGATTGCCAGCACCGGTGCGCCGAACAGCAGGTAGGGCCGATAGCGCCCGCGCCGGGTTCGGGTCCGATCCGCGATCGCACCCATAACCGGATCCGTGACTCCGTCCCAGACGGAGGCCACGAAAATCGTGAAGCCTGCCCACCACACCGGTATGCCCATGACATCGGTGTAGAAGAAAAAGAGGAACAGGCTGATGCCCTGCCAGTAGACGTTGAGTCCGAGATCGCCGCTGGCGTAGCCGACTTTGCGCCATACGGAAAGCCGCTCGGCGGCGGGTGACGATGCTGCCGCCATAGTCATGCTCCGTTACGCGGCATCCTTGTCCGAAATTAGTTATCCGATCGGATAGCAGACTAGCTGTCTCGAGCGCCCTCGTCCAGATCGGATCGCTTGGCGCAGCCGACGTACAGGAATTGGTCTCGGACAAGTGGAGTTTCGACGTGTATCGCGGCCTGCATTGACGGACGAGTGCAACCTGCTATTCAATCGGATAACCAGATGCGGACTGGTGTTGCTCACCCTCGGTGATCGGCACGTACCCGGTTGCTGAAGCGAGGGCGACTACACCATGACGGCGGTGCCGAAGAAGTCAGGCAAGCGCAGCGGAGCGGCCGGCAACCTGCGTGCCGAACGGAAAGCGCAGACCCGCGCCCTGATTCTGCAGTGTGCACTCGACGTGTTTGCCGAACGCGGCTTCGATGGTGCCAGCGTGCGCGACATTGCCGGCTTTGCAGGCGTCAACCACGGACTCATCCGCTATCACTTCGGCGACAAGGAAGGGCTCTGGAAAGCCGCGGTGACGTTTCTCTTCGAGCGTCTGCACGAGGAGATGGCCGCCCCCGGGGAAGAGGCCGGTCTGCCGCCGCTCGAGGCCACGAAAGCCTGGATCCGCCGCTACGTTCGCTATTGCGCCCGCCATCCCGAGCACGCACGGATCATGGTTCAGGAGTCGATTCGGGATTCGGGTCGGCTGCGCTGGGCGATCCGGCGCTTCATCAAGCCGGACAACGAGCAGCTGCAGAGGCGTTTTCAGCATCTCGTCAAGCAGGGTGTCTATCCCGACATACCCCACCACTCCTTCAACTACATCATTACCGCCGCGGCGCAGTCGATGTTCATGCTCGCCAACGAGATGAAGTACGTCTATGGCATCGATGTGGCCGATGAGGCCGTCATCGATGCCCACGCCGAGGCCATCATCAAGCTTTTCTTCGACCACCGCGCCGGTTCGGCTGCGGTAAGGAGCCGCAAGTCGTGAAGCCGTCGTCAGGCCTGTGGGCCGCACTCATGCTCGCCCTTGCCGTCAACGCAGCCGCCACGACGCGACCGAACATCATCTTCGTCCTGCTCGACGATCTCGGCTACGGTGACCTCAGCGCATACGGGTCGGAGCTGATCGCGACCCCGAACATCGATGCGCTGGCGGAGCAGGGGCTGAAGCTGACGAGCTACTATGCGCCGGCGAATGTCTGCACCCCCTCCCGCGCCGCGCTGCTTACCGGCCGGCAACCGGTCCGCATGGGCCTCGCGCGAGACGTGATCCGGCCCGATAGCACCCACGGTCTGCCGCAGAGCGAAAAGACACTCGCGACCCTGCTCAAAGAGGATGGCTACCGGACCGCGATGATCGGTAAGTGGCATCTCGGGCACATGCCCGAGTTCTGGCCGACGGCGCACGGATTCGAGCGCTTCTTCGGCGTCCCGTACTCGAACGACATGACGCCCTTTCCGCTATACGAAGGCGATGAGGTCATCGAGGAACCTGCCGACCAGGCGCGGCTGACGGAACGCTATACCGACGCGACCATCGCCTTCATCGAGGAGGCAGGCGACGATCCCTTCTTCATCTACCTCGCGCACACGTTTCCGCACATTCCGCTCTACGCCTCCGAGCGCTTTCGCGGCCAGTCCGAGGCCGGCCTGTACGGGGACACGGTGGAAACCATCGACTGGAGCATGGGTCGGATCGTCCGGGCGCTCGAGGAGGCTGGCGTCGCGGACGACACGCTGATCATGTTCACGTCGGACAACGGGCCCTGGTTCGAGGGCGCATCCGGAGCCTCGCGCGATCGCAAGGGGGCGACCTTCGAAGGGGCGTATCGCGTTCCCTTCATTGCCCATTGGCCCGCGGGCCTGCCGGTAAGCCGGGTAATCGATGCCGCCGTCACCGGACTCGACATGTTTCCCACGCTCGCCCGTATCGCCGGCGTGCCCGTGCCTGAGGACATCGAGCTCGATGGTGCGGACATCTGGCCGGTACTGAGCGAAGGCGCAGAGAGCCCCCATGAGGCGATCCTGTTCTTCAATGGCGATCAGATCGCCGCGATCCGCATGGGCGACTGGCGCCTGGTCGTGCGCAGCTACTACAAGACCCTGGACATTCCCCTGGGAACGCTCGGCTACCCGCTCCTGTTCGATCTCGCACGCGACCCTGGCGAGAATTACAGCATGGCTCCCGACGAGCCCGATCAGGTCGAGCGCATGCTGCGCGCCATCGAGGCTGCCAGAGAGCGGCTGGACGTACCGGAACCGCCCCCCTTTCCACCGCAGTGACCTGGTCGAAATATTTCAGTATCCATTTGGATACTAAGTTGACACTTCCCTGATGCGATTTTACTCTCCAAGTGGAGAATGTATCGGCCGCCCGGTCCGGTGCGTGAAGGGGAGAGAGCATCATGAACAACTCCAGGATTTCGGCCATGGCGGCAGCGGTCGCCATGGCATCCATCGGTTCCAGCTCACCGGCGCTGGCCCAGACAGGCTCCGCTGAGCGTCAGATCGAGGAAGTGGTCGTCACCGCCCAGAGGATCGAGCAATCCCTCCAGGACGTGCCGATTTCGGTTGCCGCCATCGGTGGCGAGGCGCTCGATGCGCGGCAGATCGACGCCTTCGATCAGCTTCAGTACGTGGTCCCTGGTCTCACGTTCTCCGCAGGCGTCAATGCCCGACAGTCCGCTTCCACCATCCGCGGCATCGGCACCAGCCTGTTCAATATCGGCATCGAGGGCAGTGTCGCGGTGGCGGTGGACGGTGTCATTCTCGGACGCGAAGGAGCTGGTCTGTTCGACCTCAGCGACATCGAGCGGGTCGAAGTCCTGCGTGGCCCCCAAGGCACGCTGTTCGGCAAGAACGCGTCCGCCGGCGTGATCTCGATCACCACGCGAGCGCCGACCGATACGCCGACGGCGAACGTCAGCGTGTCTTACGGCTCGAAGAACGAGGTGAACCTTTCCGGCGCTGTGTCGGGGCCCATCGCAGATCACGTTCGCGGTCGCTTGAGCGGCTATCGGAATACGCGTGACGGCTTCATCACCAACGTCAATCCGGATGCGCCTCAACGCAAGATCAACGAGCGTGACGAGTGGGGCCTGCGCGGTCGGGTCGACGTCGACGTCACCGACAGCTTCGAGCTCCGGGTCAGCGCCGATTACGCTCGGCGTGATCAGGCCTCGGGCGCACTGACGTTGCGCTCCGCGTCCGCCGGCGGGCCCGGTACCGGGCTCCTCGGCTTCGGTGTTCCGGTAATCGGTCCGCAGACGGAGGCTCAAGGCATCACGCCCGGACCGAACAACCGACAGATTGCGTCCCAGGGCGCTTTCGAGTCGGACATGGAGAGCTATGGGGCACTCGTCGAAGTGGACCTCGACCTCGGCGGCGGTTTCAATCTGGTCTCGCTTTCCAGCTATCGTCGCTGGCAGAGCCAGGACAACAACGATGCCGCGCTCATTCCACTGCCATTTCTTGCGGTCAACTCCGGCGATCTCGAGCAGAAGCAGTACAGCCACGAAGTACGCCTGGTCTCGCCGCGTGATCAGCGTCTGACCTATACGCTCGGTGCCTACTACTTCATTCAGGAGATGCAGCAGCAAAACACCCAGTCGGGTACCGCCGGGCTCGATCTGCTCGGTGCACTGCCGCCCGGTGTGCTGCTCGGCACCGATCTCGCGAGCAGTTTCGACGAGACCAACTATGCGCTGTTCGGCCAGGGTGAATATCGCCTGACCGACGAGTTGCAGCTCATTGCCGGTCTGCGGGTGCTGCGCTCGGAGATCGATCACGCGCTGTTCCGGACGGTGACCCCTGGTACGGTCGGACCGTATGCGGGACAGAATGTCACCGAGGCACCGCTTTTTGCGTCCAACAACGACACCGACGTCGTCTGGCGCTTGGGTGCGCAATACTACGTCCATGACGACCTCAATTTCTTCGCCACGGTCACCCGCGGCTACAAGTCGGCGGGGATCGTCGGTGGCCTCACGATCAATGCCACCGAGCCAGGCGGGACCACGCTGCCCACAGTGGATGCGGAGAAACCGACGCAGTACGAAATCGGCATGCGTTCGCAGGCGTTGGACGGACGCCTGACCACGAATCTCACCGCGTTCTACTCCACCATCGATGACTTCCAGGCGCAGGCCCTGGTGCCGGGGCCTGACGGGACCGCGATCTTCTCGGTCACCAATGCCGGTAAGGTGCGGACCTGGGGGCTCGAGGGCGACGTCACCTTCTTGCCCACGAGCCAGCTCACGCTGTCCACGGCGCTGGCCTATACCCGGGCCCGCTTCCGCAGTTTCGATGGCGCGCCCTGCTATCCGCTGCAGCCTGTGGGAGACGACGAATGCGTCGACACCACGGGTAACGGCGTCGGCGAGTTCCAGGACCTTTCGGGCGGCAGGTTGGCGCAGGCGCCGGACTGGGTCGTCAATGCTCTTGCCCGTTACGATGTGCCTCTGGCAGGCGGCAATGACCTGTTCGGGCAGATCGGCGTCAGCTATCGGAGTTCGACGCTTGGCAGCAACACCAATGATCCCAATACGCGCATGTCCGGTTACGCGCTGGTGGACGCTCAGGTGGGCGTCGACTTCTGGGATGGTCGCGGCACCTTCACGCTGTTCGGTCGCAATCTGCTCAACAAGGATTTCGTGGAGGCGGTCGTCCCGCAGTCGTTCGATACTGGCGGCTACGCCCAGTTCCAGAGCTTCGAGTCCCAGCGCTCCTTCGGCGCGCGTATCGCCCTGCGCTACTGATGACCACGGCAGGAGCAGACGCCGCCGACACCCTCGCGCCGCGACGCGGGATGTCGGCGACGGAGATCGAGGCGGCCGTCGACGCTGTACTCGAAGCGGCGACGCTCGAAGAAAAAGTGGCCATGATGTCCGGCCGCGGCTTCTTCGAGCAGTACCGCAAGGCCAAGGGGCGCTGGGGTGCCGAACCTTACCGGGCGGGCGCCGGCTGCGAGCGCCTCGGGGTTCCGGCGCTTTGGTTCACCGACGGTCCCCGCGGCGTCGCCCGTGGTCAGTCCACCTGTTTTCCGGTGTCCATGGCCCGTGGTGCGAGCTGGGATCGCGAGCTCGAGCGGCGCATCGGCGAGGTCATGGGTATCGAGGCCAGGGCGCAGGGCTGCAACCTCTCCGGTGCGGTCTGCATCAACCTGCTGCGTCATCCCGGTTGGGGCAGGGCGCAGGAAACCTACGGCGAAGATCCGTTTCACGTCGGTGAAATGGGCGCTGCCCTGGCGCGCGGGATCCAGACCCACAATGTCATTGCGACGGTAAAGCACTTTGCGCTCAATTCCATGGAGAACGCCCGTTTCAAGATCGATGTGCGCGTCGATCCGCGCGTGTTGCGGGAAGTCTACCTGCCGCATTTCCGGCGCGTGCTGGCTGCCGGTTGCGCATCGGTGATGAGCGCCTACAACAAGATGAACGGCGAGTACTGTGGCCAGAATCGTGAGTTGCTCACCGATATTCTGCGCCACGAGTGGGACTTCGACGGTTTCGTCCATTCGGACTGGGTATTGGGCGTTTATCAACCCTATGGTGCGGCAGCCGGACTCGACATCGAGAATCCGGAGCCGGTGCACTTCGGTGCCAAGCTCGTCGCGGCGGTGAACGACGGCGGCATCGCTCCAGCCGTGGTGGATCGCGCTTGCCGGCGCATCCTGCGGACGCTCTACCGCTTCGCCGCCGCGGAAGATCCGCTCGAGGATTACCATGCGGGACTCGTTGCCTGCCCGGCGCATGTCGCGCTTGCGCGCGAGGCGGCGGAGAAGTCCGCGGTCCTGCTCAGCAACGACGGTACGCTACCGCTCGCGAAATCATCGCGCATTGCGGTTTTCGGCCGGCTCGCGGATCTGATCAATACCGGTGATCACGGCTCGAGCCGGGTAACGCCGCCCCATGTGGTCACGGCGCTCGAAGGCGTCGCGCGTGCGCTCGGCCAGGACGACCTCGCGCTCGCCGGTGACGAAGCCGATCTGCAGCGGGCTGCAGAGGCCGCGGCGACGACGGAGGTGGCGGTGGTCGTGGTCGGCTTCACCGCGGACGAGGAAGGCGAGTACATCCCCGGTGACATCTCTCTCGGCGAGGTAGACCTTCCTGATGACGCGAAGGTTCAGAGTAGTCGCCGTTCGCGCGGCGGTGATCGCACGAGTTTGCGTCTGCCCGTCGCACAGGTGGAATTGATCCGGGCGGTGGCGGCGGTCAATCCGCACACGGTCGTCGTCGTGGTGGCAGGATCTGCCGTCGTGATGAGCGAGTGGAGCGATCAGACTGCCGCCATCCTGCAGACGTTCTACAGCGGCATGGAAGGCGGCAACGCCCTCGCCGCACTGCTGTTCGGCGACGTGTCGCCATCCGGCAAACTGCCGTTCTCCGTCGCGCGGGACGAATCCGACTACCCGTTCTTCGACAAGGACGCCTCGGAGATCGAGTATGGAGCACTGCATGGCTACACCTTGCTCGATGAGCAGGAGACGCCGGCCCACTTCCCGTTCGGCCACGGCCTGTCCTACGCCCGCTTCGCCTACCGCGCCTTGAAGGTCCGGCGAGCGCCGGGCGGCATCGAAGCCATGGTTTCGCTACGCAACGACGGTGCCATGCGTGCCGACGAGATCGTGCAGCTCTACGTGAGTTTTCCGGGTTCGGTGGTGGCGCGGCCGCGCAAGCTGCTGCGTCAGTTCCAGCGGGTGACGCTCGCGCCGGGGCAGACCCGGACCCTGACCCTGTTCGTCCCCGATGACGATCTCGCCTACTACGCGCCGACGCCCGGACGCTGGCAGCTCGAGCCCGGCGACCACCGGATCCACGTCGGCGGCAGCAGCGCCCCCGCCGCCCTCCTCAGCGCCAGCATCGTCCTCTAGTGGGCCATGCGCGAAATTCGGTAACTGTTCGCTGCGCCGGAACGCGCAGCGCTGCGTTGCGCAAGCTTGAAACAGCGGTGCAATTCCTGCGCTTCCGCGCCTTCATCTGTACGCCCCGACTGTGCTCCTAAGTCACCGAACTTCACGCACGGCGCACTAGCCCGCCGATCATTCGCAGCAGCGCGCTTTCGACGCCCGGCTGCAAAGTGGTATACCGAAATGGTTACCGAGGAGATGCCGGCGAAGACCGGTGAGGGGAGGGTCTCATGTCGATGCGCTGCCTGTGGTTCGCCACCGCGTGCCTGTGCCTGGCTGCCTGCACGGAGCCACCCGGGTCCGCGGTGACCATCTATACGGCCGATGAAATCATTCCCATGACCGGCGAGGGCGTAACGGCGGAGGCCGTGGCGGTCGAAGGCGGGATCATCCAGGACGTGGGCGAGCTCGAAGTCCTTCGCGCCAGGTTTCCCGGCGCGGCCATCGACGAGACATTCAGAGAGCTGACGATGCTTCCGGGGCTGATCGACCCCCACATGCACGTCCTGCTCGGCGGCATGCTCTACGCGCATCCCTTTGCTCCGCCCTGGCCGATGGCGACCCCGGACGGTTTCCGGCTCTACCTGGTTCCGGAATTCCGCGCGCTGCAGCAGGCATTCGGAAGCGACGCGCCGCAGGTCGTCCGCGACCTGGTGAGCGGTGTGCGCCCGGCGCCGGCGCCGGTTCTGCCGCGGGTGAAGTTCTTCGCGGACGGCGCTTTCTACTCCCAGACCATGCGCCTCTCACCGCCCGGCTATCTGGCGGGGCAGTCGCGCGGGTCGCTGGGCCTGTGGGTCATACCGGAAAGTGAAATTGCCGCTACGGTGCGGCCCTACACGCAGGCAGGGCTGTCCGTACACATTCATTCCAATGGTGATGCTGCGCAGACCGCCACGCTCGATGCGCTCGCGGAACTGCGCGCCGACGGCTTTACGGGCGACTTCGTCATCGAGCATGGCGGCCTGTTCTCGCCGCAACAGGTCAGGAGGGCAGGAGAGCTTCAGACCATGGTTTCTGCGGCACGGGTTTTCTCGGCCGCGCGATCGTCGAGTGCCTGATTGCTTCCGGGCGCCGGGTGCGGGTGGCGGCCCGCCATCCCGATCCCGAGTTCACCCGGTCCGGTGCGATCGAGTTCTCTCGTACGGATGTTCGCGACGACTCCGACGTCGCCGGAGCGCTGGCCGGAGCGTCCGCCGCGGTGAACGCGGTGAGTCTGTACATCGAGCAGCGTGATGCGGACTTCGAGACGATCCACGTGGATGCGGCCCGGCGTATTGCGCGCATCTCCGAGGAAAACGGGATCGCCCGCCTCGTGCACATCTCCGGGATCGGCGTGGACACAGCGTCACCATCGGCCTACGTTCGCGCTCGAGCTCGCGGCGAGGACGCGGTCACGGAGGGGTTCCCCGGGGTGGCGATCCTACGCCCGAGTGCCATCGTCAGTGCTCGCGGCGGTATGCTGGAGGCGCTCGAAGGCATCACGCGCCTTCCGGTCGTCCCGCTGTTCGACGATGGCAGCGTCCTGCTGCAGCCGGTGGACGTGGCCGATGTCGCTCAGGCCGTGCGGGAGGCGTTGCAGCGTGAGAAGCAAGGCATCTTCGAACTCGGCGGTGCCGAGGTTCTGTCCTATCGGCAACTCCTGCAGGCGGTGATGGCGTCGGCCGACAGGCGGCGGCCCATGCTTGCGATACCGATGCGCGTGTGGCGCGGGATCGCGCGCGTGCTGAGTGTACTGCCGTCGCCTCCGCTGACCCGGGATCAACTCGTCCTGCTGTCACGAGACAAGGTCGTCGCACCGGACGCCCGCGGTTTCGAAGACCTCGGCCTCGTGCCCCGAGGCGTACGCAGCGTGCTGCGAGAACGCGCCGGCCAGAATTGATCGGCGCGATCCCGCGTGCCAGCCATGCGGCCTGCGCCCTCAGGCCAGGCTGTGGTCCTGCGTGTCGGGCACTACGGTGCGGATCTCGTGACCGTGCAGCTTCTTCGCACGGATATCCTCCAGCGTTTTCTCGACCACCTGCCGGCCACCCTCTCCGGCGTGATAGAGCGTCTCGAGCATGTAGAGCGTTCGGGTCGCCGCGCCGGTAAAGACGAATACGCTGTCCACGAAACGGTTGTCCGAAAACGTGGGCGGTCGATCGCCGTCGAAGACGAGTTCGCAGCGCTCGAACGTACAGTCGTGGAAGAATTTCCCGTGCAGATCGATGCGCTGATCGCGGAAGGTTTCGTTTCTATGCTGTTCCATGGTCGCACTCCTCCGCTTCCAGGGCTTTTCAGCATACGCGCGTGTGCCGCTCAGCGCGCGTAGGTGGCCAGGAACCCGAGCAGCGCCCCTTCGAATGCATCGCCAACGCCGGGAACGACCAGCACGGCGAGAACGACCACTGCCGCCACTCCTGCGCAGAGCATCAGATAGTTACGCGCGCGCATGCGCTCAGCCCTCCCTCGGTGCCAGTTCGAAGATCCAGGTATTGCCGGCCTCGATATCGGCCCGCGTCATCGGCGAGCCGTACTTCGCGGCCATCCGTTCGCTGATCCCGTTGAGTTCGGGGCCCTCTTGGATGCGCTCCAGCCGACGTTGGTAGCGCACCCCGTCGATGCGCACGACGGCGAGCCCGTCGCCCTCGTCCGCGTGGATGGCCCAGTGCTTCCACAGGCGGCCGAGCGCGGAGGTCATGTAGCCGGAGGGGACGAAGATGCGGCCATCGTGCTCCACGATCCAGACGCGCCGGGAGCGCGAAGGTTCCTCGAGCTGAAGTTCGACGATGCCGACGTCGCGGACGAAGCTCCAGTCCGGTTCCGAACCGGTATGCAGTTCCCCGGAGACCAGTTCACCCCCTGGGAACAGGATCGACGGCCCGTCGGCATTGCGGTGTTTCAGACTCAGGGTGGCCATGGCCACCAGCGGAATCAGCGCGACGATCCCGAGTGCCTGCAGCACGATCACGAGCGCACGCATGGCATTGCCTCCCCCTCGATGGTCCACGTTCAGGGTACGCAAAGCTCGGAGCGGGGAGAAACGTCCCTCCGGGAGGCGGACGGCGTGCCTTTGCAACGACGTCGTTGCAGGGCCTGTCCAGCGTGCGCTGGAGGCGAGTATGCTGTTTCCGAGGCTGGCGTCGCGCAGGCGGTGTCGGCACGAGCCGCAGGCTGCAACGGAGGGAGCCAGGATGTCGGAACGCGACGAGTACATCGACAAGTTCAGGGCCCGTCTCGATCGTTGGGATGCTGAGATCAGAAAGCTCAAGGCGAGGGTGGACGAGGCCGAAGCCGACGCCAGGATCGAGTATCAGAAGCAGCTCACCGAGATGCGTAGCCAGCGTGACAAGGCCGAGGAGAAACTTCGGGAGATGCGCAAGGCCGGAGACGAGGCTTGGGGCGATCTGAGGACCGGCTTCGACAAGGCCGTGGACAGCATGTCGAAGGCGTTCGAGGAGGCCATGTCCCGCTTCAGATAGCGCAGACTCCTAACTGACTCCTGCCCGAATGAAGAGACCGCATATGGCGTTGGTTTCTAAAGCGGTGGCGCTATCCTCTCGACTGCGGGCAGGACAAACGAGCCATCGATAAAGCGGGCGCGAGGCCTGTAGGCACGGAACACCAGCAGGAAACGGCCGTCCGGAGCGGGAAGCCAGTTGGTTCGATCCTCCGGTTGCGCGTTCGAGACGTTCAGGACGATGGTGCCGTCCGCCTCCGGCTCCATGTCGTTCGCGGTGCTGTTCACGGCATGACGACCCATCGGGTTCGGGTACAGATACCAGCGTCCCTCGCCATCGGACTCGTACAGGGTCAGCGACCAGAAGGCGTCGACCGGAATGCTGCCAGGGATGCTCAACATGATGAGCAGCTACATGGAGCTGGTCGCCTCCACCCACGCAATCAGCGCCGATCCGGAACAGGCCGCGATCCTGCAGCTGCAGCGGATTCAAGAGATTCATGACGAACGAGGCGACAATGCGGGCGCGGCGGCAGTATTTCGTAGCGTGCTCGATCAGACCGAGAACCGGGCGGTGCGCAACGCGGCCTGGAGCATGCTCGGCAACAACCTGAAGGATACCGGCCGCATCGATGAGGCGGTGGAAGCGCTTCGGCAGGGCCTGAACGAGAATCTCGAGGCGCTCGACTGAGCGCGCTTCAGGGCCAGGCCGGTTTCTGCCTGCAATCGGGCGTGGGCTTGCCCCGTGCGGCAAGCCCGGTGCTCAGCGGAACTCCAGGCCCTCGAAGCGGCCGTCAGAGCGCCACCCCTCGAGGTACTTGAAGAACGCCATGGCGCCTTCCGGATAGCCGACGAAGAGCCGCGCCTGCGGCCCCATCGGTTGGCCTTCGTTGTTGTAGTAGCCGGGCGTGCAATCCTGGGAACCGATCATGCGTCCCATGCCGGTCAGCAAGAGCTGAATCCAGGCCTCTTCGGCTTCCTCGCTGACCTCGACCTCGTCGTAACCGTTCTCGAGCGCGTGCTTGACGATCATGGCGATCGTTTTTCCCGACTCGGTCAGGTTGTGGGGCACGTTCGAGATCAGGTTCGCCCCTTGCGTCGGCTGCACGATGAACGCGTTCGGAAAGCCGTGCACGTGGGTCCCGTGCTTCGTGCGCATGCCGTCGGCCCAGTACTCGGAAAGCTTCACGCCGCCGCGCCCTACCATGTCGTAGCCGGCGCGTTCGTGATACGCCGTACCGACTTCGAAGCCTGACGCGTAGATGATGCAATCCACTTCGTAGTGCTCACCGGCGACGACCACGCCATTCTCGGTGATGCGCTCCACGCCCTTGCCGTCGGTATCGACCAGCGTCGTGCCCGGTTCGTTGAAGGCCTGCAGGTACTCGTCGTGGAAGCACGGGCGCTTGCACAGTTGCCGATACCAGGCCTTCAGCGCCTGCGCCGTATCGTCATCCTCGACGATCGATTCGACCCGCATGCGGATCTCTTCCATCTTCTCGAAATCGGCGTCTTCGAATGCTTCCCACATCTTTGCCGGCGTGCGCTCATCCGGCGGCAGATCGGCGATCTTCGCGCGGATCCGACGTGAAAGATCGGTCCAACCGTCCATGACGAGATCGACTTCGGTCATGCCGCCGGTCTGGTTGGCGGTGAAATTCTCGAGCCAGCGCTGCTGCCAGCCTGGCGTTGCGATTTCCTTGAACCAATCCGGATCTGTCGGCCGATTGTCGCGTACGTCCACCGAAGACGGCGTACGCTGGCAGACATAAAGCTTCCCGCAGGCGCGCGCGAGATGCGGGACGCATTGCACGGCGGTCGCGCCGGTACCGATGATGGCGACGCGCTTGTCGGCGAGCTTGTCGAGCGGCGCGCCGTAGGGGTCACCGCCCGTGTAGTCGTAGTCCCAGCGGCTGGTGTGGAAGGAGTGGCCGCGAAACGACGTAAGGCCGGGAATGCCCGGCAGTTTCGGTACGTGCAGCGGACCAGTGCCCATGCCGACGAACTGCGCGGTGAACTCGTCGCCGCGATTGGTGCGGATGACCCAGTAGGCCTGACCCTCGTCCCAAACGAGCTCTTTCACTTCCGTGTGGAATAACGCTTGGTCATAGAGTCCGTACTGATTCCCGATCCGCTGGCAGTGCTCGAGGATCTCCGGGGCATGCGCGTACTTCTCGCTTGGCATGTGCCCGGTTTCCTCCAGCAGCGGCATGTACACGAACGATGCGGTATCGCATTGGGCGCCGGGATAGCGGTTCCAGTACCAGGTGCCGCCGAAGTCGCCGCCCTTCTCGATGATGCGCACGTCCTCCACGCCCGCTTCCTTGAGCCGTGCACCGGTGACGAGCCCTGCAAAACCACCGCCGATGAACGCGAACGTCACGTGATCGGTCTTCGGTTCACGCTCCACCCGTGGCGTGTACGGGTCGTCCAGATAGTGTGAGAGCTGACCCTCGAGACGGATGTATTGATCGTTGCCGTCGGGCCGCAGCCGTTTCGCGCGCTCTGCGGCGTACTTGCGGCGCAGCGCCTCCTTGTCGATCGGTTTGTGCAGTCCGGGCGGGGGTGTAGTGGCACTCATGGGCGGTCCTCGGATGGGCGTCTAAAGGGTCGCGGCGTGGTGCCGAGGGTAAAGTCATTTCGCTGGATTCTACACACGAGAATGGACGGCTCGAGCCGATGTCTGTCGCCGCGACAGACCCCGGTAGCCGATACGCTCTTGCGAGGGCGTTGCTCAGACGGGCGTGAGCATCCCGAGGCGCAGCAGCTCCCGTACGGCTGGGGCGAGCCCGGCCACGGGCCGATGCGGATCCACTTCGATCTGTTGCGCATACACAGCCGCGGCCTCGGCGAGGGTGCGCTGGCCGTCCAAGTGGGCGATGACACCCAGGGTCGTTGCGTCGGCCATGGCGCTGAAGCCGAGCGTCCCGGCCAGCCGCAACTCACGCTTCTGCTGCTGCCAGCCGGCCTGGCCGATATTGAGCGTGATCTGCTGCTCGAGTTCGGGAGCACGCTGCAGACGCGATTCCAGCAGCTGCGCATCGTCGTTCGTAGCCATCAGGCAGTCCTGGGCGCGCATCAGGCGCTGCAGCGCTGCCCCCGCAGGTGCGCTCACATGCGGGGCCGAGCGCAGTGTGCGCAGGGGCTGCGAATGCGCGCGCGGGCGCAGGATGACGAGGCCGCCGCCCACACGATCGGCGACGATCGCGGTGAGATGGTCCACCCAGCGGCCGATGGCCTCGGCGCTCCTGGACGTCCCATCCGGTTGCTGACGCAGCCAAAGGTCGGCATAGCCCTCTGCCGTTAGGCTGTGAAAACGCAGCAGCCAGGCGTCACAGTCTGTGCTGTCGAACCAGGCGCGCGGAGTCTCGCGCCAGTCACAACCCGCCCGTTCGGGCCAGTTGCAGAGCATCTGCAGGCAGCCACCCGGCGCGAGGTGCTCCGGTACCTCACGGACGATGCGCGCGCAGATTTCGCTACCGCCGTCGCGATACAGATATTCGGCGGTAGGGGCCATCACCATCGGTGGGTTGCAGAGAACGAGATCGAAGCGTTCGCCCGCAACGGCTCCGAACAGATCGCCCTCGACTGCGCGCAGGTTCTCGATACCGTTAAGGGCAGCGTTGAAGCGGGAGAAGGCGGCTGCGCGCGGTGAAACATCGCTGCAGACGACGTTGTGGGAACGGCCGGCAAGCAGGCAACCCAGCACGCCACAGCCACTGCCGAGGTCCAGAATGTTCGCGAAAGAACCCGGCAGCGCCAGGTCAGCGAGCATGCGCGCGACGGGACCCGGGCCGAGGACGAAGTCGGCGAGCTCCGGCCGGTGGGATCCATGCAGGTCACCGACGAGTCGCAGTTCACCTTCCAGATACAGCCGGATGCTCGGCATCACGAATGTGCCGTCGATGGCAAGCAGTCCGGCGTTCCGTAAAGTTTCAAGGGGTGTCTCGCCGATCAGGCGGACCGCGTCGTGCAGGGGTTCAGGCTGTTCGAGGAAAAACAATCGGCCGAGGCAGGCCAGGGCGGAGTTGCCGCGTGCGCGGTAAGCCAGTAAAGGCCGACCGACCAGCGCCAGTCGGAGCAGATCGGTGGTTCCGAATAGGGCCTGGATCGATCGCGCGTCGAAGCCAAGGCCATCGAGCGCCCGCCTGACCGCAGGAGCTTGCTCAGGATCAGGCGGGCCTGCGACGCCCAAGGGCCTCGAGCCCTAGATGATCTTGCCGATCTTCAGAAAGAGGTTGCCGCCAGTCGACAGGCTGCGGTCGAAGTTAAGGCTGAACGACTCGCCGTCGATGCCCTCGATCTTCAGGAACGCATCGTAGGCGCCGCCGCTCACGCCGGCCAGATCCGCATCTTCGAGCTCGCCCTCGGTCTCTTGAACCCCGACCGTGTAGCCCTTCTTCTGCGCGAGCTCCAACACCTTCTCGAAGGGCACGCCTTTCTCGGCCTCGCCAGCGAATTCCGTCTTGATGGCTTTCTGCAGCTCTGCGTTCTGTTGCAGGGTTTCCATGAAGCTTTCGAGTGCTTTCTTGTCCATCGGGTCACTCCTTTAGTGCGACCAGAAAAGTGGCATCTGCTCAGCGCCGAACTTCGGCAGAAGGTTCGCCTCGGCAAGGGGGATGCCCCACCACCCCTTACCGGATTCTGCCGCTCGCGGCGGTGCACGGCAGACCGCTCATGAGGACTTTGTGACCTGGCTCCCCTTTTTCCTTTGCCCGCCGTGGCGTCGAATCGGCCTTGGAATCCCTGCTGCAGACGAATGCATTGAGCCGTAGTTCCTGGCTCGGCTAACGAGACTCTGGGGGTGCTGGGATCGCATCGCTCCGACAAAATTGACGGCTCGAGCGCTCCCGCCTGGCGAGGACGTTCGGTCTGCGGCATGGACG
>SLQW01000163.1 GCA_007131295.1 Pseudomonadales bacterium | reverse complement strand
TACGAGCTGCACGAGGCGTTTGCTGCCCAGGTGCTGTGCACTCTGGCGGCCTGGGAGTCGCCCAGCTACTGCCGTGACCGCCTCGGCCTCGATGAGCCCCTTGGGCCCATCGATCGCAAACGGATCAACCCGCACGGCAGCTCGCTGGCCATCGGTCATCCCTTCGCTGCCACCGGTGCGCGCATTCTCGCCACCCTTGCCGAGTCGTTGGCCGAGCGCGAATCGGGACGCGGCCTGATCTCCATCTGCACCGCCGGCGGCATGGGCGTGGCAGCGATCCTCGAGCGCTGATCGCCATGGCCGATGACAGCCTGTGTGAGCTCGGTGCCGTCGAACTCCGGCGACTGATCGGCAGCAGGACGATCTCGCCAACAGAGCTGCTCGAAGCATGCATCGAGCGTATCGATGCCTTGAATCCTGCTGTGAACGCCATCGTCTCCATGGATCGCGAGGCCGCCCGAGAGCAGGCCCGTGCCGCAGAGCGGTCCGTGCTCCGCGGCGACGAACTCGGCCTGCTGCATGGGCTTCCGCTCGGCATCAAGGACCTTGCCGACACAGCGGGCCTGCGTACCACTTACGGCTCGCCGCTGTTCGCCGACCACGTCCCGAAGCAGGACGAGCTGGTCGTCGCCGCACTTCGCGCTGCCGGCGCAGTCGTACTCGCCAAGACCAACACGCCCGAGTTCGGCGCCGGCGCGAACACGCGCAATCCGGTCTTTGGGGCCACCGGCAACCCCTTCGACCCGGGCCTCACCTGCGGCGGTTCCTCCGGCGGCTCGGCCGTGGCGCTTGCCTGCGACATGCTGCCGCTCGTCACCGGCTCCGACAACGGCGGCAGTCTGCGCATTCCGGCCGGGTATTGCGGCGTGGTCGGATTCCGGCCGTCTCCAGGCTTGGTGCCATCGGACAAGCGCCCGTTAGGCTTCAGCCCTCTACCGGTGGAAGGCCCGATGGCGCGTAGCGTCGCCGATGTCTGTCTGCTGCTGGCCGCGCAGGCAGGTTTCGACGCCAGGGATCCATTCTCGACGCCGGGTGACGGCCGCTCATTGCGCAGCCCTGAGCCCCTGGATCTGGCATCGCTGCGGGTCGCCTGGAGCACCGACCTGGGTTTTGCCCGCGTAGCGCAAGAAGTCCGGGAAACGTTCACCGCCCGCATGCAGCGCATCGCCGGGCGTTTTCGCGCTGCCGAAGCCGCGACGCCGGACCTCGGCGACATGCATCGCACCTATGGCGTGCTGCGCGCCGAGGGCTTTCTCGACCGGCTGCTCGCACTCTATGAGGGCGATCCGGAGCGGCTCGGAGCGCTGATCCGCGCCAACATCGAGGAAGCGCACGGCCTCAGCCTTGCGGACCATGCCCGGGCCCATGCCGCCCAGACCGTCGCCTGCCGAAAGGCTGCAGCGTTCTTTCGGGACTTCGACCTGCTGCTCACGCCGGTGGCGCCAGTGCCGCCGTTTCCCTGGCGCGAGCCGTACGTGGCGAAGATCGATGGAGAGCCGTTGGCGTCCTACTACCAATGGCTGGCGTTGACCTACGGCATATCCGCGATCGGCCATCCGGCCTGCGCGATACCCTGCGGCGTCGACGCCCATGGCCTGCCATTCGGCATCCAGGTGGTGGGACCGCCCAAGGCCGACCGCCTCACCCTGGCAGCAGCGCATGCCCTCGAACAGCTTTTCGCCAGCGATCCGACTCTGGCGCGACCACGACCGGATCTCATACTGCTGCGCACCATGCGCACCGATTTCTCCGTCTGAAGGAGGCGCGATGCTCGAACTTGCCAAACCTGCGCTCGACGTCGGCCTGTTCACGAACCGACGCGATGCCATGCTCGCGTTCTGGCAGCAGGAGGTCGGCCTGACGTTCGCTGAGCTGCTGCCGCTCGGTGGCGGCCTGCAGCAGCATCGCCACGCCATCGGTGATTCCGTGCTGAAGCTGAATCATGCGCGGGAAGCGCTTTCGGAGTCGCCAGCCGGAGGCATCCGCGAGCTCGAGATCGCACGCAAGGACATCACGGCGCCCCGGGATCTCACGGATCCCGACGGCAACTGGATCGAGATCTCCCAGCGCAAGTCCCTCACCGGCTCCCTCGCCTGACCGATCAAGCCATGGCCGCTGGACGCGGTGGCTGGTCATCAAGGATGGAGACCCGCTCACCGTAGCGGGTATGCGGAAAGTAATCCCAGACCGCGTGGTGCTGAGTGCAGCGATTGTCCCAGAACGTCAACGTGCCGGGTTCCCAGCGCACACGACAGTGCAGACGTGGCGTGGAAGCGATGTAGTCATAAAGCATTTTCAGGAGCGCATCGGATTCCCAGCGCGCCATACCTTTGATGTGGGAGGTGAATCCGCTGTTCACGTACAGCACCCTCCGACCGGTCTCCGGATGCAGCGTCACCACTGGATGCTCGTTGCGCGGGTAGCCGCCCTCGGGCGGCGTCGAGTTGTAAGCGCCGATATAGGGAATGGCGCCATCGTGTACGGCGGTGAGGCCGTCGAGGAATCCCTTCAGCGGCTCGGAAAGCAGGTCATAGGCCAGGGCCATGTTCGCAAACAGCGTGTCGCCGCCACCACACGCCGGTGTTTCGGTGATGTAGAGCATGGAACCGAGCGGCGGAATGGCGTCACATGTGACGTCCGTGTGCCAGGCATTGCCGGCGGTGAACTTCGAATCCGCGGTGGTTTTTACGATCAGAATCTCTGGATCCTGATCGCGCGCATGATTCATGGGATGGACGTGCAGGCGCCCAAAGTGGCGGCCGAAGGCCTTGTGCGCATCCCGATCGAGGCGCTGCTCGCGGAACACGAGCACGCCCCAGTCGGCGAAGGCGCGGCGGATATCGGCCAGCAGCTCGCCCGTAAGGGGCTCGGCCAGATCGACGTTACGAATCTCCGCGCCCAGATGGGGTGTCAGCGGCGTGACCTTGACGGACCCATAGTCGGTCATCGGTCCGCGCGTGGATGGCTTACGCAGCGCGCTTGCAGTCATGGTCTGCCCTCCCGGGATCAGAGCTCTGCTTCAGTGGATGACGCCGGCGGCGCGCAGGGCTGCGGGATCGAGGCCCAGCTCAAGCACGACTTCGTCGCTGTGCTGGCCGAACAGCGGCGCATGATCACCGACTCGCTGTGGCGTCGCCGACATGCGCGCCGCCGGGCGCGGCTCACGTACCCGACCGGCGACCGGATGCTCGCGCTCGACGAACACGTCGTTGTGCTGAACCTGGGGACTGTCGTGAACCTCATCGAGCTTGAGGATGGCGGACGCAGGTACGTCATGCAGTTCCGCCCGGGCGAGAAATTCATCGACGGTGGTCTCGGCCGCATACTGCCGCATCAGCGCCACCAGTTCGGCAAGATGCTGCATGCGCTGCGGGGTGGTCGCGAAACGCGGATCCTCGCCCATTTCGGGGTGACCGAGGGCCGCGCACAGCCCTTTGAACTCGGCGTCAGTGACGGCTCCAGCGGAAATGTAGCCGTCGGCGAGTTCGGTCACTGCATAGTTGGCGCCAATGGTCGCCGCTCGCTGTGCGTCCTCGTCCAGGAGCACCGCGTCCATGGCCGAGTCCGGCCACATGAAGGCAATACCGACATCGAGCATGGAGACGACGATGTGCTGCCCGGCCGCCTTGCCGGTGGCGCGTGCGTAGAGCGCAGCGGTAATCGCCTGAGCAACGGTATAGGCCGTGGTTTTATCGCAGACCAGCGTCCGGTACATGGAAGGCACACCGGTGGCGGGATCCGTCTGCACCGAAGCGAGACCGGAAGCGGCCTGAATCACGTTGTCGTAAACGCGGCGGTGACTCATGGGCCCATCGGGGCCGAAGCCGGATACGGAGGTATAGATCAGGTTAGGGTTCACGGCGGCGAGCGCGTCATAACCCAGGCCCAGACGCTCCATCGCCCCCGGACGAAAGTTCTGGATGAGCACATCCGCGTCTTCCACCAGGCGCTTCAGGAGATCGACGCCTTCAGGCTTCTTCAAATCCACCACCAGGGAGCGCTTGCCGCGATTGTTGTTCAGGAAGATACCGGTGACTCCGCCCTTGTTGGTACCGAGGAAACGCATGATGTCGCCGAGCCCGGGCGACTCCACCTTGATCACGTCGGCGCCCTGATCGGCGAGCATCATCCCGGCCAGGGGACCGGAGATCATCACCGAAAGGTCCACGACTTTGACGCCTTCCAGAGGCCCTGCTGAACTCATGGCTTGATCCTATTACCGACACGAGTGACCGTTTTAGCCGAGGTAGGCAGCCAGGGCAAGGTAGCCCGAGTTCGCTGACTCAGACGATGGTGCTACCCGACTTGCCCCAGTAGCGATCGCGCAGAAGGCGCTTGTAGAGTTTGCCGGTCGGCAGCCGCGGCAGGGCGTCGGTGAAGTCGACGCTGCGCGGGACCATGAAGTGAGCCAGCCGCTCGCGGGCGAAAGCGAGCAGCTCCCGCTCCAGTTCCGGACCGGGTTCAACGCCCGTCGCCGGCTCCACCACCGCCTTGACCGCCTCGCCGAATTCCGGGTCCGGAACGCCGAAAACCGCGACGTCGGCGACCTTATCGTGCAGCACCAGCGCATCCTCCACCTCCTGCGGGTAAATGTTCACGCCACCAGAGATGATCATGAATGCCTGCCGGTCGGTAAGGTAGAGATAGCCGTCCTCATCGAGATACCCCACGTCGCCCAGCGTGGACCAGTTCGGAAACTCCGGATGCTGTGACGAGCGGGTCTTATCCGGTGCGTTGTGGTACTCGAACGTCTCCGCTTCCTGCTCGAAGTACACCAGCCCGGCCTCGCCAGTGGGCAGCTCCCGTCCTTCCTCGTCGCAGATGTGCAGCACGCCGCGGGATGCGCGGCCGACGGAACCGGGGCGCTCGAGCCACTCCTCGCTGCTGATATAGGTGGAGCCGTTGCCCTCCGTACCCGCGTAGTACTCGCCGAGGATCGGTCCCCACCACTCGATCATCTGCCGCTTCACCTCCACGGGACACGGCGCCGCAGCGTGGATCGCGACTCGATGACTGGAGAGATCGAAACGTTCGCGCTCAGGTACGGGCAGCTTCAGCATGCGGACGAACATGGTCGGGACCCACTGACTGTGAGTGACGCGGTAGCGCTCGATCAGATGCAATGCCTCCAAGGCATCGAATCGGCGCATCATGACGACCGAGCTGCCGAGTGACTGGGCCCCCATGCAGTAGACGAGCGGCGCGGCGTGATAAAGCGGCGCCGGCGACAGATATACGGAGTCCGGCCCGAAACCATAGCGCGCCTGAAAGGCCTCGGCGTTGCGCGCGCCGGCGCGAATGCTGGCCCCGGTCAGCGGACGCTTGATGCCTTTCGGCCGACCCGTGGTCCCGGAAGAGTAGAGCATGAAATCTCCGGCAGGCTCGCTTTCCAGCGGCTCGGCCGGTTCGAGCGCCATCTCCTCCTCGAAAGGCAGATAGCCTGGCGCCGTCCCGTCCACCATCAACCAGTGTTCCACGTCCGGGCACAGCGGCGGCAGCCGTTCGGCCACATCGGCCAGCGCCCGGCTAGTGATCAAGACCCGGGAGCCGCTGTCGCTGATTACGTAGGCCACCTCTTCGGCAGTGAAGTAGCGGTTGACACAAGTGAGATAGAGACCGGATCGCAGCGTTGCCCAGCACACCGTGAAGAACTGCAGATGGTTCTCCATGAACAGGGCAACGTGATCCCCAGGTGCGAGCCCCCGCGCGGCGAGCCAGCGCGCAATTCGATTCGACTGGGCCTCGAGCTCCGCCCAGCTCAGCGTCTCGCCGGTGGCAGCATCGATCACTGCGGGCGAGCGCGGCTGCACCGCTGCCCAATGTCCTGGGTACATGGTCTCCTCCCCTGCATTCTGTCGACCTTTCAGAACGTGGAGAGCCCAGTGGCCTCCATGAACCGGTAGACAAGATAACGCCAGCGACTGTGATCGGCATACGTCTCGTAGGGCACACTGTGAATGCGCCCGGGCTCGTTGTTCCACAGCGCCTCGAATGCCTCGTGGGCAGCGAGCAGCGCTGGCGTCTCGAGGCTCCCGCGCAGCTGGACGCCGGTTTCCAGGTTGTAGTTGTCGATGTTGCGGCGGGTGAAGTTCGCCGAACCGGCCAGCATCTCGGCGGAACCGTCCTCCTGCCTGTGCAGGAGGAACTTGCTGTGGCACTGCTCGCCGCGGGTGTTGCACCAGCGCACCTCGATACCGGCGCGCATCAGTTCCATGGCGACCTGCCGGTTGGGAATGCCGCCCATGTCGCGACCGAAGGCCCCCTTGTTCGGATCGAGCAGGATCCGTACCCACACGCCGCGTGCGGCCGCCGCCGCAAACGCGCGCACCACGTCGCGCTGGGTGAGGTAGAACATGGCCAGATCCAGCGCATCACCCGGCTCAGCGCCTTCGATCATCGCCAGCACCGCTTCCCGGATTTGCGCCTCGGTGACGATCCGCAGCGCGGGATTCGAGACTTCCGCGGCCGGTTCCGGGGCAGTGGCGAGGCCGTCGAACAGCGCCTCGGCTCCGGAGAAGCGTGCCACCGCTTCCTCAGTGGCGAGCAGGTCCAGCACCGCCGGACCGCGAAAGCGCAGGGCCTGATTGCTGTGGCGGCTGCTGGCGTCATGGGGATTCGCCGAGGTGACCAGCCCGAGCCAGTCCTCGCCTGCGTCCACGATCAGGGTCTTTCTGTGATTCGCCTTGAAATTGAGCAGATCAAGGTAGCTGCGCAAAGTAATGTGACCGGCACCCACCGGGTCCGGCAACCAGCCACGATCGGCGCTGTTGCCGAACCACTGGCAGCACAGGCGCCAGAATCCCGACCAGAACGGATTGGGGTCGCGCAACCGCGTGAGATCCGTCTCCACGACGTGGATCCCTGCCTCGCGAAGCTCAGAAAAGAGCGGTGACTCGAGGCCTCCATAGAGGGTGTTGAACGGATCCGTGATCAGTACGGCGATGAGTTCCGGCCGCTCAGTCTTGCGCTGAATCAGGGCGTCCGTGAGCTCTCTGGAAAGGGGGCGGTGTTCGGCCGCTACCGTACCGGCGAAGTCGTTCACCAGGAACATGTCGAGCACCACGAGACGCTCGGCATTGCGGATGAGTCGAAACACCTCATCGAAGATGACGGCATCCTGCCGTTGCTCGCCATCGGGGGCGATAAACGTGGAATCCAGCAGGAAGGTCACATCCGAGGCGGCACGCCAGGGCGTCGCGACGTCAATCCCGGACGGCAGCGGCTTGCGCACGTGGTAGACGGCCACGACCCCATACACCAGCAGGATAGCGAGCGCTGCGATGATCATGAACCTGCCGCTGCCCCCTCTCAAGCCAAGGTCCTCTTTCAACTCTCCAAGGTCCACGACACCGAGCATCGACGATCCGATGTTCCCGGTCGAGCGCGGATGTCGCTGCCGGGATCAGCAGGTACTATACGTCCCACTTACCGCATCGCTTCCCCAGTCGTCGCCATGCCCGGGATCTGGCTCGCTCGGCTCGAGCGGGATGCTCCATCCTGGTTGCGGATTCGGCGCCCTGCTGAGCTTGGTCTTCGGCCCATTAACCGAGCGCCACCACGAGCTCAGAGTAGCCGCGCGAAGTTCCACGATTAGGCGGGAGGCGTTGCCCGGCGCAACGGCTACGCCGTGTTGGCATCGGCGGGCACCACCCCGAACCGGGCCCGCCGACCCAGACTGCGTTGTTCACGGCTCAGGCCGGTTCGGTGAGCCGCCCGTCACGGTAGTCCGCCAGCGCCTGTTCGAGCTCCTCGCGCGTATTCATTACGAATGGGCCGTACTGCGCCACCGGTTCACCGATGGGTCGCGCTGCAATCAGCAGGACGCCCGCGCCGTCTGGCCCGGCCTCCACACGTACCGCCGCACCGGCACCGAGCACGGCGCCTTCGTGCGCGGCCAGCGCTTCAGCCTGCTCCCCGATGCGCACCTCGCCATCAAACGCGTAGAGGAAGACGTTGTGGCCGGATGCCACCGGCAGCACAAGGACACCAGCAGCGCCGAGACGGATATCGAGGTAGAGCGGATCCGTACTCATGCTATCCGCGGTGCCGTTGATCGGACCGCGCGCTTCCCGGCCATCCAGCTCGAGCCTCCCCGCTAGAACCCGCACGCGCCCGTGCGCCGTCGTCAGCTCGGGCACCGCATCCGCCTGGATGTCGGCATAGCGCGCTGGCTGCATCTTTTCCGCCGCTGGCAGGTTGATCCAGAGCTGGAAGCCGCGCATGCGGCCCTCGCTCTGCTGCGGCATTTCGGAATGAACGATGCCGCGACCCGCCGTCATCCACTGAACGCCACCTGGCCCGAGATCGCCTCGATTACCGAGGTGATCCTCATGGCGCATGTGGCCGTCGAGCATGTAGGTGACGGTCTCGAAGCCGCGATGCGGATGCGGCGGAAACCCGCCAAGATAATCCTGCGGATCATCCGAGTAGAACTCGTCGAGCATCAGTAGTGGGTCGAGACGCGCATCGGGCCGTGCACCCAGACTGCGGCGCAGCTTGACGCCGGCGCCGTCGGAAGTCGGATGCGAGAGCAGGCGTCTCGAAAGTTCCCGTATCTTCATGGACCCGTCTCCTCAGGTGCAGGTCTCAGACCGGCAAAGAGTCGATCTCGGCACGTGCCGCTTCGAGCGCGCGTCCGGCCGGCTCTTCGCCCATAGCGAGACCCTCCGCATAGACAAACTGCACGTTCTTCATGCCAAGAAAACCGAGGTAAGTGCGCACCAGCGGCGTCTGCGTGTCCAGAGCGGTTCCCTGATACAGGCCGCCGCGAGCGGCGAAGACGAAAACGGGCTTGTCGCCCACCAGCCCTTCGGCGCCGCTTTCCGTATAGCGGAACGTAACGCCGGAGCGCGCCACATGATCGAAGTAAGCCTTCAACGGCGAGGGAATCGTGAAGTTGTACATGGGCAGGCCGAGAACCACAGTATCCGCCGCCATCAGCTCCTCAATGAGCGCGTCCGATTCCGCAACGGCAGCGGCCTGCTCGGTTGTCCGGTCCTCCGGGCGCGCAAAGAAACCACGAAAGCGTTCAGCCGTGAGGTGCGGGACCGGCTCGGCTTCGAGGTCACGCAGCAACACGCTCCCCTGCTGATGGGCAGACTGCCAGCGATCGACATAGCGCTGCGCGAGCTGGCTCGACTGGCCCTCATCACCAAAGATGCTGGCCTTGATGTAAAGCAGGGTAGCCATGACGGAACTCCTTTCTAAACGATATGCGCCATTGAACCCCTTTGCGTTTCGATCAAAAAGCGAAAATTTATCCGGCTCATCATCTATCTGTTCGATTGTTTCTCACGGTGCTCGTTGCGATCCCGTGCCTGTGAATCGGTTCACAGTTCGCCACCCTGCCCTCATGGCGTGCTCGCAGGTTCAATCCGCATTCAGTCTGGACGCTCCAAACTCGAAGCGTCATGTCACAGGCTGGAGTACCAAAAATGCTGCGCATACTTCTTCTCGCGTTCACGCTCATCTTCATGACCCTGCCGGCGGCCCACGCAAGCCAGCATGATCGCAACCGAGCGGCCCTCGGCGCAGGAATCGGAGCTGCCGTCGGTGCCGCCATCGGCAGCGAGATCGGCGGCCGCAACGAGGCCATCATCGGCGGTGCCATCGGGGGCGCCCTCGGTGTCGCGATCGCCACCGACGACCGCCGATTGCAGCCCTATCGGGAGCACCGTCAGGTCCGCCCCTATGACAGCCGCGGCCACCGGCACAGGGGACCACGCCACTGTCCACCCGGACTGGCGAAACAGGGACGCTGCTGACCTGCCCATCTCAGCTCCGGGGCATCGCGCAGGGCGGTGCCCTGAAGGCCCTTCCTCTTTCGATGAAAAGTCGGAATGATCGGCCGATAATCATCAAACGAATCGATCGATCATGACCCGCATCACCCTCGATCAATGGCAGGCCTTCATCGCGGTGGTGGACGCCGGCAGCTATGCCGCAGCAGCGGAGGTGGTCCACAAGACGCAGTCCTCGGTCAGCTATGCGGTGCAGAAGATCGAGCGCCAGCTCGACATCAAGCTGTTCGAGATCCAGGGCCGCAAGGCGGTACTGACCCCCGCGGGTGAGACGCTCTGCCGGCGGGCGCGTCATCTAGTGGACGAGGCGACGCGGGTCGAGCGGGCGGCAACGCATCTGGCCGCGGGGTGGGAGGCGGAACTGCGGGTGGCGGTGGAAATCGTGTTTCCCACCTGGCAGTTGCTCAAGTGCCTCAAGACCTTCGCCGAGCAGTGCCCGGAAACCCAGCTCGAGCTGCACGAGTCCGTACTCGGCGGCACCGACGAACTGCTACTCGGGGGTCATGTGGATCTCGCGATCTGCACCCACGTTCCCACGGGTTTTCTCGGCGACCTGCTGATGCCGGTCAATTTCGTCGCTGTCGCGGCGCCCTCCCATCCCCTGCACGCCCTGGGCCGGACCATCACCCTCGAGGACCTGCGCCAGCATCGTCATCTGCTGATCCGGGATTCCGGGTCCACGCGCACCCGCACGGTGGCGTGGCAGGGCGCCCAGACCCGTTGGACGGTCAGCCACAAGGCGACATCCATCCGTGCCGCCTGCATGGGGCTGGGCTTCGCCTGGTATCCGCGCGAGGTGATTCGCGAGGAGCTCGCCTCCGGGCAGCTCGAACCGCTGCCGCTCGCCCAAGGCGCCGAGCGGGCCGGCGCGCTCTATCTGGTGTTCGCCGATCCGGACGCCATCGGGCCCGGCGCGCAGCGCCTGGCCGGCATGATCCGGGATGCCCTGGCGACCTGAGAGGGATTTGTGGGGCGACCGACGGCTCCCGCAAGATGACCGATGCATGAAGGGGAGGAGGCAACATGATCAGGCTCGGCACCACCGAACGCAGTTACCCCTGGGGCGTGCTGCGCTCCACCCACGCGAGCAAGGTCAAGTTCGCGCTGGCGGAGAAAAGCCTGCCCTGGGAAGTGGAGCGGATCCGGCCCGGTGACCTCTGGCGCAAGCCACCGGAGCTGCTCGCGAAACATCCGCTCGGCAAGGTGCCGTGGATCGAGGACGAGGGCACGCTCATCTGGGACTCCACCGTCATCCTCGAGTACTTAGAAGAGCGCTACCCGAAACCGAGACTGCTGCCGGAGGACACGCGCGCCCGGGCCGACGTGCGCATGGTGACGCGCTTCGTGGACGAAGCCATCCTCGGCGGCGACCTGCCGGCGATCTGGATGCCCTGGTGGAGCAAGGAAGAAGACCGCGATGCCCGCGCCATGGAGGAGGGCCGCCGACGGCTGCGGCAGCGCGCCCTGCCGTGGCTGGAGACGCGCCTCGCCGACGGCCGCGACTGGATCTGCGGCAAGCTGTCCATGGCCGATACCGGCCTCGCCGCAATGGCCATGGTGCTGCAGGTGGACGGCTTCCAACTGGACGAATTTCCCGCGCTGGCGGATTACCTGGAACGCATCCGCCGCCGCCGCGCCTACCTCGCCATCAGCCCGAAGACCTCCCTCGAGGACTCGGTGAGCGCCTGAGGCGCGTACGGGGCAGGCTAGTTAGGGCGACTTCAGCGCACTAACCCATGCCCGTGCTTGCCGCTGAACTCAGCCCGCCTTCTCCTTCAGGCTCGGCAGTTCGTAACCGTCGTCGGAGAGCTTCGCCCGCACCACCTTCTTGTCCATCTTGCCGGTGGACGTGAGCGGGATCCCTTCGACGAACAGCACGTCGTCCGGCAGCTGCCACTTGGCGAACTTCTCGCTGCAATGGGCCATCACCTGATCCTTGCTGAGATCGGCATCGTCCTTCTTCACCACCAGCGCCACCGGCCGCTCGTCCCACTTCGGATGCGGCTGCGCGACGACGCAGGCCTGGGCGACACCAGACATCGCGACGATGTGATTCTCGAGGTCCACCGACGAGATCCACTCGCCGCCGGACTTGATCAGGTCCTTGGAGCGATCGGTGATGATCAGATAACCCTCGGGATCGATCTTGGCGACGTCACCCGTCACCAGCCAACCGTCGTGGAACTTCTCCGGCTGCGGATCCTTGTAGTACTCCGAGCAGATCCACGGGCCCCGGATCAGCAGTTCACCGAACGCCTCGCCGTCGTGGGGCAACGGCTTCCATTCGTCGTCGAAGATCTCGAGTTCCAGACCGGGCATCAGGAGGCCCGCCTTGGCCTGATTCGCGGCCCGATCCGCGTCCGACATTTCGAGATGCTTGCGCTTGCCGGAGCGGCGGCTGATGGTGGCGAGCGGACTTGTCTCCGTCATGCCCCAGCCCTGGATCATCTCCACGCCGAGTTCGTCGAAGAACCATTGAATCAGGGAGGGCGGCGGCGCCGAACCGCCACAGGTCATGCGCTTCAGATGGGAGAGATCGAACTTGCCGGGGGCCGCTTCCAGCACCGCGCGCACGCCCTGCCAGATGGTCGGCACGCCGGCAGACATGGTCACCTTCTCATTCGCGAGCAACTCAGTCAGCCGCTGCGGATCCATGAAGCGGTGCGGATACACCTGCTGCATGCCGAGCATGCAGGCCGCCCAGGGCAGCCCCCAGGCGTTGGCATGGAACATCGGCACGATGCCGAGCACCGTATCCATGGCCGAGAGGCCCATGACATCGGTCATGCAGATGCTGATGGTGTGCAGGTAGTTGGAGCGGTGGGTGTACATGACACCCTTGGGCTTACCGGTGGTGCCGCTGGTGTAGCAGAGCCCGAGCGGTGAGTTTTCGTCGAACTCCGGCCAGTCATACTGCTTCGGCTGCTCGCGGATGAAGTCTTCGTAGTCGATGGCATTGGGCAGCGAGGTCTTCCAGCCTTCGAGGCCCGGCTCCGTGGCCACCACGATCCGCTCCACAGTGGGCATGCGCCCGGCGAGTTCTTCCAGCTTCGGCAGCAGATCCGCATCGACGATGATGATGCGGTCCTCGGCGTGATTGATGATGTACTCGAGGTCCACATCTGACAGTCGGATGTTGAGCGTGTGCAGCACCGCGCCCATACAGGCGATGGCATGGTAGGCCTCGAGGTGGCGCGAGCTGTTCCACATGAACGTCGCCACCCGATCGCCAATGCCGATGCCCGCCCTGGCGAGCGCGTGGGCAAGCTGGTGCGCACGATCGCGCGTTTCGGCCAGGGTCTGCCGGCGCACCCCGTCGGCGGTGGCCGTGACCACCTCGACGTCTGGCTGCATCTGCGCGCCGCGGTCCATCAGCCGGCTCATCAGGAGCGGAGTCTGTTGCATCGTCATGGTCGTGCTCCGTAGGTCGTTGGGCGTGCGTGCGCGAAGTCAGTCCGCACCCGGCGGTCGCCGCTTTATCATGAAACTCATTTCCCCTTCCATGCAGAGTTCCGCGCGCTGATTCATCACGCTGCTCGCGAGCGTCACCACACCGCCAGCACGCTGCTCCTCCAACCGCGCCACCTTCAGCTCCGGATAAAGGCTGTCGCCCCGGAACACCGGTTTAATGAAACGCGAGGATTGCTCGATGAAGGAGATCAGGGTGTCCTCGACCAGATAACTGAAGTCGGATGCACCCGGCGTGGTGTAGAGCAAGAGCTGGAAGGGATGGGCCATCACGTTCGGGAGGCCCCGTTCGCGCGCGAACTCGGTATCGTAGTGAATCGGATGGCTGTCGCCACTGGCGGTACGGAACGCCGTGACTTCCGCGTCGCCGATGGTCCGCGAGGGTATGTAGAACACCTCCCCGAGTTCGAAGTCTTCGAAGTAGCGCGACTGCGGAAACTTGCGCTTGAGCATCAACCCTCCCAGAACCCGCGGAGTGCGGGCGTGCCGGCGATCATACCGTGGAAGCCGTCCGGTCCAAACCGGCCGGCCCTGCTATCATCCGGCCGCCGCAGCAACAGGACACGGGAGGCCTGCATGAGCGACGCCGGCAGCGGCGGCTGGGCGGAACACGGCATTCACGAGCACCTCGCGCATATTCCCCATGCCCGCGCGCTCGGTGTGGTGCTGGTCGAGTACCGCGACGGTCACTGTGTGGTCCGGGTGCCCTATTCCGAGCACCTGGTGGGCGATCCCGACACGGGCGTGATCCACGGCGGCGTCATCACCGCAGTCCTGGACAACGCCTCCGGCATGGCGGTGCCGCGCCAGGACCTTGCGCCGGAGCAGCGCGCCATCGCCACGCTCGATCTGCGCATCGACTACATGCGTCCGGCCGAGCCCCACAAGGACCTGATGGTCACCGCCGAGTGCTACCAGCTCACGCGCTCGGTGGCCTTCGTTCGTGCCCGCGCCTGGCAGGCGGACGACGAGAAGCTCATAGCGAGCTCCGTGGCTACGTTCATGCTCGGCGCCAACCGCGCTGTGCCGCCGGGGTTCAACAACCTGGAGGGCGCGAAATGAAGCTGCTGCGCGAACTCCGTGCCGAGGGCAAGGGCCAGGACATGGCGGCCCTGCTCGAGCGCATCCCCTATGCGCGCTTTCTCGGCCTCGAGGTGGACCGCAAGGGCAACGAGCTGACCACGGTCCTGCCCTTCGCCGAGCACCTGATCGGCAACGTGGCGCTGCCGGCGCTGCATGGCGGCACGATCGGCGCCTTTCTCGAGTTTACGGCCGTGATTCAGCTCCTGTTCGACACCGAAAGCGAACGGCTGCCAAAAACCGTGGACATCTCGATCGACTATCTTCGCTCCGGCCGACCCGTCACCACCTACGGCCGCGCCATCATCACCAAGCATGGCCGCCGCGTCGCCAACGTCCGCGCCGAGGCGTGGCAGGAGGACCGCAGCCGGCTCATCGCCACCGCACACGGCCACTTCCTGCTGACACCGGTGGACGAGTGATGCCGCGGCGGCAGCTTCGACTCTGGCTGCTGCTTGCGACACTGCTGCTGCAGGGCGCGCTCGTCGCTGCGGCGGCAGAAGAGGTTCACGTTCGCTGGGTGCCCGACGGGGACACGGTGCGCCTCGTCGACGGCCGCTGGGTGCGCCTTGCTGGTATCGATGCGCCGGAGACCGGCGTCCGCGACGGCAGGCCCCAGTACTACGCCGCCGAGGCCCGAGCGCGGCTGCAGACGCTGGCGGGAGCCGGCCCGCTGCGACTCGACGTCAGCGCAACCGACCGCTACGGACGTTTGGTCGGCTGGCTCGAAAACCGCGATGGCGAGCTGCTGAATGAAGTCCTGGTCGCAGAAGGCCTGGCCTTCGTCTACCACCACGCCGACGGGACCCGCGCGCTGCAGCAGCGGCTGCTTGCGGCCCAGCTCCGCGCCATGGACGCACAGCGTGGCTTCTGGCCGGAGATTCTTACCCTGCCGGCGCCTGCCGGTGGGTGGATCGGCAACCGCCGCAGTCATCGCTTTCATGCGCCGGACAGCCCCCATGCCGGGCGCATCGCCGAACGCAACCGGATCGTGTTCAGCAGCACGGAAGCCGCCTTCAGGGCCGGGCACGCCCCCGCACGGGGCGGGTTTCCGTGGCCAGCTGCGCAGCCGTGACGACGCGCCAGAGTTCACGTTCACGCTTGAACTTCCGGCCGCCTCGGGAGACATTCCGACTCCGGCAAACATGGAGAGGGAGTCCCCGATGGCACGCATCATCGCCAAACACGCCGCCGCCAAGCCTGATGTACCCGCTGTGGTCGACGATGTCGGCACTACGGACTGGGACGACTACAACGCCCGGGTCAACAAGCTGATCCACGCCCTGCGCGCCTCGGGCCTGACTACGGGCGACGCCTTCTCCGCCTACTGCAGCAACCGTCGAGAATACTTCGAGATCATGGCCGCCGCTGCCCACGGCGGCTGGCTTTTCGTCCCGGTGAACTGGCACTTCACCGCAGAGGAACTGGCCTATGTGGTGGACAACTCCGACTCGAAAGCGCTCCTGGCCGACGCCCGATTCATCGACACAGTGACCGACGCGGTTGCCCGCGACGACTTCCCTGACATCGCGACGAAAGTAATGATCGACGCCGAGGACCTTCCGTCCGGCTTCGAGGACTACGAAGCGTTCATCGCCGACCACAGCGCCGAGGAGCCCGAAGAGCAGGGGCTTGGTGGCCCCATGTTCTACACCTCCGGCACCACCGGCCGTCCCAAGGGCGTGCGCAGCTCCAGCACCCAGCCCGGAGGCCCGCTGGAGATTCTCGAAATGATGGGCGCGGGCCTGCCGCAGATGCTGCAGATCCCGCCTGACGGGACCACGCTTCTGTGCGGACCGGTGTATCACTCCGCCCAGTGGGCGTTTTCGTTCCTGCCGCTGCTCGCCGGCTCCACCGTAGTCATGACCCACAAGTTCGATCCGGCCGAGACCCTGAAACTCATCGACCGCCATCAGGTCACGAACGTGCACTTGGTGCCGACGCAGTTCCACCGCCTGCTGCAGCTCGACGACGCCACCCGCGACGCCTTCTCGGGCGCGTCACTGAAGGCGGTCTGGCACGGCGCAGCGCCCTGCCCGCCAGAGGTGAAACGGCGCATGCTGGATTGGTGGGGTCCGGTGGTGCACGAGTACTACGGCTCCACCGAGGGCTCCATCGTCAGCGTCTGTACCGCCGAGGACTGGAAGCAGAAGCCCGGCTCACTCGGTAAGCCGGTGCCTATCGTCGAGGTGCAGATCGTCAAAGAGGACGGCAGCCTGGCCGGCGCCAACGAGGAGGGGCAGATCTACGTCAAGAACCTCATGGGCTCCGACTTCGAGTACCACAAGGAGCCGAAGAAGACGGCGGATGCGCACCTCGAACCGGGCGTTTTCACGTTCGGGGACATCGGCTATCTCGACGACGAAGGCTTCCTGTTCATGTCCGATCGCAAGATCGACATGATCATTTCCGGCGGCGTGAACATCTATCCGGCGGAGATCGAAGGCGTGCTGATGAGCCACCCCGCCGTGGCCGATGCGGCCGTGTTCGGTGTTCCCAACGAGGAGTTCGGCGAGGAGGTGAAGGCCGCCGTGCAGCTGCGCGATGGTCATAGCGTATCCGACGAACTGGCAGAAGAGCTGATCGGCCACGTCCGCGAACATCTGGCGGGCTACAAGGCGCCGAAGTCCATCGACTTCGAGAAGGACTTTCCGCGCCATCCCACGGGCAAGCTCTACAAGCGCAAGCTCCGTGACCGCTACTGGGAAGGCACCGGCCGGCGGATCTGAAACGAAGTCCTGCGCTGCTGCGCAGCGCATCGGCGCCAGCCGTTGTGGGAAGCTATGCTGCGCCGCAGGGGCAGCATAGCGATCGGCGGCGCAGCCGCCGCAATCTGACTTCGTTCGAGGCTCTCTTCGTTCGACGTGACTGCCTTCGTTCGAGCGCCGCTGCTTAGCGCATCGGAGCATTGCCTTCGTTCGGAACCAGCTTCGCTCGAAGCGATCGACCTCGTTCGGGAGCTGCTGCGCAGCGCATCGGAGCGCCGCCCGGAGGGCGGCACTCCTTCCCACACACTATCGCGCGCGTGTTGCCTTCGATCGAAGGCAGCATTTTGTGGGAAGGAGTGCAGCGAAGCTGCGCTCCGATTGGCGGCGCAGCCGCCAGCGGGCGTGACGCTCGGAACAACGCGCAGTCCGCGATCGCGACGCCGCGTTGCGCTGCGCGCGACATCTGCTGTTGCGGGCCATCCCTGGCCCGCACCCCTACCGGGGCGCGCTTCGCTCCCGGCGAATCGCGCCCACTGACGTGTTGTCGGATTGGAACGGGATCAGTCGGAGAGGACGGCGCGGAGCAGGGTCGGGTCGACGTTGCCGCCGCTGACGACGGCCACGCGCAACGCGTTCTCCCGGGCGCCGCGGCCGAGCGCGGCTGCAGCCGGCGCGACGGCGCCGCTCGGCTCCGCGACCATGCGCGTCGCGAGGACGATGCGCGCCATGAACGTACGGATCTCAGATTCGCTGACGGTGACGATCTCGGCCACGCAATCTCGAACGTAAGGCCAGGTGCGCTCGCCCAGCACCGCTACGCGCAGGCCATCGGCGAGGGTGGTCGCCATCTGCTCCGCCGGCAGCTCGACCCGCTCCCCCGCACGCAGACTCGCCAGTGCGTCCGCCGCAGTTTCCGGCTCCACCCCCACCACCCGGATATCACGCTCGGCCTGCGATGCGGCCAGCGCCATGCCAGCGATCAGGCCACCGCCGGACACCGGGACATAGAGGTCCACGGGTCCCACGTGTGCGCGAGCATCGAGATCGGCGACGATCTCATTCGTGATCGACGCAGTGGCCTCGATGATGGTCTCAGCATCGTAGGGCTGCACCGGCGCCAGGCCATCCCGCTGCGCGAGCTCGGCCGCCCGCCGGGCGCGTTCCGAACTCGCCGGCCCAACCAGATCCACAGTGGCGCCGAGTGCGCGGGTCCAGTCGAGCTTCACCCGCGGTGCGTCCTCGGGCATGACGATGGTGGCCGGAACACCGAGCTTCTGTGCGGCGAATGCCACCGCCACCGCATGGTTGCCACTCGAATGCGCCACCACCCCCCGGCGGCGCGCGGCCTCCGGCAATTGCAGCAGCGTGTTGAACGCACCACGCAACTTGAACGCACCGGAGGGCTGCAGATTCTCAGCTTTCAGCAGCACGCCGCTACTGCCGAACGGAACCAGTGGCGTACTCAGCACGAAAGGTGCGATGCGCGCCGCTGCCGCGCGTATGCGCTCGCGGTCGATGCGATCAGTCGTCATCGTCACCCCAGTCCGCCACAGCTGCCACCGAGGCCTCGACGAGTTCACGCCCGGCCGCGAGGCACTGCTGCTCCCAAGCGCGTTCGTCGGGGGTAAAGCAGCCCCGGTAGCGCCACACCTGAGCCTCATGTTCGGGATCGGAGCGATCGCCGCGATGCACAACCCAGTTCTCCATGCAGGTGGCAGCGAGTTGAGCACCCTCGCCCACCGTCCCGAACTCGGCCGACGTGGCATGAGCAACCCGGGCACCGAGAAACGCGCCCATGCCGTTGGCAATCTGGCCGGATTTCAGACTCGTCGTCGCATCCGGGTTCTCCACCGTCGCCTCCACCTGCTCCGGACCGAGCAGCTTCGACAGGAACTGGTACTGCGAAGAACCGGGCGGCTGATCGCAGAGCAGCGTGATCGCGCCGTGCGGACCATGGCCCGTGTGCAGATCCAGGGTGAACAGCCGGTCCACGCCCGCGAGGTGGCGCTCGACGATCCGCTCCAGGTTCAGGCAGGGCTCCTCGGTCACCGCACCGCCGTAGTGGAGCCCGTCGGCGTGGCGGTACTGGCCCTGGGTGATGGCCGCGGCCACCCACGCGCTGCCGCGCTCGGCGACCAGGGCGCGGATGTGGGCGAACAGCTCGTCCAGCGAAGGCAGTTCCGGCGTGTCCGGACACACTATGGCGTGCACCGCATCGTAGGCGTCGTTCTCGATGGGGCTGATCTCACTGCGGCGCCAGTTGCGGTTCAGATCCACGTTCGATTCGTTCTGCCGGCGCGAGAAGGCCATGCCCCAGGGATTGACCGGATGCACCAGGACAATGGCCACCTCCTCCGGCAGCATCGCCGCATCGAGACGCTGGAGCAGATCACACTGCAGCGCGGAACCGATGAAACCCTCGACGCCATGCACCCCCGAGAGGAGCAGCAATGCGCGCTCGGGTCGCTCCGCGCCGAGATGGACGACGTCGGTAGAGAGCGCTTCGCCGTGCGGCCCGGGTGCCGCGATCGGGTAGGCTTCGAAGCCGAAACCGGCCGCGCGCACTGCCCGCCGAAAACGGGCACGGCATTCTTCGTAGGTGAGAGGCAGCGGCAACAACGCTGTCTCCTGCGGCGCATGCCAGCGCATCGATGCGGGTCCTCGGGGTGACGATGGTCGCTCGTCAGAGGATCATGCTCATCGGGGATGGTCAAGACGGGAGCAGGTGCATGACACAATTGAAGGTTTCGCGCAGGCACGTCCTGAAGGGTGTGGGCATCGCTGCTAGCGGGATGCTCGCGCCCTTCACGGTCGCGACGTCGGCGCCGGCATTCAGCCATGGGGTTGCGAGCGGCGATCCGCTGGCAGACCGGGTCATCCTCTGGACCCGCGTGACGCCGAAGGCTGGAGCAAACGGCCCGATCGAGGTGCGCTGGGAGATCGCCGCTGACGCGGAACTGCGCCGTACCGTCCGCTCCGGTACCGCGCTCACCGATGCGGACCGCGATTACACCGTGAAGGTGGACGCAGACGGGCTCGAGCCGGGATCGACGTACTACTACCGCTTCCGCGTCGGCGATGCGGTCAGTCCCACCGGCCGCACCCGCACCCTCCCGGCAGACGGCGTCCGCGAGCTCAAGTTCGCCGTGGTCTCCTGCTCCAACTATCCCCAGGGCTACTTCAACGTCTACCACGACATTGCAGCCCGCGACGACATCGATGCGGTGCTGCATCTCGGCGACTACATCTACGAATATGCGGCCGGCGGCTATTCGAACCCGCACGCAGTGAACTTCGGCCACGTGGTCGAGCCCGAGCACGAACTCGTTACGCTGCAGGACTACCGCGCTCGC
Source organism: Pseudomonadales bacterium (assembly GCA_007131295.1). Taxonomy (GTDB): domain Bacteria; phylum Pseudomonadota; class Gammaproteobacteria; order Pseudomonadales; family Azotimanducaceae; genus SLTB01. Next base: position 16,904 of record SLQW01000163.1, on the reverse strand, counting down.
CACGGCGTCTACAAGACCGAACCCGGCCTGCAGGCGGTGCACGCCGCGCACCCCATGATCGCCGTCTGGGACGACCACGAGTCCGCGAACGATTCCTGGCGTCATGGCGCCGAGAACCACGACGAAACTCAGGGATCGTGGTATGAGCGCAAGCGGGCGTCGGTGCAGGCCTACCGAGAGTGGCTGCCGATCCGCGACGAGGGCGACGATCCGTTGAAGATCTATCGCCACTTCGACTTCGGCGGCCTGGCCGATCTGATCATGCTCGATGCGCGCCTTATCGGTCGCAGTGAGCCCCTGCTCTACGCCGAGCATCTCGGCGATCCCGGCACCGACGCGGGGCGTTTCCGTGCACAGCTCGAAGATCCGGAGCGCACGATACTCGGCCGCGAGCAGCTCACCTGGCTCGAGGAACGCCTCGAGCAGGCGCGCACGCCCTGGCAGATCCTCGGCCAGCAGATCTTGATGGGCAAGGTACGTCTGCCGGATCTGCTGGACGTGGCCGCCTTCCGCGAGGGCGGGCCCTTCGATCGAGCCTCGGCGGAACGCCTGCTCGATATCGCCGAGGCCGGGCTGCCGTTGAATCTGGATGCCTGGGACGGCTATCCGGCCAGCCGCGAGCGCGTGTTTGCGGCGGCGCGCCGGCACGGCAGCCAGCTCATATCCCTGGCGGGCGATACCCATAATGCCTGGGCATTCAACATGATGGATTCCGAGGGCCGGCCGGCAGGCGTCGAATTCGCAACGCCTTCGGTGACATCACCTGGTATGGAAATCGTGCCCGTACCGCCGGGCATCCTCGCCGAACGCTTCGTCAACCTGAATCCGGAGCTCGTCTACCTGGACTCCTCGCGGCGCGGCTGGATGGAAATCACGATCACACCGGAATCTGCGACGAGCCGCTGGCGTTTCGTAACGACGGTCCTGTCTCGCAAGTGGTATGGGCTCTTGGGGCCGGCTTTGCAGGTGAACGCCGGCGAAGCCTCACTTCGGCGCGCCTGAGGCAAGGGCATGCGACCCGACGCCACGAGCGCCGGGTCGCGTGACGCCAATCAATTCGGGATGAGCACCGTATCGATGACGTGGATGACGCCATTGCTGGCTTCGATGTCGGCCTGGACGACGCTGGCACCGTCGATCATCACGCCATTGCCCATCGTGGACACAGTTACGCTCTGACCCTGAACGGTCGTCGCACTGTCGAGACCGGCCACATCCGCGGCCATCACCTTACCGGCTACGACGTGGTAGGTGAGAATTGCCCGCAGCTGGTCCAGGTTTTCTTCCTCCAGCAGCGACTCAACCGTCCCTTCAGGAAGTTTTGCGAAGGCTTCGTCGGTCGGCGCGAACACCGTGAACGGGCCGTCGCCGCGCAGCGTGTCGCCCAACCCGGCCGCTGCAACAGCGGCCACAAGGGTCTCGAATTGGCCGGCACCGATGGCCGTATCCACGATATCCGCCTGCTGGCGGTAGCCGTAATTGGCCTGAGTAGTCAGTGCTGCCGTGAGGGCCAGCAGCAGCATGCCGCAGGCGAACCAGCGTAGAGGTGTCGGTACTGCAGGAAATGCTTCGGTTCGAACATCCATTGGGGGGCTCCGTTGATTGATCCGGGAAACACCCCCTCCCAGGTCGAAAAGTTACGCGCCCCACCTGGAGAAGTAAAGTTTGTCCTATACACAACATGAACAAACCGACGAGCGGCGGGAGCATGGGCCAGAGGCCGACGCCTCTTCAAGGGGCGACATGCATTACCATGCGCGCTCCCGAATCAGCGGAGTACACCCTGCATGGCGCAGCTCTTCGAACCCCTCTCCTTCAAGCGCGGGCCGGCCATGAAGAACCGCTTCATGCTGGCCCCGCTCACCAATTCTCAGAGCCATGCAGACGGCCGCTTGTCCGATGAGGAGTTCAACTGGCTGCTGATGCGCGCCCAGGGCGGGTTCGGGCTGACCATGACCTGCGCCGCCCACGTGCAGGCCGTGGGCCAGGGCTTTCCCGGCCAGCTCGGCATTTTCGGCGACGAGCACATCGAGGGCCTGTCACGGCTGGCCGCGGCGCTGCGCGCGGCAGGCAGTCTGTCGTCAGTGCAACTCCATCACGCCGGCATGCGCTCGCCAGCAGAGCTGATCGGCACCACCCCGGTGTGTCCGTCGGTGAACGAGGAGTTCGGCGCCCGCGCGCTGACCACCGAGGAAGTAGAACAGCTCATCGAGGACTTCGTGCGCGCGGCCGAGCGCGCCGACGCAGCCGGCTTTGACGGCGTCGAGCTGCACGGAGCCCATGGCTACGTGCTCTGCCAGTTCTTAAGCACGGAAACCAACCGCCGCGAGGACCGCTTCGGCGGCAGCCTCGAAAACCGGGCTGCACCGCTCACCGATGTCATCCGCGGCATCCGCAGCCGCTGCCGGCCAGACTTTCAACTTGGCGTACGCCTGTCGCCGGAACGCTTCGGCATCGATCTCGCGGAAATGCGGGAGCTCGCGGCCGAACTCATGGCCGCGGGCGATATCGACTACCTGGACATGTCGCTGTGGAGCGTGTTCAAGGAACCGCAGGACGAGGCCTTCAAGGGACGACGCCTTATTGATCTCTTCACCGACATCGACCGGCATGGCGTGCGTCTCGGCGTGGCAGGCAAAGTTGCGCGGCCCATGGACGCCAATGCCTGCCTCGATGCCGGCGTCGACTTCGTCCTGCTGGGCCGGGCGGCGATCCTGCACCACGACTTCCCGGAGCGCATGACGCATGATGCTGCCTTCGAACCCGTGACTCTTCCGGTCAGCCGCGAACACCTCGCTGCAGAGGGCCTGAGCCCAGTGTTCATCGACTACATGAGCAAGTGGCCCGGATTCGTGGCCGATTGAGGAGATACGCCATGGCTCTGCGGATCGAACACTCCCTCCCGTTCAGCGCCGACGCGGTCTGGGACGTGGTCGGCGACCCGGCGCGGATCGACTGGGTGCCTGGCGTCGAGTCCTGCGAGATGGAAGGCGACGTGCGTCGCTTCGCCATGGCAGGCGCCGGAGAACTCGCCGAGCGCATTCTGCTGCGAGATCCCGCGCAAAGGCGGCTCGAATACAGCGTCATCGCTTCGACGCCAGCTCTCGAGGCGCACAAGGCGGCCATCGAGGTGCGCCCTCAGCCCGAGGGCTGCCTGCTGATCTGGGAGACCGACGTGCGCCCGGAAGCGGTAGAGCCGTTCATCCGTCGCAGCATGGAAGGCGCGCTCGAACAGCTCGAGCGCGTTCTCGGCAGCGCCTGAACGGCCAGGGATCAGGAAACCGTCAAGGGTGTCGGTTTCGGCCAAGCCTGCGCTAGACTCGCGACTGCAAGCACACGTTCACGGGCTCGACAGCAGGGAGCAGGCATGAAGGATCTCAAACTCGGTCTCCAACTGGGCTACTGGGGGGCGCAGCCACCGAAGAACCTGATCGGCATGGTGCAGGCCGCCGAGAAGCTCGGCTACGACTCGGTCTGGACCGCAGAGGCCTACGGTTCGGACGCGCTGACGCCGCTGGCCTGGATCGGCGCCAACACCTCGAAGATCCGGCTCGGCACCGGCGTCTGCCAGCTCTCCGCACGTTCCCCCACCGCCATGGCCATGGCCGCCATGGCGATCGATCACCTGTCGAACGGCCGCATGATCCTCGGCCTCGGTGTATCCGGACCGCAGGTGGTGGAGGGCTGGTACGGCGCGCCCTTCTCGAAGCCGCTGGCCCGCACCCGCGAGTACGTCTCGATCATCCGCCAGGTTCTCGCGCGCGAGGAACCGGTAAGCAACGACGGACCGCACTATCCCCTGCCCTACACCGGCGAGGGCGCCTGGGGGCTCGGCAAGCCACTGAAGTCCATTACCCACCCGCTACGCGCCGACCTGCCCATCTTCATGGGCGCGGAAGGGCCGAAAAATGTCGCCCAGACCGTTGCAATCGGCGACGGCTGGCTGCCGCTGTACTACTCGCCCTATCGCAACGAGGTCTACGCGGATTCGCTGAAGCATGCCCGCCCAGGTTTCGAGATCTGCCAAGGCGTAGTGGTCAACATCACCGACGACGTCGAGCAGGGGCTCATGCCGGTGAAGGGCATGCTTGCGCTGTACGTCGGTGGCATGGGCGCGAAGGACCGCAACTTCCACAAGGAGCTGATCAGTCGCTTCGGCTTCGAAGCGGAGACCGAGACGATCCAGGAGCTCTACCTGGCCGGAAAGAAGCAGGAAGCGATGATGGCGGTTCCGGACGAACTCGCCGACGAGATCTCGCTGGTCGGACCCAAAGAGCGCATCCGCGATCGTCTGCAGGCCTGGCGCGAGACGCCGGTGACCTCGCTCCTGGTCTCCGCCCGCTCCGAGGCGGAACTGGGGACCCTGGCAGAGCTCGTTCTCGGCTGATCCGTCGGTTCGACAGGCGCGCAGCGACTGCGCAACGTCAGATGCGGTAGCGGAGCTTCATCACCACTTCGCTGGTGTCTGGATTCGCGAAGCTGGCCCTGAACAGATCTGGAAAGTCGCGACCAAGTCCGTCCTGGAGGCTGCCGCCGCGGGTGTAGACCACAAACAGGTCAGAAAGCGGCGCCAGCTCCCACCGGTAGCGCATCTGAAGCACCAGGTTCGAGATCACGAAGTCTTCGCGCGGTGCGCCCACGGCCCGCTCACGCGGCCCGAAACGGCCGTCGTCGGCCAGCTGCAGCAACGCCGCCTCGGAGGCCTTCAGTCCGACCCACTGCAGGGAAATGCGGAGGTGCTGGCGCGCCGAGAAGAAGTAGTCCATGGCAATACGCGGACGCCACTCCTCGGCGTCGAACAGGGCGAACTCGCGGTTGCGCCGATGCAGCAGCCAGTCGTTGCGCTGCCGGTAGGTGAGGTCGACGCGAGCCGAGACATTGTCGAATGGTCGATAGGCCAGGAAGCCCTCGCCGCGCCAGGCGAGATCGCCCAGGTCCTCGTTGCGTATATCGAACTCGAAGCCGTAGCTGAGCGGCTGACTGCTGTCCGACTCCCAGCCCAGCGTCAGGCCATAGCGGTCGTCGATGCGGAAATCGCCGTTGCCACGACTGTTGCGGTCATCCCAGCGCGCCGGCCGGAACTGCAGCTCGGCCGTCGAACGGCTCAGGTCGTGGTGAATCCATCTGCGCTGCGCGAACATGCCTGCAGCAACAACGCGTGAATTCGAATTCCAGCCCTGAATCACACGCAGCGTCGTGCGCTGCTCGCGCAGGCTCGCGAGGTCCGAGCGCACGCGCTCGTAGCGATAGCGCAGCGCCCGCGAGTCGTTGCGGGAAAGGAATCCGAGCGCGTTGAGGTCGAACTGGTCGTCGAAAAAATCCAGGCTCAGGGCATGCCGCTGGCCCTGCCTGGGAATGAAGACCGTATCCGCGATGAACCCGGCGCCAGTGCCAGCGTCCGTATGCGACACCATGGCTTGGGTATCGACCTGCCAGGTGCCGTTTCCAGTGAGCAGACGGGCGTCGATGGCCCCGACGTAGGCATCCTCGTCGGGCCCTTCTACCGCCGTGAGCGTGGTGCCGATACCGCGGCGGCCTTCTTCCCCGTTGCCGTCCCAGACGCCACGCAGGGCGGCGAAGCGGCGGCCGCGAACGTCCAGCTCCACCGGATCCCCGAAAACATCGAAGCCGGTGAGGCTACTGTCCTTCTCGTGGGCTGCGAGGGCGCCCAGGCGCACATTGCCACGCTGCACGCTGGTCCTCATGGCACCGCGCAGCTCCGTAGGCTGCTGGGCCTCGAGGCGATCCAGGGCAACGACGCCGGGAACGTCCGGCGCTGGCGCGGGTGCACCGATCCGCCGGGTATTGACGAGTATCAGTCGCGGTACGCCGGGTACATCACCAGTGGCGCGCGGTGAGGACACGAACAGCTCCTGACCTTCGAGAAAAAACGCCCTCTTCTCACTGAAGAAGGTTTCGAAGGCCGACAGGTTCACTACCAGATCGTCCTGCTCCACCGTACCGAAATCCGGGTAGATGCTCGCGGCGAACTGCATGTCGGGGGTGGGCCGCCAGTACACATCCGCGCCGAGCTTCTGTTCGAATCCGCCGCCACGGGTGTCGAAGCTGCCGCTTGCATAGGGATAGAACGTCAGCTGCGATGAAGGCCGTACGTTCTCGAGACCCAGAGGTTTCAGCACCGACATGAAACGGCTCTGGGTGCGCGGAAGAGCCGGCATGGCCCAGCGCTCGTCGAGATGGGCGACGCGGCGCGAGATGTAAAAGCCGATCCTGCGATCGCCGTCTCCCGCCGGCATGGCCATCATGGACCAGGGCAGGAAGAACTCTGCGCTCCAGCCGTACTCGGTCTCGGCGCTGGCGCCGACCCAGGGACCGTCCCACTCGCTGCTGTAGTTGCGTTCAGGGACCACCGTCCCATCCTGCACGCTCCCGCCCAGCGCGACGGTGAACCAGTAGCCGTAGCGGCCCTCCCCGGTGGGATCGATGGTGATCGAAATATTGTCCCGGTTTACTCCCTGATCCCGCGCCGTGAGCCGGGCCACCAGGGTTTCCGGATCCTGTTCCGCCTCGACGCCGACATAAAGCCCATCATTGGTATAAAACACCCTCACAACAGTGCGTTCTGCGGGCCGGGTGAGGGTATCCGGTTCGATTACGCGGAAATCGTCCCAGCCGGGGATGTCAGCCCAGATCGCCTCGTCGAGGCGTCCGTCGATGTCGATGGCTGCGGCGTCAGCACTCACGTAAGGGAGGGTGTTGATGGCCCGCGCGACGGTAGGCAATCCCAGCGTCGGTCCGGCCAAGAGACCTAGCGCTCCCGCCAGGACAAAAAGACGCGCAGTCATCGCTAGAGAACGCAGGGTCATCATGCTCAGGTTATCGTCCGCTTTAACTTCGAGCGGCAAGCCGCGGAATCGAGAGGAAAAATTCTAGCAGCAGCTCGACTCCGTTGCTGTTCCCGAAGCGGGCGAATTCTGGAAAAATCGTGGAATGTCGATTCGCTTCTCTCTCGTGAGGACGCTGGCGAGCCTGCTGGGGCTCGCACTGCTTCTGGGCTGCACCGGTACACCGCGCGGCGTCGAACCGGTAGACGGGTTCGAGATCGAGCGCTACACCGGGCTCTGGTACGCGATCATGCGCCTGGACCACCGCTTCGAGCGCGGCCTGACCCGCGTCACCGCCGAGTACACGCTGCGTGACGACGGTCGGGTCACGGTGCACAACCGCGGTTTCGACCCCGAGGCCTGCGACTGGCGTGAGGTCGAGGGTACGGCGCGCTTCCGCGGCGATCCTGGCACCGCTAGTCTCGCCGTCTCGTTTTTCTGGCCGTTCGCAGGCGGTTACCACGTCATCGCGCTCGACGACGACTACCGCTGGGCCATGGTGTCAGGGCCGACCCGCAGATACCTCTGGATCCTGGCGCGCTCGCCCGAGCTCGACGAACGCGTCCAGCGCGAGCTGATCGAGCGGGCACGCGATCTGGCGTTCCCGGTAGATGAACTCATCCCGGTGGATCACGGCGAGAAGGACTGCTGAAAGCCTTCAGGCGAAGGCTTAGGGCAAGCGCGCAGCTACTCGAGGGCGCCTGCAAGGGCGCCGGCAAGGGCGCCGGGATCAATCCGCGCCTCGACGTCGGCCCCTGGCGGCCCGTGCACGTCGACGTCGGAGATCTTGTTGCTCAAATTGCCCGGCAGGCCGCTGGAGATGGCCCGTGCTCAATCAGATCGCCGGAAAATGTCGCTCAGGGCGTCGCTAGCCATCGCTCGAGCTGTCCGCGCCAGCTGTCGCGCTCCGTTGCCCGGTCTTCAGCATCGAGCTCAGGTTCAACGACCGCTGCCGGTTGCTGCGCCGGCAGGGGATCCCCCGCCATGCCTGGAGAGATCGCCGCCAGGGCAGCTCCGCCACGCGCCGTGGATTCGACCTCCCGCGCCGGTAGAACGACGCAGCCGCTGAGGTCGGCGAGCCGTTGCAGCAGCCAAGCGCTACGGGCAAGACCACCATCCACGTACAGATCGCCAGTGACCGCCAGTGCTTCGGCGAGATCAGCGCAGCGCTGGGCGATGCCATCGAGCACCGCGCGCACGAGTTCGTTGCGGCCACACTCGAGGCCGAGACCAGTGAAACTGCCGCGCACCTGATCCGCCATGTAGGGCGTACCGAGCCCCGCCAGTGCCGGTACGAACACCACGCCCGGTCGGGCCGCCGCGGCCATTGCATCCATCTCGGCCGGATCGGCGAGCACGCCGATCCGCTGCAGCCACTCCACCGCAGCCCCAGCGGTGATCACGGTCCCTTCGTGGCAAAAGGCATCGGTCACACCACCCGCGGTGTCGGCCAAACGCCACAACGGCAGGTCGTAGGCCCCGGGTGGCGCCTCGGAGGCCTCGTTGCCAGTGCAGCGGTCGAGCATGGCGGAAGTGCCGAGCGTGATCTTGGCGTCGCCCACGGCGGTGACGCCCTGAGCGAAACAGGCCGCCTGCTGATCCCCGGCCCGCGCTGCCACCGGGACTGCCGCGCCGAAGCGTGCCGCGTCGGTGACGCCCGCCGTGGCATTGCTGGCGACGATCTGCGGGTGCCAGCCGGGCTCCTGGCCAAACAGCTCCAGAGCCGCCGGCAGCCAGCCGCCGCTGCCGGCATCGTAGAGTCCAGTGGCGCCGGCGCTGGAAGGATCGGTGACGAACGCCTCGCCGCCAGTGAGCCAATGCGTGAGCCAGACGTCCGGGGTGCCGAGCCTCAAGCGACCCCGAGCGGCAGCACGACGAACCTCGGCGTCCTCGCGCAGGAGCCATTCGTACTTGGTGCAGCTCGCGAGCGTGTTCACCGGCAGGCCGAGGGCCCTGAGCTCCAGCACCCGCTCGAGGGTTCGCCGGTCCTGCCAGCCGATGACCGGCGCCAGCGCGGCGCCGGTCCGCGCATCCCAGGCGACCACGCTGCTGCGCTGGGTCACCACGCCCACGGCGCGCAGATCCCCGGGGCCGATCTTTGCCTCCGCCAGCGCGGCAGCCATGACCTCCTGGCTGCGCGTACAGAAATCGCTCGCGTCCTGTTCCACCCGATCGGCTGCGGGAAACCTTACTTCGAGTCGTTGATAGGCGCTGGCAAGCTGGCTCCCGTCCTCAGCGAACAGCACGGCGCGGACACCGGTGGTCCCGAGATCAAGACTGAGGACCGGCCCGCTCATGAATCCGGCAGCAGGACGCCGGGATTCATCAGCCCATCCGGGTCCAGGGCCTGTTTGACCCGCCGCAGAAGTTCCACCCCGGGGGCGCCAACCTCGGTGGCCATCCATGCCCGGCGGACGCGGCCGATGCCGTGATGGTGCGCGATGCCGGCGCCGAGTTCCGCAGCCGCCTCCATGGCGCCCTGCCAGCAGGCATCGTACGCACTCAGCATGCCATCGCGCCCGGGCGCCGCGGCGAAGGTGAAGTAGAGATTCGCGCCGGAGCGGTAGGCGTGGGACGAGTGCGCGGACGCCGCCACCAGACCGGGCACAGCCTCGAACCGGGCCAGCGTCGCCTCGTAGAGATCGTTGAGCCGACGCCAGTCCGTGGCCACCTCGATGGTGTCCACGACCAGCCCTTGCTCGAACAGTTCGCGCCAGCTCGGCACCGTATTGCGGTGCGCGAACCAGTCGTCGACGGTCTGGCGATCTGCAGGCTCGCCACCGAGCTCGCGACAGATTACCGCCACAGCAGCCGCTTCTGCCTCGGCGAGCGCGCGCGGGCCCTCGTGGAGAAAGATCAGCATGGCACGACCCTTGGGGCAGGTGTCGCGGAAGTGACGTCGGCTTTCGCGAGCGTCGTAGAGACGCACCACCGGCGGCCGCCAGCCAGGACGGATGACCTGCCGCATGGCCTCGATGCCGGTAGCGAAATCCTCGAAGTGGAAGGCCTGACGGATACCATGCTCGGCCTGCGGCCGCAGCGAAAATGTCACCCGGGTGACCACCCCCAGCGTGCCCTCGCTGCCGAGCAACAGCTGGCGCAAGTCCGGCCCGGCCGCGGCCCGCGGCGTTGGCCGGGAGCGGAAGATGCTGCCATCGGGCAGGACTGCTTCGAGGTCATAGATCAGGTCCTCGGTGTTGCCGTAGGCCGTGGAGTACTGGCCCGAGGCGCGCGTCGCAACCCAGCCGCCTACGGTGGACAGGGCAATGGACTGAGGCCAGTTGCCGATCGTGTAACCCGCCGCAGCGACTGCGTTTTCGGCGTCTGCACCCATCGTCCCGGCGCCGAAAGTCGCCAGCAGATCGTGCTCATCGAGCTGCTCGAGTCCGCTCAGCCCACGTGTGGATAGCACCACCTGATCGCGCCCGGCCAGGACACCGCCACAGACGCCGGACCCCCCGCCGCGGGTGATCATCGCGGTGTCGTGTGCGCGGCATATGCGCACCGCCTCTGCCATCTCCGCGGTGCTCGTTGGCGTCACCACCGCCAGCGGCAGCGACGCGGATTCACCGAGCCAGTCCGTCAGCTCCGAGCGCGACCAGTAATCGCGACGGTGTGCGCGCAGGGAGGCCTCGTCCGTCGCCACTGCGTCTCCTAATGCCGCCTCAAGGGCGGCCAGCACCTTGCTCAAGTCGTCTCTCCCCTGCCTGGATCAAAGCCTTTGTGGGAAGGCGTGGCCGCGCAGCGGGCGCGCCGATCGCGGACTGCGCCAGATTCGAGCGTCACGCCCAGAGGCGGCTGCGCCGCCATCGTTGCGCTGCCCTGCGGGCAGCACACCTTCCCACAAAAAGCCCCTTCGGTCTCGCGATGCCCTTGTGGGAAGGCGTGGCCGCGCAGCGGGCGCGCCGATCGCGGACTGCGCCAGACTCGAGCGTCACGCCCAGAGGCGGCTGCGCCGCCATCGTTGCGCTGCCCTGCGGGCAGCACAACTTCCCACAAAAAGCCCCTTCGATTGTGCGACATCCTTGTGGGAGCGCGTGGCCGCGCAGCGGCACGCCGAGCGCGGACTGCCCTCGACTTCAGCGTCACGCTCGGGGCGGCTGCGCCGCTATCGGCGCGCTCGCCTGCGGCGAGCACACCTTCCCACGACAAAAAGCTCACAAGGTTCATTGTCGTTGCGTCGTCAGCGCTTGAACGCCATCTCGTCAGCGTAGCGCTGCCGTACTGCGCCGATCTGCCGCTGCTGTTCGCCTTCGTCCCAGCCGAGCAGCTGCGCCATCCGCGCCGCCGCCGGTGCCAGCAGCGCATCCCGCTCCGCCGGGCTGTACCAGGCCGCACGCGTGCGCCGGTAGACCACGTCTTCGAGCGTATGTGCCGCCTCCACGTTCACCGCCCAGTCCACTTCACCGCAGAGGACCTCGCCCCCGGCTACCAGCGGCTCCGCTCCGCTTGCGAGCACCGCGTCGGCTTCGCTGCCATAGAGTCGCACCAGGCGATCGGCGCATGCGCGGCCCAGGTTGTCGACACCGGGCAGCGCACGCGCCCGGTGCTCCAGGTCACCGACGAAGTCGCCACCCGGCAGCGGCGTCGCTTCCGGAGTCGGCGGCAGCGTCTTCTCGAGGCGCTCCGCGACCCGCACCATGACCTCCTCGGCCATCTTCCGGAAACCCGTCAGCTTGCCGCCGGCGATGGTGATCAGCCCGCCAGGACCGATCCAGACCTCGTCCTTGCGCGACATCTCCTTCGCTTCCTTGCCAGGCTCGGCGATCAGCGGCCGCAGACCAGCCCAGGCCGCTACCACGTCCTCCGGGCTCAGTTCCGGGACGTCGAAATAGCGCGTGACCGGCTCCAGCAGATAGCGCACGTCTTCCGGTTCGATTTCCGGCCACTGCCAGTCGTCGCCCGTATAGCTGGTATCCGTCGTCCCGAGATACACCGTCGCACCGCGGGGAATGGCGAAGATGGAACGTTTGTCCTCGGCCGTCAGAACCACCAGGTTGCGCACGGGCAGACGGCTCGCCGGAAGCACGATGTGCACGCCCTTAGAGAGGTGCAGGCGCGAACCCTCCCGCGGCGCCTCCAGCGCCGCGACCCGGTCGGCCCACGGTCCTGCCGCATTCACCACCGCCCGCGCCCGGATTTCCGGCTCACTTCCAGCGAGAGCGCAGCGGGCGCGCACGCCGATGACCCTTTCGCCCTCGCGCAGAAGCTCCGTAGCCGGAAGGCGCGAGGCGACCACCGCCCCGGCCCCGGCCGCAGCACGCAGCGCAGCCAATACCAGGCGGGCATCATCGGTGAGGTACTCGCGATAGGCGCAGGCGTGCGGAAACCGGCCCTGATCCAGCTTCGGCTCATGATAAGCCAGCTCCTCGCCGCTCCAGTTCCGATGCAGGTCCGCCTCGGCCACGGCGCCAAGCTTCTCGTACGCAGTTATACCCGTCCGGAACTTGAGCAGGCTCATCCGCGACTTCGCCGGGACCAGCATCCAGTAGGGCTCCGCCAGGTGCGGCGCCATCCGGTGGACGGCCTTGCGTTCCAGCGCCGTTTCCCGGACCAGCGCAATGTCGCCCATCGCGAGATAACGCAATCCGCCGTGAATGAGCTTCGAGGAGCGGCTCGAGGTCCCGACAGCGAAGTCATCCGCCTCGATCAGCGCCACGGACAGACCCCGGAGCGCGGCATCTCGCGCGATGCCGGCCCCGGTGATACCACCGCCAATAACGAGCAGATCGAAGGTCTCCGTCGCCAACCGCGAAAGCGTAGCGCTTCGGGCCTTGGCGTCGAGGGCAGGTTCGGTCATGGCGAGAATCCAGGGTACGGCCGAGCGCGAAGGGTCGCACAAATCAACCAGTTCGGGCAGCCGCCGGCACTGTGGTAGTTTCGGCGCTCGCCGATTCCGGGTGGAGACGCCGCGAGTGAAGCAGGTGGTATGCGCCGTCATGCGGCGCTACGGCAAGGTGCTGCTAGCGCGCCGCGCCGCGGGTGAACATCTCGCCGGTCACTGGGAGCTGCCGGGTGGCAAGGTGGAAGACGGCGAGTCCTTCGCCGCGGCTCTGCGACGGGAACTGCACGAGGAACTCGGCCTGAACGCACAGATCGGCGCCGAAGTCGCGCGCAGCCGCTATCGCTACGAACGCGGCAGCATCGAGTTGATTGCCCTCGAGGCACACAGTGAAGAGGCCGTCGGTACGCTGCAGGTTCACGACGCAGTGGCCTGGTTTGCCGCCGACGAACTCGCCGGAATCACCATCGCGCCCGCCGACATCCCCCTGCTCGATGCCATCCTGTCCCCAGCAGTGGTCGGGTCCGATGAGGTCGGGAATGCTCTACAATCCCGCTCCGGGGCCAATTCAGACGAATTAAGAGGTGGACGATGAAATCGAAGGTCTGTGACATGCTCGGGATCGAATTCCCGCTGTTCGCGTTCAGTCACTGTCGCGATGTGGTCGCGGCCGTCAGCAAGGCCGGCGGCTTCGGCGTACTCGGTGCTGCCGGGCACCGGCCCGAGAGCCTGGAAGTCGAACTGAAGTGGATCGACGAGCACGTCGACGGAAAGCCTTACGGCGTCGACCTCATCGTGCCCACCAGCATGGCGAACAAAGACGGCAGTTTCACGCGCGAGCAGATCGAGGCTGCCATTCCGCCGGAGCACAAAGCCTACGTCGACAGCATCCTGGCCGAGCACGGCGTCGATACCAGCGGCCTATGGGATCGCGAGATCGGCTCCGAGTTCGCCAGCAGCATGCGCGAGTCTGGCGCGGCCGCCATTCTCGACGTGGCGTTCTCCCATTCCATCAAAATGATCGTGAACGCACTGGGCGTTCCGCCGAAGATCATGCTCGACCGCGCCCGCGCCGAAGGCGTAGCCGTGGGTGCACTCACCGGTGCGCCGGAGCATGCCATCAAACACGCCGAGGCGGGCGTGGATATCCTCATCGTCTCCGGCACCGAGGCCGGTGGCCACTGTGGTGAAATCTCCACCCTGGTGCTGGTCCCCGAGGTGATCGAGGCCCTGAAGCCCTACGGCGACATCCCGGTGCTCGCCGCCGGCGGCATCGTCACCGGCCGGCAGATGGCCGCCTGCATGGCCATGGGCGCTGCCGGCGCCTGGACCGGCTCCGTCTGGCTCACCACCGCCGAGGCCGAGACCAATCCGGCAGTGAAGGAAAAGATGCTGGCCGCGAATTCGCGCCAGACGGTGCGCTCCCGCAGCCGTACCGGCAAGTACACGCGGCAGCTGCGCTCCGCCTGGACGGATGCCTGGCAGGCAGCGGAGGCACCGGAGCCATTGCCGATGCCACTGCAAAGCCTGGTGTCCGAACCTGCGCTCAGCCGCATCAACAAGCTGGCCGAGGCCGGCGACCCGGGCGCGAAGCAACTCGCCACCTACTGGGTGGGTCAGGGGGTCGGCCTGATGAACTCGCCGCAGTCGGTGCGCGCCGTGGTGCAGGAGTTCATGGAGGACTTCGCGAGTGCCGCCGAGCGGCTCGCGGGCATCATGGAGGAGTGAATCACGGCGCTGCGGGTGGCGGCCGGGCCGCCACCCGCATAGCCACTTCAGAGCCGCGACCAGTTCGGCTGGTTGCCCTCGGTGACGAGCGTGCGCTCATCCGGCTCCAGCAGGCTGGCCCGGAAGATGCCACCATCGTGATGGAACGCGATCATCGTGCCGTCCGGTGACCAGGTCGGGTAATCGCCCTCGCCGAAATCGATGACCTCACCGTCGTCGATCGCCCGCGCCAGCACGCGGCCGTCCTGCACGTAAGCGATCCAGTCTCCATCCGGTGACCACGCGGGCTGATCCGCATCCTCGAAGCCATCGATGGGTCCACGCCCCATGCCCTCGCGATCGATCTGGTACAGCTTGAGCTCCGCAGCCTGCGGATCGAAGGACCAGTCTTCCCGGACGCTGAAGATCAGCGCCTCACCGTCGGGCGACCAGGTCGGGAAGCGCTCCATGTCGCTGGCGCTCGGCCCACCCGTCAGGTGTTCGCCCTCCCCGCCTTCCGGGCTGGTCACGTAGATCAGGAAGGGGTTGCTGCCCTGGGACTCGTTGCGCCGGACGTAGGCGATCTCGTCGTTCACCGACCAGGCTGGCTCCAGCGCCCGGATACCGTCCTGATCCGTGAGGCGCTGCACCTGCCGGTTCAACAGCGAGTACCGGAACAGGTCCGTTCGAAACGCCGGACCGGCGACATAGACCAGTTCCCGGCCGTCCGGCGACCAGGCCGGAGCCGGGTCGATGAAGCCGACGTCGAGCACCAGCCTGCGAGCGCTGCCGTCCGGCGCCACCGTGTAGATGCCACCGTCGTCATGGAAAGCGATGCTGCCCTCGGGCTCCCCGAACGGGTTGCTGCTGCTCCCGAAGAAGACGTTGCCGCCCTCATCGAGGAAGTCACCGACGAATGCCGGATTGCTGTTGTCGCTGAAGCTCGATCCGGCGACGGTTCCCGCTTCGGCGACGATCAGGCCTTGCGGAGGCTCCACCACATTGTTCTCGAACACCGAATTGAAAATGAAGATGTCTGCCTTGTCGGCTTCGAGGATGGGCCCGCTGCCCTCGCTGACGTTGTTCACGAACCTGGAGTCGGAGATATAGATATTGGCATTGACCGGGAGGGTGTAGATGGCCGCCGCACCCTGAGTAGCCAGGTTATCGATGAACTCGGACTCGGTGACGATGACCTCACCCGGGGTCGACGCGAAGAAGCCAACGGAATTCAAGTAGACCGCACCGCCTCGGGCGCTCCGCGTTTCGGTATCGATGAACACCGAATCGTGAATGCGCAGGTCTCCGCCGGCGTTTTCGTTGTTCACCATGATCGCACCGCCCGAGCGACTCGTGCCCGGGTCACTCTGGCGATTGTTCTCGAAACGGGAGTGGCATACGTCCACGCCCGCGTCGCTGAAGATGGCGCCACCGGCATTGCGCGCGTAGTTGCCGATAAACTCCGAGCGCGCGACGGTGATGAGGCCTCTGCTGTACACGGCACCGCCCCTGCCGACGGTGAACGGCGGGGTACCGGTTTCGAGACTCGCTTGCGTCGTGTTGTCGCGGAAGATGGTGTCGTGCAGATAGAGCTGTCCGTCACTGCCGGCGATCTGGTTTACGTAGAGAGCGCCCGCGGTTTCGGCCCGGCACAGGGACTCTCTCGCGCCGAGAGCACGGCCGTTGCGGAATTCGATCCCGGATACGACGACGTCGTTGCGCGTGCGAACACACATCCCCCGGGCGCCGCCGCCGAGATCGATCACGGGGCGCGACCCGTCTTCGGTCCAACCGACCAGCACCAGATCCGTGTCATCGCCATCCAGATCGGCCAGCCACCAGACCTCCGCTACACTGAGGGTTCCCTGGGGCCCGTCGTCGATATCGTCGGTGATGCCGATCACAAGGCGGCCGTCCGCTAGCTCTTCCGTGTCCTCCAGCGCAGCGACCATCTCCGCGTGGCTCCCGACCAGATAGTGGGGTGCCTCCACCTCCACCGTGAACTCGGAGCAGGTGAGATCTGGTTCGATGCCCGGTACCGGCGCCGGGCCTGCGATACCCTCCGGAAGAGGTGCGATGCCATCGAACCAGGCCAGGAGATCCTCGATCCAGGCGCCAAGCTGCCGCCCAAAATCGATAGAGGCTCGTACGGCGACGATGTCGAAGACCTCCGCATCCACCTCGTCACTGTCCGCGAACGGATCGATATGCAGAGCGAGGCTGTTGCGCAGCCGCTCCCGAGCAGTATCGAAATCGATCTGGTCGCGCGCCTCCAGCGCCGCGAAAGCGGTAGTTAGAGGCGATACCACACACCGCGCATCGGCCTGACAGCGCGCCTGCAGCTCGCCCTCGTACGTCTCACCGGCAAGCGTTCCGCCCTGGGTGCGCATGCGATAGGGACCGAGTCGATCCAGGACGGCGCTGAATCGCCCGTCTTCGTCGGTCGTCACCGTAGCCAGGAGATCGCCGAGCTCGGTCGAGATGCGGACTTCTGCGCCAGCGAGCGGGCCGTTTACCACCTGCCCGAAGACTGCGGCTGACACCGGCTCAGGCTCAGGCTCAGGCTCAGG
>SLQW01000023.1 GCA_007131295.1 Pseudomonadales bacterium | reverse complement strand
GGGCGCACCCTGGGATGGACTCTGGCAACGGCGCTGCTCGGCTTCCCGGTCGCGGTGATCTGGCTGTTGCTGCGAGGCCTGCCGCGCTGGGAGGCCTCAGCGTCGGCCGATGTCGCCGAGCGCTGAACGCACCAGGCGCTGATACTTCGGCAGGAAGGTTTTCCAGCGTTCAGCCCGCACCGCTTCCGGCGGCGGCTCGAAAGGAGCCGGCTCGATCGCGAGCAGCGCCGCCTCGTCCACCGAATCCAACTGCTCCGGATTCATGTAGCGTTCGGCGTACTCACGGTAGACCCCGCTGCGGACGAACAGGTCGAAGAGTTCCGGGTCGAGGTGGTTGCTCTGCTTCATCCGCCCCATGATCGCCATACTTTCCGACAGCGACTTGCCGGGCTTGTAGGGACGATCCACGGCAGTCAGCGCCTCGAACACGTCTGCGA
Organism: Pseudomonadales bacterium; assembly: GCA_007131295.1. Lineage (GTDB taxonomy): Bacteria > Pseudomonadota > Gammaproteobacteria > Pseudomonadales > Azotimanducaceae > SLTB01. The sequence goes on along the minus strand of SLQW01000023.1, from coordinate 3,299 downwards.
TGGCCATGATGCGCGCTGGGATCGACATGTCGCCGGCGAAGATGCCCTTGGGGTAACCGGTGCCGTCCATGGTCTCGTGATGGCCACCGGCATACTCCGGCACCCGCTTCAGATCCCGCGGGAACGGCAGACGCTCGAGCATGCGCACGGTCTGCACCATGTGACCGTTGATCACCAGCCGCTCCTCTTCGCTCAGGGTGCCACGGGCGATGCAGAGCAGCTCCGTCTCCTCTTCCGTCAGCAGCGGCCGCTGCTCGGCACCACAGCGCCAGCTGCGGGTGGCGATACGGCGGATGCGTGCTTTGTCCTCCTCCGAGAGGAACTCACCCCCGATGTTGCAGCGCTCGAGGAAAGCGAAATCCTCTTCCAGCGCCGCCAGAGTCGCGAGCAGATCCGTATCGCCGTCGCTGCCACCGGCCCTCAAGTGCTCCAGTTCCGTCTCGCGCTTGAGCGCCTCGAACCGGGTTCGGATGTTCTCGATGCCGTCCCGGATGGACTCGAGCTTGGTGGCCTTGTCCATGACGTGAACCGGCGTGGTGATCTTGCCGCAGTCATGCAGCCAGGCGGCGATGCGCAGTTCGTACCACTGCTCGGCATCGAGGTCGAAGTCAGCGAACGGACCTTCGTCACTGCGGCAGGCTGCTTCCGTCAGCATCTGGGTGATGATCGGGACCCGCTCGCAGTGACCACCGGTGTAGGGCGACTTGGCGTCGATGGCCTCGGCGATGAGCTGGATGAAACTCTCCATGAGCGTCCGCTGGGCCGCGAGCAGCTGCTGATTGTCGAGAGCGACCGCCGCCTGGGAAGCCAGCGCCTCGACGATCTGCTGGAGGTGCACATCAAAGGCGACGATTTCGCCGGTCTCCGGGTCCTGCGCGTTGATGAGCTGCAGCACGCCGATCATGCGCCCAGAGTTGTTGAGCATGGGGATGGTGAGAAAGGACCGGGAGCGATAGCCGTTGCGGCGGTCATAGTCTTTGGTGCCCGAGAAGTCGAAGCTTTCGGTTTCGTAGGCATCCTCGATGTTCACTGAACGCTTCGTGTTGGCGGCGTAGGCCGCGATATTGCGCTGATTCGGCTCGCCGCTTTCCGGGTCCTTCAACGGCACTCGCGGCAGCTGGTCGAGGGGCTTACCGGTGGTGCCGCCCAGGGCGGTGCCCATGCTGTCGTTGCGCATGATGGCGAACTCGAGGTGGTCGTCCTCGGTCGCCAGGTAAATGGTGCCGCCGTCGGCGCGACAGAACTGCTTGGCCGCGAGCAGGATTTTCTCGATCAGGCGGTCATGATTGCGTTCGGAGGTGAGCGAAAGGCCGACGTCGAACAGCAGTTCGAGACCGGCCACCTGTCTGGCAAGATCGAAACCCCGAATGTTTTTCACGCGTTCCCCCGGTCGTCGTTACCGCTGCGACGCACGATGCGGCAACATGCCGCCGAGCTCGATAGGTGTCAACGCAGCCGGGCACCCGCAATCCCGCAACAGGAGACAAGACGATGCCGAACCGAGAGCTCCTCATCCTGCGCCATGCGAAGTCGAGCTGGGAGGATCCGGGGCAGGCAGACTTCGATCGGTTGCTCAATCAGCGCGGCGTCGATGACGGCAGGCGCTTGGGGCGCGTCTACGCCGAGGGCCTGCCGCCACCCGATCGGGTGCTTTGCTCACCGGCACGGCGGACCCGGGACACCCTCGCGTTCCTGATTCCCGACCTGGTGGACCCGCGCCATGTAGCATACGAGGATGCCCTCTATCTGGCGGGAGCTGAGACCCTGCTCGACTGGCTGCGCGCCGCGCCTGCGGCTTGCCGGGTGCTCATGCTGGTGGGTCACAACCCGGGGCTGACGGATCTGGTCAATCTGCTGCGCGGCGGGAGGCAGCCGAAGTTGGACAACCTACCGACTTTCGCTCTGGCACATTTTCGCGGCGCGGCGCCCTGGTCCGAGTGGGGGAGCGGCGAGCTCGACGAGGAACCGCTGCTGCGGCCGAAAGCGTTCCGCTCCTAGCGCTGGCGCCCATCCGGCGGCTGCGTCGGAATCGAGCGTGACGTTCAGGATGGCTGCGCCCCCGGCGGTAATCCGGATTTGCCCGGCGCGCGGGCTTCGCGGTATATGTGTCGCCCCGCGCAGGAGACGCGACCCGCACCTGACCCGGCTGCCGGCGCCGCTGGGCCGCGGCGCGCCCGTCGAGGGCGGTTTTCACCACTCAGGAGTGCACTGCATGACCTTTCTCTCATTTCTCGTCCTGCTCGCCATCGCGTACATGCTCTGGCGGATCATGGACCAGCTGCCAGACGTGGTGTTTCGTCTCAGCGAGATTCAGCGGGACATTGCAGAGATCCGCCGCAGCCAGGCCAGCTCATCGCCAGACGGTGGCGCCGGCTGAGCGCAAGCACCTTGCAGGATCCCCTGAGCGGGCTGCGGGAGGACCGGGCGCGGGCGCGCGAGTACGGCGACGCCAACTCCGAACTTTGCTGGCTGGCGACCATCGACGCCAGCGGCCTGCCGCGGGTGCGAGCTCTGGTCCTTCGAGACGTAGAGGAAGGGCTCGCACTGTTCATCAACGCCACTTCCGCGAAAGGGGCTGATCTTACGCGCGAGCCGCGCTGTCAGATCGCCACATGGTATCCGTCGCTGCAACGCCAGTGGCGGCTCAGTGTGCAGACCGAACCCCTGTCGCGGACCCTCCTGACGAGCCACTGGCAGCGCAGGCCGCGCAGCAGCCAGGTGATGGATCATCTCTACGGCGACGGGTTTCCGCAGAGTACGCCCTTGGACGACCCCGCACGGCTGCGCAGCGCCCATGACGCGCTCGACGCGGCGCTGGGGTCGGACCCCTCGCCGCCTGCGGACGCCCTCGCGCTGAAGCTGGAGATCCTCGGTGCGGAGTGTCTGCAGATTCACCCCGCCGACCGACTGCATGACCGCTGGGAATACGTTCAGGACGGCTCCGGCTGGACGCGGCGGGCGCTGGTTCCCTGAGGTTGCAGCTTCGATTCGGCGGCAGTCTGCGATCGGCGCGGCCGCTTTGCGGCCACGCCTTGTTGCGCACCATCCCTGGTGCGCACCCCTACGGGGCGCACTGCGTGCGACGCGATTCGATCCAGTCGAATCGCGCTCACAAGGGCATCGCATGATCGGAGGATGTGGGAAGTTGTGGTGCCCGCAGGGCGGCGCAACGATGGCGGCGCAGCCGCCTTGGGCGTGACGCTGGGACCAAGCGCAGTCGGCGATCGGCGCGGCCGCTTTGCGGCCACGCCTTCCCACAAGGGCATCGCATGATCGGAGGATGTGGGAAGTTGTGGCGC